>NZ_JBHVCP010000013.1:90900-148073 GCF_042803315.1 Streptomyces sp. NPDC057424
GTGGTTGTGGCCGAGTTGCTGCTCTCCGGTTGTGGCGCCGTGTTCGGACGCGACCTCGGCGCCCCAGTCCTCCACCGCGTCCGCGGCATCCTCCAGGCCGACCCGGTCAAGGCCGTCACCGAGCCGGTCGGTTGCTCTCCGGCCCTGCCCTGCGCCATCTGGGCGCACGGCGCTTCGCGGCGTCCGGCATCGCCCTGCTGGCGCTCGCGGTGGGCCTGCGGGCGGTGCCGTCCGACCCGGTGGCGCTGGTGTGCAGCGCGGCGATCGGCCTGGGGCTGCCCGCGGTGCTGATCGCCGCGCTGACGTCCGTGCAGCGTGAGACGCCGGGTGCGCTGCTGGGCCGGGTCACGGCCACCGCCCACACCCTGGTGTACACACCGAACGTGGTCGGGCTGGCCGCCGGAGCGGCCCTGGTCGAGCTGGTGGACCACCGGCTGGTGCTGGTGGCCCTGGGCGTGGTCCTGCTGGTGACGGCGGCCGCTCTGTGTCAGAGGCCGGCGAGGGCGGAGCGGACCGTCTCCAGGTCGCCGTCGGACGCCAGCCCTGCGTGATAAAGCCGCAGGTCGGTGGCGCCCAGACGCCGTGCCTCGGCGGCGTCGGCGGCGAGGGTGCCCGGGCTGCCGCCCATCCCCGAGACCACGGTGAAGTTGGCGGCGATGACGGCGCCCTCGCGCTCCTGCCGCGCGAACGGCGTCAGCGTGCCGGTGCCGCCCGCGCAGGGCACGACCACACCGTCCGCGACGGACAGGATGTGCGCCGGATCGACACCGGGGTTGGCGCCGACGTGGTACGACACCGGGTCCGCGTGCAGCAGCACCTGGAAGCCGTCGGGCGCCGCCGCCCGGACGGCCGCGACGGCCCGTTCCTGGAGCGTGCGGGCGGTTTCGTCGCGGTACGCGCGCGTGGTGTGCGCGAGCGCCTCGCCGAGGAGCTTCTCGATACCCGCCCACCCTCCGTCGGAGGGGGCGCCCTGCCACACCGGCTCCAGCGCGGTCCGTACGGCGGCGGCCAGCTCGTCGGCGTCCAGGCCGTGCCGGCCGTAGCCCTCCCGGCACGACGGGCAGAAGCACAGCGCCATCAGGTACTGCCCGGCATCCCCGAGGCCGATGCCGCCGGTCTTGTCGTGGGCGTGCAGATGCTGCAGGCCGTACCAGCCGAGGGACTCCAGCTCGGTGCCGAGCGCCCCGGGCCGGACGGCCGCCTCGGCGGCCAGGTCGGTGAGGTACGCGCGCGTGGCGGGCTGCGCGATGCACGGCGCCCAGGGGTAGCGGTCGCCGTAGGCGTTGACGACCGAGGTGTCCGGGTGCTCGGCGCCCAGGCGGGAGTTGTGCGCGAGGACGACCCAGGTGTGCACCTCGAGTCCGGCCCGGGTGAGCGCGGTGGCGGCCTCGCCGAAGGCGTCGCCGGGGGCCCAGGCGCCGGCCGCGTAGGGGCGCAGCTCGCGCCCGGCCCAGCGGTCGTCCGCCGGGTACAGCACGGCGGCGTGCTCGGCGGTGACGATGCGGTGGCGCGGGTGGCGGGGCGTGAGCGCGCGCGTGGAGTGGTAGGCGGCGGCGAGCGTTACCTGTTCCACACCGAGCGCGGCGATCCTTGCGGTTGCCTCCGGGTCCCCGTTGACGTCCCAGGGGTAGACGAATGCCGACGCCTTCACTTGGCCTCCTCAAGCAGCGCGTAGCCACGCTCGATCACTTCGGCGAGCTGCTTGACATGATCCCCGTCCGGCTCGTGCAGCGGGGGCCGCACCTCCCCCACGTCCAGTCCGCGCAGCCGTACGCCCGCCTTGACGAGGGCGACGGCGTAGCCGCGGCCCCGGGCGCGCAGTTCGACGAACGGGCGGTAGAACCCGTCCAGCAGCTTCTCCACCACGGGGTCGTCGCCGTCGCGGAGTGCCTGGTGGAAGGTGAGGGCGATCTCCGGCGCGAAGCAGAACACGGCGGACGAGTAGAGCGTGACACCGAGGGCGCGGTAGGCGAGCTGGGTCTGCTCAGCGGTCGGCAGGCCGTTGAAGTAGAGGAAGTCGCCCGGGACCTCGGAGCGGACGGCGCTGATGACGCGCTGCATGAGGTCGAGGTCGCCGAGGCCGTCCTTGAGGCCGATGATCCCGTCCGTGCGGGCCAGTGCGACGGCCGTCTCCGGGGTGAACACGGCGTTGTCGCGCTGGTAGACGATGACCGGCAGAGCCGTCGCGGCGGCGATTTCCCGGTAGTGCCGCAGCAGCCCCTCCTGCCCGGCGACGACGAGGTACGGGGGCATGGCGAGCAGCCCGTCCGCCCCGGCGGCCTCGGCGAGGCGGGCGTAGCGGACGGCGAGCGCGGTGCCATAGCCGGCACCCGCGACGACCGGCACGCGCCCGTCGGCGGCCTCGACGGCGGCCCGTACGCAGGCCTCGAACTCCTCGGGCGTCAGCGCGTGGAACTCGCCGGTGCCGCAGCAGGCGAACACGGCGGCGGCATGGGCCTCCACCCCGCGCCGGACGTGTGTGCGGTAGGTGTCGAGGTCCACGGAGCCGTCGGGTCCGTAGGCGGTGACCGGGAAGAACAGCGGCCCGCTGGGGATGTTGAGTCGAGCGGCGAGAGGGGCTGACGTCACAAGCTCTCCCGGTTCCATATTCATGATTGGCGTCTACATTTCTGAACAACTCCACGCTAAGGCGCCCCCTTGGCGCCGGTCAAGCGCGCACACCCGCGACGCACCTGCGGATTCACCCGCTCCGCGACATACTTGACGGGCTCCGCCCCACCTCCTTAGCGTGTCCACGCATATGAATGCCGTGCGCTCATGTGCACGTTTGGCGATCAAGGAGACCCGAGGATGCCCGCTCCCCGCACCGTCCTGCTCACCGGCGCCGCCGGCGGCCTCGGCACCCTGATGCGGGACCTGCTCCCGGCCTACGGCTACGACCTGCGCCTGCTGGACCTGCGCCCGGTCGAGGGCGAACCCGGCGCGATCACCGCCGACCTGGCCGACCGGGACGCCGTACGCGAGGCGGTCCGGGGTGTCGACGCGATCATCCACCTCGCGGGCATCTCCCTGGAAGCGTCCTTCGAGAAGATCCTCAAGGCGAACATCGAGGGCACCTACCACCTGTACGAGGCCGCCCGCGAGGAGGGCGTCGGCCGGATCGTCTTCGCCTCCTCCAACCACGCGGTCGGCTACACCCCGCGCCCCCAGGGCGACGACCCCCTGATCCCGGTCGACACCCCCCGCCGCCCCGACACCTTCTACGGCCTGTCCAAGTGCTTCGGCGAGGACCTCGCGCAGTTCTACTGGGACAAGCACGGCCTGGAGACCGTCTCGGTGCGGATCGGCTCCTGCTTCCCCGAGCCGACCAGCGTGCGCATGCTCTCGGTGTGGATGAGCCCCGCCGACGGCGCCCGTCTCCTCCACGCCGCCCTGACCGCCGAACGCGTCGGCCACACCGTCGTCCACGGCTCCTCCGCCAACACCCGGCTGTGGTGGGACCTCACCAGCGCCCGGGCGCTCGGCTACGAGCCGCAGGACGATTCCGAGCCCTGGGCCGGGAAGCTCATCGCCGAGCAAGGGGAGCTGGACCCGGACAACGAGGCGCACGCCTGCCTCGGCGGCCACTTCGTGACGGACCCGCCGATCTGGCCGTACTGACCGGAAAGAGCCGGCGCGAAAGGGCGGGCGGGCACCGAACGGGCCCGCCCGCCCCCCTGTTCGGGCACCGTCGCTGCCCGCTCTCACGCCCCGATCACCGCTGACGCAGGTCCGCGACGGACACGCCCCCGCGTCGAACGGGCGCAAACGGGCAGTTTCGAACCCGCAACAGACCTGTTCAGTGCCGTGACCCCGCTGTAGAAATTCCCCCACGGACCCCATCGGGCCCGAACGGGCAAGCAGCAGCGGAAGGCAGGTGGCGGCATGAGCACGAGGACGGCGGAAGAACGCCAGCGCGAGATCGTGCTGGCCGCGCGGCGCGCCGGCTCCGTCGACGTCACCGCCCTCGCCGCCGAACTGGGCGTGGCCAAGGAGACCGTACGGCGGGACCTGCGCGTCCTCGAGGACCACGGCCTGCTCCGCCGCACCCACGGCGGCGCCTACCCCGTGGAGAGCGCCGGCTTCGAGACGACGCTCGCCTTCCGGGCCACCAGCCACGTCCCCGAGAAGCGCCGGATCGCGGCCGCCGCGGCCGAGCTGCTCGGGGACGCCGAGACGGTCTTCGTCGACGAGGGCTTCACCCCCCAGCTCATCGCCGAGGCACTCCCCCGGGACCGGCCGCTGACCGTGGTCACCGCGTCCCTGCCCGTCGCGGCCGCGCTCGCCGGGACCGACACCGCCTCCGTCCTGCTCCTCGGCGGCCGGGTCCGCTCCGGCACCCTCGCCACCGTCGACCACTGGACGACGAGGATGCTGGCCGGTTTCGTCGTCGACCTGGCGTTCATCGGCGCCAACGGCATCTCCCGCGAACACGGCCTCACCACCCCCGACCCTGCTGTCAGCGAGGTCAAGGCGCAGGCGATCCGGGCCGCGCGGCGCACGGTGTTCGCGGGTGTGCACACCAAGTTCGGCGCGGTCAGCTTCTGCCGGTTCGCGGAGGTGGGCGCCCTGGAAGCGATCGTGACGAGCACCCTGCTCCCCGCGGCCGAGGCCCACCGCTACTCACTGCTGGGACCCCAGGTCATCCGCGTCTGACGTACGCGTCGCACCCGGCAGACCCACCCGAAGGGCCGACACGACCAGCCGAGACACCCCCTCATAGCACCTCTTGCCCTCAACAGTCCCTTTTTCACCCAAATATCCAGGAGTACTCCATGCGACCCCAGAGCCGACGCGCGCCACGCGCCTCCCTCGCCGTGGCAGCCGTAGGGACGCTGATCACCTCACTCGCCGCCTGCTCGGGCGCCGGCGGGTCCGGATCCACCGGCGGCGACTCCATCAACGTCCTGATGGTGAACAACCCGCAGATGGTGGAGTTGCAGAAGCTCACCGCCGCCAACTTCACCAAGGACACCGGCATCAAGGTGAACTTCACCGTCCTGCCGGAGAACGACGTCCGGGACAAGATCAGCCAGGACTTCGCCCACCAGGCCGGCCAGTACGACGTCGCCACCCTCAGCAACTACGAGATCCCCATCTACGCCGAGAACGGCTGGCTCCACTCCCTGGACTCGTACGTCGAGAACGACAAGGCCTTCGACCAGGACGACATCCTCACCCCGATGACGCAGGCCCTCACCGCGGAGGACGGCAACCTCTACGGCGAGCCCTTCTACGGCGAGTCCTCCTTCCTGATGTACCGCAAGGACGTCTTCGAGAAGGCGGGCCTGACCATGCCCGGCAAACCCACCTGGCAGCAGGTCGCCGACCTCTCCGCGCAGGTGGACGCGGCCGAGTCCGGCATGAAGGGCATCTGTCTGCGCGGCCTGCCCGGCTGGGGTGAGGTCATGGCCCCGCTGACCACGGTCGTCAACACCTTCGGCGGCACCTGGTTCGACAAGGACTGGCAGGCGCGGCTGGACTCCGAGGAGTTCAAGGAGGCCACCCGGTTCTACGTCGACCTGGTCCGGGAGCACGGCGAGGCGGGCGCCGCCCAGGCCGGCTACGCCGAGTGCCTGAACAACATGACCCAGGGAAAGACCGCCATGTGGTACGACGCCACGGCCGGGGCCGGCTCCCTGGAGGCGAGCGGCTCCCCGGTCAAGGGCAAGATCGGCTACGTCCCGGCGCCGGTCGAGAAGACCGACAGCTCGGGCTGGCTCTACACCTGGGCCTGGGGCATCCAGAAGGCCTCCAAGAACGCCGAGAACGCCTGGAAGTTCATCTCCTGGGCCTCCGGCAAGGACTACGAGAAGCTCGTCGGCGAGAAGATCGGCTGGGCCAACGTGCCCGCCGGCAAGCGGGCGTCGACCTACGACATCCCGCAGTACCGCAAGGAGGCCGCCGCCTTCGCCGATGTCACCCGGGACGCCATAGCGAGCGCCGAGCCCGAGGACCCGGGCGTGCAGCCGCGGCCGGCGCCCGGCATCCAGTTCGTCGGCATCCCCGAGTTCACCGACCTGGGCACCAAGGTCTCCCAGGAGATCAGCTCCGCCATCGCCGGCCGCCAGTCCGTGGACAGCGCGCTGAAGAAGGCACAGGAACTCGCCGAGGCCGTAGGAAAGAAGTACGAGGGATCATGACCGTCGCGACTCCCCCCACCCGGGTCGCCGCCCCCCAGCGGCCGACGGCCCGGCGGCCGAACCGTATGCGGGCGTGGGCCACCCGGGCCCCCCTGCTGCCCGCGCTGATCTTCATGATCCTCGTGACGCAGCTGCCCTTCGTGGCGACCCTGGTGATCTCGTTCTTCGACTGGAACGCGCTGTACCCGGACGACCGCCACTTCGCCGGCTTCGCCAACTACGCGGAGGTGCTGAGCACGCCAGACCTGCGCAGGTCGGTGGGGACGACCGTCCTGCTGACCGTCACGGTCGTGCTCGTCAGCCTGGTGCTCGGACTGGCGCTGGCCCTGCTGCTCGACCGGAGGTTCCGGGGCCGGGCCGCCGTGCGCACCATGCTGATCGCGCCCTTCCTGCTGGTGCCGATCGCGGCCGCGCTGCTGTGGAAGCACGTGCTGTTCAACCCCGAGTACGGCCTGTTCAACGGCGTCCTGAGCTGGATCGGCGGGGACGGCGCGCCCCAGCCGGACTGGATCTCCGAGATGCCGCTGATGGCGGTCGAGGCCTCGCTGATCTGGCAGTGGACGCCGTTCATGACGCTGATCCTGCTCGCCGGACTGCAGAGCCGCGACGCGCAGCTGCTCGAGGCGGCCCGCATGGACGGCGCGAACGACTGGCAGGTCTTCGTCCACATCACACTGCCGCACATGCGCCGCTACCTCGAACTGAGCGTGCTGCTCGGCTCGATCTACATCGTGCAGAACTTCGACGCGGTGTACACCATCACCTCCGGCGGCCTGGGCACCGCGAACCTGCCGTACACCATCTACCAGACCTTCTACCAGGCGCACGAGAACGGCCTGGCCTCGGCGGCCGGCGTGATCGTCGTCATCGGCTCGCTCGTCCTCGCGACCTTCGCCCTGCGCGTCGTGTCGTCCCTGTTCCGCGCGGAGGTGTCCCGCTGATGACCACCGTCACCACCACCGCCCCCCGACGGCCCCCGCGCCGCGGCCGCTTCCAGGGAGCCGCCCTGGGCATGGCCGCCTGGCTGGCCGGCCTCCTGTTCGTGCTGCCCCTCCTCTGGATGGTCCTGACCTCCCTCCACTCCGAGGCGGACGCGGCGACCAACCCGCCCTCCCTGGCGGCCTCGCTCACCCTGGACGGCTACCGCGAGTTCTTCGGCGTCGGCGGGGGCGCCAGCCCCTGGCCCGCGCTCATCAACTCGATGACGGCCTCCGTGGTCTCGACGCTGCTGACCCTGCTCCTCGCCCTGCCGGCGGCGTACGCGCTGTCCATCCGGCCGGTGAGGAAGTGGACCGACGTCATGTTCTTCTTCCTGTCCACCAAGATGCTGCCGCTGGTGGCGGGCCTGCTGCCGATCTACCTGTTCGCGAAGAACACCGGCCTGCTCGACAACATCTGGGCCCTGGTCATCCTCTACACGGCCATGAACCTGCCGATCGCGGTGTGGATGATGCAGTCGTTCCTCTCCGAGGTGCCGGCCGCGATCATCGAGGCGGCGCAGATCGACGGCGCCAGACTGCCCACGATCCTGTGGCGTGTGGTGGCCCCCATCGCCCTGCCCGGCATCGCGGCGACGGCTCTGATCTGCTTCATCTTCAGCTGGAACGAGCTGCTGTTCGCCCGGGTGCTCACGGGTGTGGTCGCCGAGACCGCCCCCGTCTTCCTGACCGGCTTCATCACCAGCCAGGGCCTGTTCCTGGCGAAGGTGTGCGCCGCGTCGCTCGTCATCTCCCTGCCGGTGCTCGCCGCGGGGTTCGCCGCCCAGGACAAGCTGGTCCAGGGTCTGTCGTTGGGAGCCGTGAAATGAAGGCCGCCGTCATCGAGTCCATGGGCAGGGCCGTCGTCGCCGAGGTCCCGGACCCGACCCCAGGGCCGCGCGATGTCGTGGTCGAGGTCGCGGCGTGCGGCCTGTGCGGAACCGATCTGCACATCCTCCAGGGCGAGTTCGCCCCGAAGCTGCCGATCGTGCCCGGGCACGAGTTCGCGGGCGAGGTGGTCGGCGTCGGCACACAGGTCACGGAGGTGTCGGTGGGCGACCGGGTAGCGGTCGACCCGTCCCTCTACTGCTACGAGTGCCGCTACTGCCGCACCGGCCACAACAACCTCTGCGAACGCTGGGCGGCGATCGGCGTCACGACAGCCGGAGGCGCGGCGCAGTACGCGGTCGCCCCCGTGGCGAACTGCGTGAAACTCCCCGACCACGTCCGCACGGAGGACGCGGCGCTCGTGGAGCCGCTGTCCTGCGCGGTCCGCGGGTACGACGTGCTCCAGTCCCGCCTCGGCGCCCACGTGCTGATCTACGGCTCCGGCACGATGGGCCTGATGATGCTGGAGCTGGCCAAACGCACGGGCGCGGCCAGCGTGGACATCGTCGACGTGAACCCGGCCCGCCTGGAGACGGCCCGCCGCCTCGGCGTCTCGGCGTCGGCGGCCGGCCCCGACGAACTGGACCGCCCGCAGGGCTGGGACCTGGTGGTCGACGCGACCGGCAACGCGGCGGCGATCCAGGACGGCCTGGACCGGGTGGCGAAGGCCGGGACGTTCCTCCAGTTCGGCGTGGCCGACTACGCGACCCGCGTGACGATCGACCCGTACCGCATCTACAACCAGGAGATCACCATCACCGGTTCGATGGCGGTCCTGCACAGCTTCGAGCGGGCGGCGGAACTCTTCGCGAACGGCGTCCTCGACCCGGAGGTCTTCATCAGCGACCGCATCCCGCTGGAGCGGTACCCTCAGGCGCTGGAGCAGTTCGCGGCGGGTGTCGGCCGCAAGATCGTGGTCGTGCCGTAGGGAACGAACCGGTGCGGGCGGGGGCAGGGGAAATTCGCTGGGGCGCCTGCTCCCCGCCTCGTACCCTCACGGCATGCCAAGACCTCATGGATTCAGCTACGAGCAGCACGCGGGCGGCACCGTCCGCATCAGCCACCACGGCCGCCCCGCCACCACCCTGAACGGCCCCCGGGCCGAGCAGTTCCTCGCCGAGGCCGAGACCTCCGACCCGCAGCTGGTCATGGCCCGCTGGACCGGCAACTACAAGCGGGGCAACGAGCGCACCGCCCGCGACCACCCCCGCAATCGCCGCTGAGGCCCCCTCGACCGTCACTGACCCGATCGGCGGCACGGTAAGGGAACGGTAAAACCGCTTCGCTCGTTCACCCGGCATGACAGCTATGACCCCCGGCTCGAACATCCCTCTGTCTGCCGCCCGCGTGACGGTGGACGTCGCCGCCCCGGTGCGGCTCGACGTATCGGGCCTGCTGCTCACCGCCGACGGCAAGGTGCGCTCCGACGACGACTTCATCTTCTACAACCAGCCGTCCGGCCCGGGCGTGACGTACCGCTCGGGCGGCGGCGGTGCGCCCGACGCGATCGTGGTCGACACGGCGGCCCTCCCGCCTGGCATCGAGAAGATCGTCGTCACGGCGAGCCCGGACGCCGCGGGCCAGACCTTCCAGGGCATCGAGCCGACGGCCACCATCCGCAACGCGGACGACGGCTCCGTCCTGGCCACGTTCACGCCGCCGCAGCTCGGCGGCGAGACGGCCCTGGTCATCGTGGAGGTCTACCAGCGCAACGGTCAGTGGAAGGCCCGCGCCGTCGGCCAGGGATACGCCAACGGCCTCGCGGGCATCGCCACGGACTTCGGTGTCACGGTGGAGGAGCCGGCCGCCGCCCCGGCGCAGCCGGCGACCCCGCCCCAGCCGGTGACCCCGCCGCCGGCCCCGGTGCAGCCTCCCGCCCCGCCCGTCTCCACCCCCGCCGCGCCCCCGGCCGCCCCTGCCACGCCTTCCCCGCCCGCGCCCGGCGCCGGGAAGATCAACCTCGACAAGGGCCGCGTCAGCCTCCAGAAGAACCAGACGGTCTCCCTGATCAAGGGCGGCCGCCCCCTGCTCTCCCAGGTCCGGATGGGCCTCGGCTGGGAGCCGGCGTACCGCGGCAAGGACATCGACCTGGACGCCTCGGTCATCGCCTACGGGCCGCAGCGCAACCACATCGACAGCTGCTACTTCGGCAAGCTCCAGATCGTGGGCGGCGCGATCCAGCACTCCGGGGACAACCTCACGGGTGAGGGCGGCGGGGACGACGAGACCATCATGGTCGACCTCGGCCGCCTCCCCCAGGAGGTCACCGGCCTGGTCTTCACGGTCAACTCCTTCTCCGGCCAGAAGTTCACGGAGGTCGCCAAGGCCTACTGCCGCCTCCTGGACGGCACCACCGGCGAGGAACTGGTCCGCTTCGACCTCACCGGCGCCGAGGCGCAGACCGGCGTGATGATGGCCAAGCTGATCCGTCAGTTCTCCGGCGAGTGGGAGATGACGGCCATGGGCGACTTCGTGAAGTCCCGCACGGTGAGGGGAATGGTGAAGCCGGCGGCGCAGTCGCTGTAGTCCACCACCGGCCTCCGGGGACGCCCCCTGCCCAAGGGGGCGTCCGGCGTCCGGCTCACCACCTCAGGGGCGCCGCGCCCCCAGCCCGTCCATCAGCAGCGTCAGATACCGCCGGATGTGCCGGCCCTCCCCGTCCGCCAGTTCGGACGCCGTCGCCACCCCGTGTGCCAGGCGCAGCACGTCGATCGGCTCGACGTCCGCCCGCAGCGTGCCCTCTTCCTGCGCCGCCCGGACCAGCCGTGCCGCCGCAGTCTTGACCGCGTCGCCGCAGGCCGTGTTCACGAGGGAGCCGGAGTCCGTCACAGCCGGGCCCAGCAGCGCCTTCAGCCCCCGCATCCGGATCATCCCGGCGCCCAGCTCGTACAGCCACTCCTTCAGCGCCCCGCCCGGCGGCAGTTCGTCCGCCAGCACACCGGCCCGGGCCGCGATCGCCTCGATACGGTCCAGATACGCGGCCTCCAGCAGCGCCTGCCGGGTCGGGAAATGCCGGTACAGCGTGCCGGAGCCGACCCCGGCACGCTTGGCGATGTCGTCGAGCGACGCGCCTTCCCCGTGCTCGGCGAAGGCCTCCGCGGCGACCGTCAGCAACCGCTCGTGGTTGCGCCGGGCATCCGCCCGCATGGGCCTGACCTGCGCCACGCGCCACTCCTCACGAACCGGGGACTTTCCGCGCACTCTACCGAGACTGCGGGCCCGCCCCCGGGCCCCGCCTCTTCATCGCCCCGCCGCCGGATCCGGCAGGACGTGCCGTGCCCCGGACAGGAACACCACGATCAGGAATCGATGTCGCCGTCCGGACCTGCGAGCCCTTCCGCTACCAGAGGCTGAGGACGCCGGAATGTCAGGCGGAGTCACGCACCAGGAGTTCGGGGGTCACCCATGCGTCCGCGCCCCGCAGCGGCTCCTCGCCCGCGCGCAGCCGCGCCACCTGCTCCACGGCCAGCCGTCCCAGCTGCCGCTTGTCGATGTGCAGGGTGGTCAGGGCTGGTTCGACCAGCTCGCCCAGGGAGAGGCCGTCGAAGCCGAGTACGGCCAGGTCGCCCGGAACGCTCCGGCCGCGGCGACGGGCGGTGCGCATCGCCCCGACCGCGATCAGGTCGTTGAACCCGAAGACCGCGGTGATCCCGGGCCGCGCGGTCAGCAGCCGGTCCATGCCGGCCTCGCCGCCCGCCACGCTGTGCTCGGGACACACCACGATCCAGTCCTCGTCGACCGGCAGGCCGAGCCGCCGTGTCTGTTCCAGAAAGGCCTGTCTGCGGGGGCCGGGTCCGTGCACGCCGTCCAGCATGCCGATCCTGCGGTGTCCCGCGCGGAACAGATGATGCATGCCCTCCTCGACGCCGCTGGCGGCGTCGATGCCCACGGCAGCGAACCGGGTCTGCTGCGGGCCGCGCTCCAGCAGCACCAGCGGTACGCCTCCCAGGTGCCGGGTGAGCACGTCGTCCGGGTCCTTGAAGTAGCCCACGACGGCGTCCGCCTGATGGGAGAGCACGTCGAGCGCCTCCCGTTCCCTGGCCTCGTCGATCCGGGAGTCCCACACGACGACCTGCCAGCCGCGCTGCTCGGCCGCCTCCAGCACCCCGGCGGCGACCTCCGGGAAAAACGGATTCCGCAGGTCCGGGATGACCAGGCCCGCGGTCACGGCCCCCTTCTGAACGAGTCCGCGCGCGAACCGGCTGGGCCGGTAGTCCAGGAGCCGCGCCGCCTCCAGGACCCGCTCCTTGGTGCCGGGGTCGATCTCACCCTTGTCGTTGACCGCCCGGGAGACCGTCTGGCGTGACACCCCCGCCAGTCGTGCGACGTCGTGGATCGTGGCCCGGCGCCGGGCACCGTCGGGTCTCTCGGCACTCGGCTCCGCGCGCTGGTTGTCCGTCCACACGTTCAGCACTGTATCCGGCGCCCGAGCCTGCCCGGCAGGGGCAGCCGGACGGGGGCCCTCCGCAAGCGCGGCCGGCCGGCGCCCCGCGGAAGGGCAATCGATCGGGAGCACCGGCCACGATCCCGCCGGGGGGCACCGGAGTGCCCAGCGCGCCCGGCACCTGCCCCCGCCAAGCGCGGGCATCCGCCCGCACGTCGCCGGGAGGGCAACCGGACGGACGCCCCGCCATCACCCACAACCGCGAGCGCATCACTTCCGCTTCTGGCGCTTCCAGGGGCCGGTGATGGCGAGCAGGATGCCCGGGTCCTGGATGCCGGCGTAAAGGGTCCTGCCGTCGGGTGAGAAGGTGACACCGGCGAACTCGCTGTACTCGGGCTCCTCTTCGGTGCCGACGTTCAGGTCGTTCCGGGCGATCGGGTACGTGCGGCCGCTCTCGGTGGCGCCGAAGAGGTGCGAGACGCCCTCGCCGTCCTCGGCCAGGACGATGCCGCCGTACGGGGAGACGGTGATGTTGTCGGGGCCGTCGAACGCGCCGTCCCTGGCCGGGTCGGGGTTCACGCCGAGCAGGACCTTGAGTGTCAGCGTCCGGCGCTTGGGGTCGTAGAACCAGACCTGGCCGTCGTGCCGGCCCGGGCTCTCCTCACGGGCGTACGAGGAGACGATGTAGGCGCCGCCGTCGCCCCACCACATGCCCTCCAGCTTGCGGGCGCGGGTGACCTCGCCGTCGCCGAACTGCTTGCGCACGGGGGTGGTGCGGGCGTCGCGGTCGGGGACGTCCACCCAGTCGACGCCGTAGACCGTGCCGGTCTTCGTGGCGCGGGACAGGTCGTCGACGAACGTGCCGCCGGAGTCGAAGCACTTGGGCGCCTGGAGGACACCGGCGTCGTCGGCGAGCTCGCGGAACGTGCCGGGGCCGTATGCGAAGCCCCTGGGCGGGACCCAGCGGTAGAAGAGGCCGTTGGGCTCGTCGTCGTCCTCGGTGAGGTAGGCGTGGCCGCGCCCGGGGTCGATGACGACGGCCTCGTGGTCGTAGCGGCCGAAGAACTTCAGCGGCTTGGGGCCGCGGTTGGCGCGCCGGTCGCAGGGGTCGACCTCGAAGACATAGCCGTGGTCCTTGGTCATGCCGTTGACCCCCGCCCTGTCGGAGTTCTCCTCGCAGGTGAGCCAGGTGCCCCACGGGGTGCTGCCGCCGGCGCAGTTGGTGGAGGTGCCGGCGATGCCCACCCACTCGGCGACGCGTCCGTCGGGGCGTATCTCGACGACCGTGCAGCCGCCGGCGGCGGCCGGGTCGTAGACGAGGCCCTCGGTGAGCGGCACCGGGTACTTCCAGTTGGCGCGCGGGCCCTTCAGCTCGTGGTTGTTGACGAGCAGGGTGGTGCCGCGGGGGCCGTCGAAGGCGGCGGTGCCGTCGTGGTTGGACGGCGTGAACTCACCGGACTCCAGCTTCGTCCTGCCGCTGTACGTGATGATCCGGTACGTGAAGCCGGCGGGCAGGGCGAGGATGCCCTCGGGGTCGGGGACGAGCGGCCCGTAGCCGACTCCGTGCCGGGCGTCCGCCGCCTCGTCCCCCGCGATGTCGGTGTCGTAGGACGCGAGGGCGTTCGGTGCGGTGGCGAGGGCGCCGACACTGCCCGCCAGCGCGACACCGGCACCGGTGATCGCGGAGTTTCTGGCGAAGTCCCTACGGGTGAGCGACATGGTGTCTCCTGTGACGGTGAGAAGGCCGAGGAGGGTGGCGGACCTCATTCGGCAACACCGTCCCGCTCACCTGTGAACGCGAGTTGAACGCCGCCCAAAGGGACGCGGGGAACTACGCGTCCAGCCACAGCACCGCCGCACGCACAACGGGATCAACCGCCCTGTTGCGATCGCGCCTTGAACGCAGCCTTCCGGGCCTCCTTCGCCACCTTCTTGTCGGGATGCAACCGCCCCATCGCCTCCAGCACATCGGCCGTGGCCGGATGATCGACGCGCCACACAGCCGCGAAGAACCCACCGTGCTGCTGCGCGAGCCCCTCCACCAGCGCCCGCAGCTCCTCGGAGTTCCCCTCCGCCGCGAGCTGTGCGGCCACCGTGTCGATGGTCAGCCAGTACACCATCGCCTCGGACGGCGCGGGCACGTCCACCGCACCGTGTTCGGTCAGCCACACCCGCGCGAGCCCGCCCAGCTCGGCGTCGTCGAGCACCTCCCGCAAGGCGGGTTCGGCCGAGGCACCGACGAGCGACAGGGCCTGCTGGCACCGCAGCCGCCGCAACGGCGCCCCGGCATCCGACCCCCGGGCCGCGGCCAGCAACTCCCGTGCGGCGGCGAGCGATTCCCGCCGCTCAAGCCACTGCTCGGTCTCAGCCTGCGCGGCACCGGGCGGGAACTCCGCCGTGCCGTCGAGCAGCGCGTCGGCCCCCTTGTCCGCGAGGTCCCCGACGGCCGGCGCCTCGTACCCGGCCTCCATCAGCCGCGTGCGCATGCCGTACAGGCCGAGCGGGGTGAGCCGGACCATGCCGTACCGGGAGACGTCGGTGTCGTCGACGGGTGCCGCGGGCTCCTCGTCGGCGTCGGCCATGAGCGCCTCGTCCACGGGCTGGTACGCGACGAAGCCCACCGGCTCCAGCATCCGGAACTGGTCGTCCAGCCGCATCATCGCGTCGGAGACCTGCTCCAGGACGTCGTTGGTGGGCTCGCTCATGTCGCTGGGCACGATCACCGAGGCGGCCAGCGCCGGCAGCGGCACCGGAGCACCGCCGGGTGTGTCCTCACCGGCGGTCAGCAGGTAGAGGTTGCCGAGCACGCCGTCGAGGAACTCGGCCTCGCCCTCGGGGTCCCAGTCGAGGGCGGAGAGGTCGACCTCCCCGTCCTCGTCCACGAGCCCGTCCAGGTCGGGCACGCTCGCGTCGGCGAGCACGGTCTCCAGGGCGGCGAGCCACACGGTGAGCACCTCCTGCGGTGAGCCACCGGTGAGCAGGGCCAGATCCTCACCGGCCGTCACGGTGCCCTCCGCCTCGTCGACGACCTCGACGAGCCCGGCGTCGACGGCGACCCGCCACGCCTCGCTCGCGTCGGCGGCGGCGTCGTCCCCGCTCAGCCCGAGCGCCTCGACGGCCGCGGGCAGCTGCTCGTCGACGAGCCCTCCCCCGGCGTCGACGCGGGTGTCCGGCCCGGCCCAGCGGGCGAGCCGGGCGGCCCGGGACAGCAACGGCGTGGACAGTGCGTCGCGCGCCAGCTCCGCTTCGGGGTGCAGCCGCACCGGCGGCAGGGGGGAGCTGTCTGACATCGGCTGTTTCTCCTAGGGCGCCTCATACGACTCAGCCGCTCAGCCTAGACGGATTTCCACCCATGCCGCCCACTTCACCTCCCCGTCAGCCGGCGTACATGGCCGAAACCTTGACAAGTGGCCTGACCAGGCTGGAGATTGACGCGCGTAGAAGTCGGCGGACACTTGTTCACCGGGCCGGCCCCACCAGGTCCACCCGTCCCTCGCTGTCTACGCGCGTCACCGCACCCGCCCCACAGGGAGCGGCAGCCAGCCATTCCTCACGCTTCCGCCCTCGTCCCGGCGCCCTGTCACGTCCCCGGAGGGAATCCCGTTGCCCAGCAAGTCGTCCGCGCGTCTCGCCGCGCTCACCGTCGCCGCCGCGTGCTCCGCGGCATCCACGATCGTCCTCACCAGCCCCGCGCACGCGGAGTCGGTCCGCATCCACGACATCCAGGGAAACACCCGGATATCCCCGTACGCCGGCAAGCAGGTCACGGACGTGGCCGGAATCGTCACCGGCATCCGGACCTACGGCTCGTCCCGCGGCTTCTGGATCCAGGACCCGAACCCGGACGCCGACGCGGCGACCAGCGAGGGCGTCTTCGTCTTCACCGGCTCCGCCCCGAAGGGCGTCGCCGTCGGTGACTCCGTCACGGTCAGCGGCACGATCTCCGAGTACGTCCCCGGCGGCACGGCTTCCGGCAACCAGTCGCTGACGGAGATCACCAAGCCGACGACCACGGTCGTCTCCAGCGGCAACGCGCTCCCCGCCGCCACGGCGATCACCTCGCGCTCGGTCCCCGCCGCCTACACGCCCACGGGCGACACCGCCGCGAACGGCTCGATCAACGCGCTTCCCCTCAAGCCCTCGAAGTACGCCCTGGACTACTACGAGGCACTGGAGGGCATGTCCGTCCGGGTCACCGACACCCGCGTCGTCGGCGCCACCGACCCGTACACCGAGCTCTGGGTGACGGTGAAGCCGTACGAGAACCGCAACCGCCGCGGCGGCACGGTCTACGGCTCCTACGACGCCCAGAACACGGGCCGCCTCCAGATCCAGTCCCTCGGCGCGACGGCGGACTTCCCGAAGGCGAACGTGGGTGACACCCTCACCGGCACCACCGCCGGCCCCCTGGACTACAACCAGTTCGGTGGCTACACCCTGGTCGCGAGCGAACTCGGCACGCTGAAGAGTGCGGGCCTGGAGCGCGAGACGACCCGCAAGCAGCGCTCCTCCGAACTCGCGGTCGCCACCTACAACGTCGAGAACCTCGACCCGACGGACGACACGTTCGCCGCCCACGCCTCCGCGATCGTGAACAACCTGAAGTCGCCGGACATCGTGTCCCTGGAGGAGATCCAGGACAACAACGGCGCGCAGAACGACGGCACGGTCGCCGCCGACCAGACGCTGACCAAGCTGATCGACGCGATCGTCGCGGCCGGCGGCCCGACGTACGAATGGCGCGCGATCGACCCGGCCGACGGCACCGACGGCGGCCAGCCGGGCGGCAACATCCGCCAGGCGTTCCTGTTCAACCCGGAGCGGGTCTCCTTCGCCGATCGCGCGGGCGGCGACGCCACCACGGCGACCGGCGTGACGAAGATCCGCGGCAAGGCGCACCTGACGCTCAGCCCCGGCCGTATCGCCCCCGCCGACGAGGCCTGGAGGAACAGCCGCAAGCCGCTGGCCGGTGAGTTCGTCTTCCGCGGCCGCACGGTCTTCGTGATCGCCAACCACTTCGGCTCCAAGGGCGGCGACCAGAGCCTGACCGCCCAGTACCAGCCGCCGTCCCGCAGCTCCGAGACGCAGCGCCACCAGCAGGCCACCGTGGTGAACGCCTTCGTCAAGGACATCCTCGACACCCAGAAGAACGCGGACGTCGTCACCCTCGGCGACATCAACGACTTCGAGTTCTCGCGGACCACGAAGCTCCTCGAGGGCCGCGGCGAACTGTGGCCGGCGATCAAGTCGCTGCCCAGGAGCGAGCGTTACTCCTACGTCTACCAGGGCAACAGCCAGGTCCTCGACCAGATCCTGATCAGCCCGTCCATCCGCCGCGGCTGCGACTTCGAGTACGACAGCGTGCACGTCAACGCGGAGTTCCACGACCAGATCAGCGACCACGACCCGCAGGTCCTGCGTTTCCGCCCGTGACACCCCGTGGGGCCGGCCAGGCCTTCCGCCCGGCCGGCCCCACGCATGCCGGTCAGTCCGGCACCAGCCCCAGAGCGTGCTCGTACCGGCTGCCGGTGCTCCCCTTGACCCCGGGATACGTCCGAACCCGCTCCCACGCCTCGGTCGACGGGGCGGCCAGCGCCCGGTCATAGGCCTCGACACTCCCCCACTCCGCGTAGTTCAGTACGTGCCCGCCGTCCGTACTGAGATGGAAGTGCGCGGAGACCAGCCCGGCGTGTCCCTCGGGATCGTCGTCCAGCGCTTTCAGCACGAGATCGGCCCACTCCTCCCGGCGCTCCTTGGCCCCGGCCTCGAAGTCGACCCGCACGGTGACGATCAGGCCCGGCACCCGGGCGTCCCCGGCAGCGCGCTCCCGGCTCCGGTACCGCCGGTACCGCCCCAGCCCGACCCGCTCGATCCCCGGCACGGCGGTGTCGATCTCGTCGACGCGCTCCTGCCGGTGCACCTTGACGAAGGACGCGAAGGCCTGCTCGCCGGTCCACTGCGAGTAGTGCATCAGGCCGGACCCGTCGTGCCCCGCGTACACGTGATACCCCAGCAGATCCCTGGCGGGCCAGGGCCGCCGCTCCCAGGCCCTCCCGATCGCCTCCAGGGTCTGCCGCTGCCGCTCGGGAGTGCCCACCCGCCATGTGCTGAAGAAGGGGGCACCGATGCGGGGGTCGGTGAGGTCGGGGTGCTGCTCGGTTCGACGGCTCATGAACACTCCAGTCGTAGCGCCGGTCGCGAACACACCCCAGCCTTCAACCTCGACCAAGCTTGAGGTCAAGCGGATACGACGCGGCGCTGCCGCGGTAGGTCCACTACCCGGCGGAGCGGGATCCCGCCGCCGCGGGCGCAAGCCACGAAACGCCCGCATCCGCGTACGGCGTGGGGCCGTGCCGGGGGTGTCCGCCCGCAGCGGTTGGCGCGTCAGCGAACCGTCAGTCGGCAAGCGACCCCATCGTGCCGTTCCGAGGACGGGCACCCCCGATGCGGCCCCGAGCCACCACCCGGCGCAGAGGCGAAGACCCGCCCCCCGGAGGGCCGCAAGCACCCCGCTCAGCGATGCCCGTGCGCATGCCTCCACCGCAACACCCCGACAGCCACCACGGCGCCCGCCGCCCCGGCCACCAGCACCGGCTTCGGGTGCCGCATCCCGGCCTGGACAGCGGTGCGCACCGGACGAGGTCCCGTATGCGTCGCCCTGTCGTGCACGGTGTGCCCCGCCTGCGCGGCACTGCTCCGCAACTGCACCGTCATCGCCCCGGCCTTGTCCCGCAGATCGGCCGCCCGCGCCCGGGCCCGGCCCTTCACATCCGCCTTCCCCGCCAACTCCTCCACCGTGTTGCCGAGTTCACCGCGGGTCCGCTCGATCTGCCGGCGCAGCTCGTCGGGCCCCTTCGCCCCGCCCGTCGCTTCCGTCATCGATGCGCCCTCTCCTTGATTGCTTCCACGTCCGCCCTGACACTGCCGAGAGCCCGCTCAGGCGTGGGCGGCGCGGCCCTCCGCAGCTGCCCCCGCCCGGTCGCCGCCAGCACGGCCGCGATCACGAACAGCACTCCGGTCACGATCAGCGCCGCGGCCCACACCGGCAGGACCAGCGAGAGCGCGGCGACGCCCGCGCCGGACAGCACGAGCAGCCCGGCGTACGCGACGGCACCCGCCGCCCCGAGCAGCCCGCCGCCGCGCCCCGCACGCCGCCCCTTCTCGGCCAGCTCTTCCTTGGCGAGCGCCACTTCCTGCCGCATGAGCGTGGAGAGCTGTTCGGTGGCCTGCCCGACGAGCTCGCCCACGGAGTGGCGCTCGTCGCGCACGGCCCGATGATCCATGGTCCCGGTCACGGTGTTCCGCCTCCTCCCGAAGTCAGGACCACCCGGGTACCCGGGCCGCCCCGCCGCTACCCCTGCCGCTCACCCTCTCCCGAGCCGAGCCGACCGCGCAGCGCCGTGAAGCCCGTCACGGAGCACTCCACACCTCGAACCGTGAAGCACTCCTGACTAATACCTGGTAGCAAAATTAAGTAGAGCTATACAATTGCCGGGCCGAGACTACCCCCATGACCACACAGCCCCCAGCACCACCCTTCGGCCGCACCCTCTGCGCCATGGTCACCCCACTCACCCCGTCCGGGACCCTGGACCTCGACGGCGCACAGCACCTCGCCCGGCACCTGGTGGCGAACGGCTGCGACGGCCTGGTGCTCTCCGGCACGACGGGTGAGTCCCCCACCACCACGGACGCCGAGAAGTCGGCCCTCGTCACTGCCGTCCGGGAGGCGGTGGGCGACCGGGCGAAGGTCGTCACCGGCATCGGCACCCCCGACACCCGGCACACCACCGAACTGGCCCGGGAGGCCGAAAAGGCGGGCGCGGACGGCCTGTTGGTCGTGTCGCCGTACTACAGCAGACCCCCACAGGACGCGGTCGAGGCCCACTTCCGAGAGATCGCGGACGCCTCCGGCATCCCGCTCATGCTCTACGACATCCCGGCCCGCACCGGCACCCGCATCGAACCGGAGACGCTCCTCCGCCTCGCCGAACACCCCCGGATCGTCGCGGTCAAGGACTGCTCCCACGACTTCCTGGGCGCCCAGAAGGTCCTGGCCCGCACGGCCCTGGCGTACTACGCGGGCTGCGACGAACACAACCTCGCGCTGTACGCGGTGGGCGGCGCGGGCTACGTCAGCACGGTCGCGAACGTGATCCCGGCCCACCTGCGAGCGGTCCTGGACGCGTTCGACGCGGGCGACACGACCCGGGCGGCCCGCCTCCAGCAGCAGGCGACCCCCCTCATCGAGGCGATCATGTCGGCGGGCCTGCCGGGCACCGTCACGGCCAAGGCACTCCTCAACGAGCTGGCCCTGCCCGCGGGGCCGGTCCGCGCCCCGCTCCGGGCGGCCGGCCCGGCCACGACCGACACCCTCCTGTCGCTCCACGCGGACCTCGCCGAGACCTGATCACCGCTCCACGAGCATTGGCTCCCCTCGCCCCTCGATGCGTCCCCCGGGCGGCGGAAGGGGCAGTTCGACGACGCCCGGTTCACGCCCCGGCCACGTCAGCCGCCGACGGCTGACCTGCTGCCCGTGGAGGACCTGCCGGGCGTGGGCCCCGGGTTCGCAGCGCGGACGACCGGGTTCGCGACGAACTCCCGCAAACTCTCCTGCGTTTCGGCATCCATCGCCACCTTCGCTCTCCCCGGGGCGAACCCCGCGCCCGCCCCGTACTCCCTGTGACGTGTGCGGGGGCGCCCCGCTGTGCCACCGGTCGGGGGCAAGAACGGGGACGGCCCGCACCGCAGTCACCTGCGGCACGGGCCGTCCCGTCCTCCTCGCCGGTTCAGTTCCAGGCGTACCCGTCCCCGAACAGCAGCGTGTGCTCCAGCACGTCCTCCGCCGGGTCGTCGACCTGACCGACGTTGACGTTGATCAGACCGACCCGGTGGCCGTTGTGCGAACCGGTGTTGGTCTCGTCTGCGTGCGCGGCCCCCGTCGGCAGCCAGCACACCGCCAGCACGGCGACCACCCCGGCCAGCCGGCGCACCACGGCCGGTCCCCGCTCGTTCCTCATGCCCCGGTCCTCGTTTCGTCGGTTCGGCGTCTGATCGGACACTGCGTCCACCCGTTCATCTGCCAAACCCACCGCGAGGTCACGCCGGGTCATCCGTACGGGATCGTCAGTTGTGGCTGTTCTGATTGCAGTGCAGGTCAGGGGGTCAGTTTGCCCCGGGGGCCGTTTCGGGGCCGTCCTCGGTGCTCTCCGGGTTCCGGAAGGCCCGGTCGACGGCGGCCCGGGTGCGTGCCTCGCTGTTCGGCATCAGGTGCGTGTACGTGCGGAGGGTGAAGCTCGGGTCGTGGTGTCCCAGGTACTCGCTCAGGGCCTTGATGCTCTCCCCCGCGTCCAGGAGCACGGAGGCGTAGAAGTGGCGGAGGGCATGCATGCCGTTCTCGCGTCCGAGCGGTATGCCGGCCGAAGTGAGAGCCGGGCGCCAAACGGACCGGTTGAAGCGGAACCGGTGCAGCCATTGGCGCCGAGCGTTGACGAACAGCAGCGAGGCCGTGACGGGCGGGCCGTCCGTGCTCTTCCACGGCAGGGTGACCTCTACCGGCTCATGCTTCGTGATGTGGGCCGCCAGCGCGAAGGAGACTGTCTCGGGCAGCGGGACGTGACGTTCCTTGCCGCCCTTCGGCGGCCCGAAGATCGCTTGCACGCCACGTATGAGCTTGACCTGGCGGACTACGTGAACCGTGCCGCTGAGGAAGTCGATGTCCTCAACGGCGAGGCCGAAGATCTCGCCCTGTCGGAGCCCGCAGCCCGCACCCAGGGAGACCATCTCTTGGTAGGCGTCCGGCAGCGCCTCGTGCATGGCCATGACGCGATCGAGGGACCACGGCTTGACCTTGCGGCCGTCGAGGGAGGGCGCCCGTACGGAACGGGCCCGGCACGGGTTCTCCGCGATGATCCGGTCCTCCACGGCAGCCGTGAAAACGGCCGACACGTTGGCGAAGATCGACCGTCGGTAGGATGCCGCGCGTCCCGTCTCCTCCAGCTGTCGCATCCATGCCCGCAGGTGCGAGGGCCGGAAGGACGCCATGGGCCGATCACCGAGGTACGGAAGGGCGTGGACCCTGAGACGAATCTCGACGCTCTCACGGGTCACCGGGTCGATGGTCAGCGCCGCCATCCATTCCTTGGCGTACTGCGCGAAGGTCACCGAGCCTGCAGCCGGGTCGATGTACCGCCCCTGGGACATGTCCGCTTCGATGTTGGACAGCCAGGCTTCGGCCTTGCGCTTCTGCTTGTCCGGGAAGCTCTTCGACTTCTCGGAGCCGTCCGGCGCGATGTACCGGGCGCGGTAGCGGTGGCCGACGCCGAAACGGTCGGTCTTGACCCTGACAGTCTTGCCGTCCGGGCCGGGGAGGGCCTTGTACCAGCGATCCTGAACGTGTCCGGCCATCAGGCAGCAGCCCCTTCCATGCGGGACTTGACCCATGCCTGTACGTCCTGCGGATCGAACCTGAGATGCCGACCGACCCTGAAGCCGCGGGGCCCTATGTGCTTCCTCCGCCACTGGTAGACGGTCTCGACGCTGGGCAGCTCGAAGAGCTGGACCAGGTCCTCAGGCGTGAGATACCGATCGGGCAGCCGGGTCGGCATGGTCACCACTCCCTTTCATCTGGCAGCGCGGCGAGCGCTTCGCGGGCGGTTTCGCGGTTGAGTTGGAGGTCGCGGGCGATGGTGGCGGCGAGGGCGGATTCGCCGGGGGTGTGGCCGTGTCCGGCGTACTGCCAGTCGGCCAGGACCAGGACGGTGTCCGGCTCGCGGTCGTCGAGGCCCAGGGCGGCGTGTTCCTGGGCGGCGCGGTAGTCGGCGCGGGCCTGGCGCAGGGCGCCGAGGGTGGTGGAGTAGCGGCGGGACTTGGAAGAGAAGTGGCCGCGAAATCCGAGCATGTGTGCCCAGGCCCACAGGCGCCGGTCCGGGTAGAGCGGGTCGAGCTGCTTGCAGGCCTCGATGAGGCGGCGGGTGTGGTCCGGGACCTGGTGGCGGTCGAGCTCGGAGAGTTCGCCGATGCGGCGGTCCAGGGTGCCGGTGGTCTCGGCGGCCTTGGTGGCGTACTTGGCCACGTAGGAAGCGACGGCCTGTTCAGTGATGTCGGAGCCGTCGCCGAAGGCCTTCACGGGCCTCACGTCGAGCTGTCGGCCCCAACGGAAGGTTCGGGCTGGTTGGTCCTCAGCGGCCGGTACGGAGACCGAGGTGTATGAGTGCGCGGCAGCTGCTCGGATCGAGTCGGCGAGGAGGTCGACCGTCGCCCAGAACGGTGGAGCGGTCTCCGGTCCCACAGGGCCGTCGATGCGGATCACTGCGTGGAAGTGAAGGGCGCCGCGCTTTTGGAACTCGGCGACCTTGCCGTAGGAGAGGCGGGCGCACTCTTTCAGCTCGCGTTGGGTGATGCCGGCGCGGGCGGCGATCTCGCGGCGGAGCCGGTTGGTGAAGCGCTGCCAGAGCTGCCCGGCGTGGTTGTTAAACAGCACGGCGCCCGCGTAGTCGTACGTCGCCGGGTCCAGGGCGGTGCCCAGTTCCGGGGCATCTGCGGCATGGCGAGTGCCGCAGCGGCAGACGCCCCGGTCGGGCCGGTTGTGGACCGGGCCGAACGAGGGAGCGGTCAGGGTGGCGAAGACCCGGGGATGGTCCCGGACGGTTGAGGGGATGTCGCGTCGGTCGTCTCCGGCCAGGCCCGCGCGTATGAGGTGGTAGGTGTCGCCCGCGTAGGTCCAGGCGCAGGACGGGCAGCGGGAGGCGCGGCGGTTGCCGCAGGCGACGCGGAGGCGTCCGCCCGGCTCGTTGGCGGTGGTGTAGTGGTGCAGGGTCTCGCCGGTGGTCTTGTCCTTGGTGAGGGTCCAGCCGGTGAGGTGGATGGGGTCGGCGCAGCCGCCGGTGCGGCGGATCTGCTCGTGCCAGCGGTGGTAGTCAGAGGCCGAAGCCACCCTCAGCAGGTCGCCGAGGGTGGTCGGGTCGAGCAGCGTGTCAGGCACGGGCGCCCTCCCGCACGGGGCGGGGCTGGACGGTGCCCAGGCCGTGGCAGGCCCGGCAGTCGACGGTGATGGTCCGCAGGTGGCCGTGCCGGTCCCGGCCGCCGGTGGTGATGGCGGCGGAGGCATGGCCGTCGCAGTTGGGGCAGATACGGGGCGCGGGTGCGGTGCGGTCGGTCATGCTGGGTGTTCCTTCCGGTTGCGAGATCGGACAGGGGCACGGCTCCCGGGCGGCGGATGCTTGGCGGTATCGAGGCCGCCCGGGGGCCGGTCAGCGGCGTTTGGCGTCGGCGTTGACCAGGGAGCGGATCACCAGGGCGCAGATGGCGAGCGAGGCGCCGGTGATGGCGACGGCCAGGAGCATGGAGACCAGGACGGCGCCGACGACCAGGACCACGGCGGTGCCGCCGCCGACAAGGGCGAGCGCGGTCCCGGGAGTGAGCTGCACCGTCGGCCGGGACGGCGCGGGCGCCGGAGCCGCCGCGGAGGGCTGCGAAGTCTGGACGGCCTGGACGATGGAGGTCGGCTCGACCACGGAAGGCGGCGTGACGTGGCCGGTCGGCGTGGGCATGGTCGGGATCTTCGGGCGGAACATCGGCGGTTCTCCCTTCCGGGGGCGGTTACTTGATGAAGGTGTCGATGGCGGGGGCCAGAACGCTGTCGGCGAGGAGGAAGCCACCGAGCAGCAGGACGGCGATGAGCCAGGCGGGCGGGCGGATGAGCTTGACGCCGAGGTAGCCGACGACGAGCAGCGCGAGCCAGAGCGGTACTTCCATGGCGAAGGGCCTCCCTCAGCGGACCTTGCAGCGGTGGGTGCGGGCGGCGAGCTGGGCGGCGGACTGGCTGGAGTAGTCGGCCGACCAGCCGCAGCGGTCGGCAGTGCACACGGCGGCGTACTTGGTGTGGCCGTGGCGGTCGCGGTGGGTGCCGATCTGCACCGGGCCGATCCGCATCACGGAGTGGAAGTGGTCACGAGCGGGCATGTCAGTCGGTCTCCTCTCGGGTCAGGGCGGGGTCGGGGAAGGCGGCGCGGATACCGGCGGCGGTGGCCGGGTCGACGGTGCGGCGGGCGGCTTCCTCGGCGAGCAGGTAGGCGAGGAAGGGCCGGTTCGCGGCGGCCATCTCGCGGGCGGCGTCGAGATGGTCGGCGGCGGTCAGGTCGGCCGGGTCACTGGTCATGGCGTGTCTCCCGTCGATGTCAGGCGAGTTGGGCGGCGATGGCGTCGGCAAGCTGAGGCGGGACGCCGAGGCGGGCGCGCAGAGTGTCGGTGTCGATCGGCGAACCGGTACGGGCGCGGTGGTCGTCGGCGACCTTGCGGGCGTGGTCGACCAGCGCGGCCGGGACGGGCACAGCCGAAGCGGGCACGGCCGGGGCAGGCTCGGCAGCCGGAAGGGCCGGGGTGTCGACAGCCGGAATCGGCTCGAGCTCCGGTTCGGTCTCAGGAACCGGCTCAGTGACCGGGGCTGCGGGCGCCGGCGGAACCGGCACCCGGTCCACGGCGGACTTCGGTGCGTGGGCGAGAAGCGTGCCGCCGAGGAAGGCGAGGGCTGGCCACCCGGCGACGCCGAGCCGGAGCAGAGCGGGCGGGTGTTCCAGGTCCAGGAACCCGGCAGTGGCGACGTTGGCGCCGAGAGAAGCGAACAGAGCGACGATGAACCAGCACCAGGCCAACCGGGACGGGCCGTCCGAGCGGAGCCGCCGCCAGGAGGCGACCAGGAGCAGGTCGACACTGACCGGGTAAGCCCATGCCTTCCAGCCCGTCTGTCCAGCAGCGGCGGCCAGGTCGTGCAGGTGGGCGAAGGACAGGGCTCCGGCGATCACGGCCTGAACCAGGACGGCATCGGGGCGGATCGAGCGGGTCATGTCGTCACCTCCTTAGGTGGGCAAGGGACGAGGCGGGGTCAGGCGGCGGCCGGGGCAGACTCGACGGCCGGGGCCGGGAGCGGCTTCGGACCGCCGAGTGCGGGCCGGAAGGTAGCCAGGGCGGGCAGGTCCGGGACCAAATCGGCGTGCCGGTTGCAGGTGTTGACGGCCTGCCGAAGCGAGGTGTGCGGAGCGCGAATCCGGGCCCAACCGCCGGTCGAATCGCCCGTGATGGCAACGCCCGGCGTGTCGGTAGAGATCTGGATCGCGGCCAGCACGGCATCCGGTGCGATGTCGCCGAGGGCCATGTTCGCGCTCGACTCGTCGTTGACGCGGTGGGCGGTGCGGCCGGTGAGCTGGGCGCGCAGCATGGTGATTCCCTTGCCGAGTTCGGAGCCGAAGCGCTGCCCGCAGATCTCCAGGTAGATCCCGGCCGCCCGGCCGAGCTGGGCCAACCGCGCGAGGGCGGTGATGATCCGGTCCCGGCGCTTCTCCTCGTCCTTGGTGGCGAACAGGGCGAGTTCGGCGACCTCGTCGACCAGGACCACGATGGGAACGGGTCGCAGGTCTTCCGGCAGGTCCCAGATGTCGGCGGCGATCTCCGCATCCGGCACGTCGGCGGTGATCCGCTGCTCGGCGCGGATGAGCTGGTAGACGTCTTCCATGTGCTCTACCAGCGCGTCGAGGAGTTCGGCGGCGGTGTCCGGGTTGTCGGCCAGCGCAGAGAACCGACGGGCCAGCGGGAAGAGTTCAACTCCTTGCTTGCAGTCGATGCCCACCAGCGCGACACGTTGCGGCGCAAGTGCGGCCACCAGGTTGCGCTGGTAGACGGACTTGCCGGACTCAGTGGCCCCGAGCGTGAGCGCGTGTGGAACAGCCCGGTAGTCCCGGAAGTGCACGGCGCCGTCCTCACGCAGGGCGACCGGAACCCGCATCGGCCGGGTGTCGCACTTGGCAGGCATCTGCACCCGCTTGAGCACGTCATAGCCGGTCATCCGCACTTCAATCACGCCGGAGCGCAGTTCGCGGGAGGTGACGCCGTACATCGCGAACGAGTGCCGCAGTCGATCACACGAGGCCGCCACGTCGAAGGCGTCCTGTCCAGGCTGGAGCTTGAGGCGCAACACCAGGCCGGTCCGGGTCGGGCGTACCCGCAGGATGCGCGGAGGCCGGGGACCGGGAACGGGACGGTTGGTCATCCGCGCCAGGGCCAGGCGCCAGCGGGGAGCCGGGACGGTCAGGCCGCAGGCGTCCATCACGGACGGGTAGCGGAGCAGGACCCGCAGGGTCGCCAGGGCGACGCCGAAGGTCAGCCAGTACCAGGCGGGGCGCCGCCACCGCAGGAGTCCCGCAGCGGCGACGACCAGCACCAGGGCGACGGTCAGCCAGGTCACGGCTCAGGCCGCCTTCGGCTGCTCAGCACCGGCAGCGAGCGAGGTGACAGCGACCGCGCGGAACGCGATGCCGTGCCGCTTCTGGCCGTTGAACTCGTTCTCCCAGGGCCGGGCGATCAGACCCGTCAGCGCGACCGGGGTACCCATCGCCAGCTCGCCCGAGATGCCGCTCTCCGGCACGGTGACGTTCAGGATCTCGACCTCGCCGTTGAGGGCGAACATCACGCTCACCGTCATCAGCTTCGCGCCGGTCTCGGCGTCCGTGGCGATCTCGCCGGTCCGTCGGTCACGAACCTTGGGCTCCGGGGTCTGGGCGACCATCACGGTCGCAGTGGAGGTGTCGACGGGAATCTGACGCATCGTCTGTTCTCCTGATCTGAGGGAGCTTTGGAACCGGCGTTCATCGCCGGTGAGATCAGGAGACCGCGAGAGGTGGTGGACGCATCACGGTCCGTATGGACGTTTAGGGACGTCTGAGCTATCGTCAAAACGTCCCCGATACGTCCCACGAGAGGGCACGCCATGGCGAACGAGCGTCTGCGCGCGGCGATTTCAGCGAAGGGCGAGACCATCCAGTCGGTAGCCCAGCACGTGGGGGTCGACCCCAAGAGCGTGGAGCGCTGGATCACGACGAACCGCACGCCGCACCGGGGGCACCGCTGGAAGGCCGCGAGCTTCCTCGGCGTCGACGAGGTCTACCTGTGGCCCGCCGTCGAGAAGCAGGCCGAGTCCGCAAGCACCTCTGAGCTGATCACGTACTACCCGCACCGGGGTGCCGTACCTGCCGCCCTGTGGTCATCGCTCATCGAGAAGGCGAAGGACCAGGTCGACATCCTCGTGTACGCGGGTCTGTTTCTCTTCGACAACCACCCGGATCTCCCTTACGAGTTGGCGGACAAGGCCAAGGCCGGAGCCCAAGTTCGGGTCCTCCTCGGCGACCCCGACTCGGAGATGGTCCGCCAGCGCGGCGAAGAGGAAGGCATAGGCGGCGACCTGGCCGCGCGTGCCCGGATCACCCGGCGCTACCTCGAACCGGCGCTGAAGACCCCGGGCGTAGAGGTCCGGCTGCACGACACGATCCTGTACAACTCGATCTATCGGTTCGACGACGACGTGTTGGTGAACCCGCACGTGCTCGGAGCACCGGCCGGGCAGAACCCGGTGCTGCACTTCCGGTACATCCCTGGCGCCCGCACCTTCCGGCACTACATGCGGAGCTTCGACTACACGTGGGAGCGCGGTCGGCCCGCGTAGCAACGGCTCGGCGTCTTCAGGGGCCGGGGCTGCGGGCGCCGGCGGAACCGGCACCCGGTCCACGGTCGACTCGGTTCATCTGCCAGACGTGCGAGGCTGGAGGCATGGCCCGAGTCGACTACTTCAACGATCCGAACGCCCCGAAGGCGAACAGCATCGTCCCGTCCGTAACCGCGGTGGCGCTGAACGACGCCGGGGAAATCCTGCTGATCCACAAGACGGACAACGACCTCTGGGCCCTGCCCGGCGGCGGGGTCGACGTCGGCGAGTCAGCACCCGACGCAGCCGTACGGGAGACGAAGGAAGAGACCGGCTTCGACGTCGAGGTGACCGGCCTGGTCGGCACCTACACCAACCCGGCCCACGTCATGGCGTACGACGACGGCGAGGTACGCCAACAGTTCTCTATCTGCTTCCGGGCCCGCATCGTCGGCGGCGAGCTGCGCACCAGCAGTGAGAGCAAGGAAGTGGCGTTCGTCGATCCCAGTGGGCTGGACAGCCTGAACATCCATCCGTCGATGCGAATGCGGATCGATCACGGGTTGGCGAACCGGCCGGAGCCTTACGTCGGCTGATCACCGAGGCGAGCGCGCGTCCGTTCCACGGCGGCCCCGAGGTACGGACGCGCCTTGCTGATCGCGTTGTGCACTTCGCTGCCCGGCTCGTACCGCTCCAGGATCTCGTCGATACGGCGATCGAAGTCGAAGGACTGCCCAGCCGGACCGGTCGTCATGTCGGCGTAGATCAAGGCATCCAGCACGGGAGAGTCCTCCCGCTCGTACACGGCCAACTCGTCAGACAGCCCACGCTGTTCAGCCTCGTACACGGCACCTGAGTGATGGGCGACCAACCGGACGAGTCGGGACGGTGCCCCAAGCGTCTCCAGGTAGCGCGCTCCATCGAGGGGATGGAAGCCCGTCTCCCGCAGCTCCGGGGCGTAGCCGATGTCGTGCAACCACGCCGCAGCAACGAGTAGATCCTGGTCCGCAACGGACACAGCCGCCGAAGCCTCACGCGCACGCGCCGCCACGGCCTGAGTGTGCAGCCAGCGGTTCCCGAGCGGAGGCAAGAGCGATTCGGCCAGCTCGGCCGCTCCTTGGGGCGTGTCCAGTCCAGAGGTCATAGATCGCACGGTAGCCCAACAGCGCATGTCGCTGAAGCCGGAGACCGGCCGCTGGATCTCTGTCGCGGTAAGAGTTTCCCTACTTCATCAAGGCCCGCGCACGGCGCAGGCGCGCGCCGCCTCTGCGGCGCGGCCCGCCTCCTGTCTTCGCCCCGGCTGGCCGCGCCCGGCGGCGCGCTCGGCGGCTGCGGGCATGAAGGGGGGAGACACCCTCTGCGGCTGGGGCGGTCGGCTCCACGGCTTTAGGCAGCCACTTTGGGGCGAGCCTCTAAGATCATGGCCCCAACGTCGTGCTTTAACGGGCAGGTCCACAGACTGCCCGACTCGCCGGAAGCTTACGGGGCCATGATCACTCGCCCCAAAGCAGCTCCAGCCCAAAGCCGCTCCACCGACCTACGTAGGCCGCTTACGCACACGTCCCTCTTGGTCCAGCTCCTGTTGTTCCTCTAGGAAGACAATGGCCTTCTCGAATCTCTCGTCGTTGCCGTGCTGAAGGTCAAACTGCTCAGCCCACTTGCGAGCACGGTCAAGCTGATCTTCGAGTCTCCTCACCTGATCAGGGGTGAGTCCGCTGCCGAACCGCTGGTGCGCTGCCTGGCGGGAGCACTCCAGATGCCGGCCGATCTGCCCCCAGCTCACGCCTTCAGAGCGGGCTTCAGCAACAAGTAGGTGAAGCTCCTCAGCGAGTTGTCCCCGCAAGCTTTCGACCGCTCGAATAGCTTCGATCAAGGCGGTCGCCTTATCGCATCCCGGATAGACGATGAGTTCGTAATCATCGATCGTGTCCTCGATAGCCAGCCGCGCTCCCCTTGCAGGCTTCGGCATGACCGGCGCGTGCCAGTACGAGCGGGTGATCGACAGCCATTTCCAGGGCCTCACCATGCGTCAAGGCTACCTTGACGGCTCATCACACAGCCACGAGGACGATGGTCAGCAGAGCCCTGGTTCGTCGCTGCAACGACGAACGGCCCCTCGCTGCAACGAGAGGCCGCTCTATACCCTCCGACGTTCGTCAAGCTGCCAGAAGGACCTAGACATGACTGTACGCCGTCCCGACCCACCCCGTTCGGGTGGTTCGCCGGAGCCGTCCGACGATCTGCTCAGTACGCGTACTCTGCTGCTCCTCGTTATTGCAGGTGCCTGCACGTGGGTAGCAGTTCTAAAACCGGCGTTGGGCGCTGCAATCCTCGTCGGCGTCGGCGTCCTGGCCCTTCTCCATACGATCACTCGCAGGGAGTGAGGCCGCCAGTTGCGTGCCAGAACGGACAGAGCCTCACGGGGACTCAGAGTCCTGAGGGTCACCATGGCGGCAGGCTGCCCAGCAGCACGAATCAGCGATGGTCGGCAGCAGCGCCTCGCCTTTCGCGGGTACGGGGCCGTGATGGGGCCGTTGGAGGGTGCTCAACGACGACCAACGCTGACAACAACCGACAGCTAAGTCGCAGGTCGCAGCGTTGGTCGATTACACAGCCGCAGGTCAGAGACCCGGCCCCGCACTTCTTCGGCTACTGGTCGCACACCGTAGCGCTTGACTCGCCCATTGAAACTCCAGCCCAAAGCCGCTCCGCCAGCCGCGCGATATGGGCTGAGGGGCAACCAGGGCAAGCGACGGTTACCTGCCACGGCCGGGCGGCATCATGAACTGACGGTTGTCGGCAGGCTCACGCTTCCTTCAAGGTCGGATGCAGCGCCTCAAGCGTCTCAGCAATCAGGGAAAGGATGGGTGGATCCACCCCCATCTTCCGCGCCATGTCGTGAACGGCCTCACGGAGGTAGGGGTAGACCACAGCGACACCGATGCGCTGCGTGAAACCTTGTTGCACTGAGTCATCAGTGGGCAGGTTGCCCTCTACCGCGAAGTCGGCTACGGCATCTGCCATGAAGTGGGCATCATCCGTTTGAATCTCCAGACGGCAACGGACCTGAATCTGACCCTCGCCAGCCCGATACCAAACCTTCATGGGGACATCTGGCTGTTCTACCTGAGAGACGTCCTCAACACCCTGGCGCACGGCCTGCAACTCCAGGAACACGACATCCTGCAGCTCAGCATTGCTGATGAGCGCTCCGAGCTGCGCCCCACCGCCTGCGATCTTCGTGCGCCCTCGCTTGGCTGTCACCTAGCCCCCACAGCACCCTCCACGGACTGCGTCCATGGAGCCCGCACAGGCGGATGAGTAGCTGCCCTCTGAGCCAGACGAACGGGAACCTCAGCCGTCTTCTGCCAGGTGGGGGCGAGTTCAGACCCAGTCGCGTCGATCATTGAGCACAACCGCACACCAACAGCCCTGGCGTAGCGTTGCAGGGTTGAATACCGAGCGTTACCGCCAGCTCGTTCAAAGTCGGACACCACCGACTGAGTGGTCTCCATGTAATCGGCCACGTCCTGCTGAGTCAGCCGCCGGCGCTTGCGCAGCACGACAAGCGCATGAACGAGATCGGCGTAAGCCTCACTGTCCTCAACCTCAGCGGCAGTCGTCGGGTCGTCCGGGTCGATGCCAAGCAGATCATCCAGCGCAGGCGCCATCGCATCCATCTCCCCTCGGCGTGTAGCTACAGTATCGCCCAAACCCGATACGCGTGAACCCGTATCACCCTTCAGGGCTTCGATTGCGCCAGTCCTTGAGACGGCGGTTGGCTGTGAGCTTCTGCACCGGCGGTGTGGCCTGCGTCTTCTTCTGGAAGAAGCTGAGCGCCAGAAGGACCAGACCCCCCTCCTCCTCTGCGTAGAGAAGGCGGAAGATGCGATGATCACCATCCAACCTCACCTCCAGCAGGTCACCCCCCAGGGACTTAACGTCCCCCTGGTGGGTCTGCCTGAGGCGCACACGCTCCATGAGGGTCCGCAGCTTGGCCTTCTCGAAGCGATTTAGCTTACACTTGTCCATTTCCTTGCGGATCGGGCAGGATCCACCCTCGGTGGTGTAGAACTTCCACTCGCGACCCAAGGCCCACCCCGCTCCCGCCCGCGCCCCTCGCGTGGACATTTAGGCTACCGGGGCACGCGGTCAATGCGCGACGTTCCGCCACTCGTTCGATTGAAGTGTTCCGCACGTACGTTCGGACGGGTCGGAACGCACCGCACAACCCAGAGCCACTCCGTAAGCACCAGGAGCTGACCCAAACCGTGCCCGCCGCGTGCCTGACCGAGCGGCACGCAGCGGTGTCTCAAGGGGAACACCAGGGAGGTTCTCGCGAACAAGCAGGTCAGGGTCGCCGCAGGTCAAGGCCGACTCGGTTACGCGATCTTCCAAACTGGTGCTCCAGAAGACTGACAGCGGGGCTTGACTGGGTCATTGGGACTCCGCCAGCCATGCACTCCCGCGCGCCGTCACCGGATTCCAGCACGCCCTGTTCACGGGGGAGGTGCGGTCATACCTTGGGGCGCACAAGTGAGTGCAGGGGAGGGTCACCATGGCAAGCAGTGCACTCGATCGACTCCAGGAGCTGCGCGCGCACTACGCCGCCAAGCTCGAGCGGCAGCCGTGGCTGGAGGACTACCGTCGCCGCATTGCTGATCTCGACGCGCGCATGCGGAGACTCCAGACCGGCGAGCACGAGGTAGCTCCGGCCGCTCCCAAGAAGCTGAGTGCCCGGCAGATGAAAGAACTCATCGCGATCGCCGAGCAGCTTACGGCCCAACACAAGACAGCGAAGCGAAAAAAGATCCCGATTCGTCCCAATGTCTACACTTACCTCGGACCATACGGCGAGAGCCGCATTCGTCACTGGGCCGGACGGAAACAAGTCTGACTGTAAGCATGCGTGGATGAGGCGGAACTCAGCGCAAATCACGCGATGCTCCCAGGCCGCCTCTGGGCCGTCCGAGGTCACTCGACGCCAACCGACAACGACAGAAGCCCACGGCATCCGAACTGGCAGAGCCGTGGGCTTCGTCAGCCTCGCTGGTCAGCTAGGCGGTGATCAGTAGACCGGCTTCTGAGTGCCACCCTGGGCCGTCCTCGGGCCGTGGAAGGGCGCTCAACGATGACCAACGTCGACAGCTACCGACAGCTCAACAGCAGGTCAGGACGTTGATCGAAAAGACGGCCGCAGGTCACGGCCGCCTGTGATCAGTTGTGGCTGTGCAGGATCTCGTTCAGCCCGCCCCACACCGCGTTGTTCGGCCGGGCCTCGACCGTGCCGGTGACCGAGTTGCGGCGGAAGAGGATGTTGGAGGCGCCGGACAGCTCGCGGGCCTTGATGATCTGGCCGTCGGGCATGGTGACACGGGTACCGGCGGTGACGTAGAGGCCGGCCTCGACGACGCACTCGTCGCCCAGCGCGATGCCGACGCCCGCCTCGGCGCCGATCAGGCAGCGCTCGCCGATGGAGATGATGACGTTGCCGCCGCCGGAGAGGGTGCCCATCGTGGAGGCGCCGCCACCGATGTCCGAGCCGTCGCCGATGACGACACCGGCGGAGATGCGGCCCTCGACCATCGACGTGCCGAGGGTGCCGGCGTTGAAGTTGACGAAGCCCTCGTGCATGACGGTGGTGCCCTCGGCGAGGTGGGCGCCGAGGCGGACGCGGTCGGCGTCGGCGATCCGGACGCCCTTGGGAGCCACGTAGTCCGTCATGCGCGGGAACTTGTCGACGGAGGTCACCTGGAGGTGCAGGCCCTCGGCGCGGGCGTTCAGCCGGACCTTCTCGAGGTCGTCGACGGCGACCGGGCCGAGCGAGGTCCAGGCGACGTTGGCGAGGAAGCCGAAGATGCCCTCCAGGCTCTGGCCGTGCGGCTTGACCAGACGGTGGGAGAGCAGGTGCAGGCGCAGGTAGGCGTCGTGCGCGTCGATCGGCTTCTCGTCGAGCGAGGCGATGACCGTGCGGACCGCGACCACCTCGACGCCCCGGCGGGCGTCCGGGCCGATCGCCGCGGTGGCGCCACCGCCGAGCAGCTCCGCGGCACGCTCGGCGGACAGCCGCTCGGTGCCGGACGGGCCGGGCTGGCCGGCCAGCTCGGGCGCGGGGAACCAGGTGTCGAGAACGGTGCCGTCGGCGGCGATCGTGGCGAGGCCGGCGGCCACGGCGCCGGTGGTGCGAGGAGCAGTCGTGTCGGTCATGAGGGCAACCTAACCGGCGGACGGCGGTCGATGCGAACCGGTGCGGAGGCGTCTCACGGGACGGGCGGTATCCGCCCCTCGAAGGTGCCCCTCAGCAGTACGGACACCCGCCCTGCCGGCATCACCCGCGGGCCCCCGCGACGACCCGCCCCAGCACCTCCCGCGCGTGCTCCTCGTCGTACGGAACCCCCGTCAGCAGCACCTGAAGACAGATGCCGTCGATGAGCGCCACGAGCGCCTGCGCGGTGACCGGATCCGTACGCCGGGACAGCAACTCGGCGACTCCCCCGGTGCACTCGGCGGCGACGGGGCGCAGGGCGGGCCGGCGCAGGGCGGCCAGGTACAGCTCGTACTCCAGCTCGACGCCGGTGCGGTCGCCCGCGAGCCACTCGCCGATCCACCCGGCGATCTCGGCCGCGAGGTCGGTCTGCGGATCCGTCAGGCCGTCGCGCGCCGCGGCCACCTTGGCGAAGCCCTCGTTGGCCTGCCGCAGCGCCGCGACCAGCAGTTCGTCGAGGGTCTTGAAGTGGTATGTCGTCGAGCCGAGCGGCACGTCCGCCTCGGCCGCGGCGCTGCGGTGGCTCAGCCCGGCGATCCCCTTCGACCCGACGACCCGGATCGCCGCGTCGATGATCCGCTGGCGCCGCTCGGGGTCGTAGCGCCGGGCCATCAGTGGGCTCCGCCCAGGTTCAGCACCACGACCCCGGCGATGATCAGCGCGATCCCGCCGGCCTTGGCGACGGTCATCCCCTCACCCATGAACGCGATCCCGATCGTGGCGATGGCGGCGGTGCCGACCCCGGCCCAGATCGCGTAGGCCGTACCGACCGAGACGGTCTTCAGGGTCTGCGCGAGCAGCGCGAACGAGACGACGTATCCGACGACCGTGAGCAGCGACGGCCCGAGCCTGCTGAAGCCGTCGCTGTACTTCATGGCGGTGGTAGCGCCCACTTCGGCGGCTATGGCGCCGGCCAACAGGAGATAGCCCATGTGTACGAGCGTACACAACATCTGTACGACCGTACACAACGCGGGACTCGATATCGGAGAGAAACCGCTCTACCAAAACGCGCCACAGGCGCCCCACGGGTCCACTACGGTGTCCACCGATCACACACCGGGCCACCACAACTGCGCCGCCGTCAAGGGTGCCCCGCTGGAGGAACAGCGCATGCCAGAAGACAAGTCCCGGCCGCCACAGGACCGCCCCTGGGAGAGCGGCTGGGCCCCGGACACCACCCGGGCACCGGGGACGCGACGGCTCTGGCTGGCGGGCACGCTGGCCCTGGCCACGATCACCGCCTGCGTCACGGCCATCACCGTGATGGACACCGAGTCGGGCGAGCCGGAACCCCGGGCGGCGGAGCCGACCACCCTCAGCAGTTCGGCCCCGGGCGGCCTGATCTCGTTCGCGACCCCGTCCAAGGGCGGCACCGAGAAGCCCGGCGCGGACCGCGCCCACCCGTCCCCCACCCCGACCGGCAGCGCTTCCACCGCCGCCCCGAGCCCGGAGCCCCAGAAGAAGGCCCCGAAGCCACCGAAGGCGTCCCCCGACCCGTCGAAGCCACCGAAGGCCCCGTCCTCGGACGGCATATCCATACGCTCGGTCAACTTCCCCGACCGCTACTGGCGGGTGCGCGACGGCTACGTACGCCTCGACCAGATCGGCTCAGGCCCCGAGCAGCGCGAGGACGCCACCTTCAAGCGCGTCACCGGGCTCTCCGACGCCGACTGCCACTCCTTCACCACCGCGGACGGCCGCTACCTGCGCCACCGCAGCTTCGTCCTGGTCGCGGACACGGACGACGGCTCGTCCCTCTTCCGCAAGGACGCCACGTTCTGCCCCCGCGTCTGGTCCCCGTCGGGAACGCTCACGCTGGAGTCGGTCAACTACCCGGGCCGCTTCCTGCGGCACCGCAACTTCCAGCTCCGCCTGGACCGCTACGAGAACAGTCACCAGTACCGCTCGGACTCGTCCTTCCAGATCGTGTCCGGGCTGGACTGAGCACGCGTGAGGGCGGCACCCGAAAGGGTGCCGCCCTCATCTGCGTCAGTGGATCTCAGACGTTGAAGCCGAGAGCGCGGAGCTGCTCCCGCCCGTCGTCCGTGATCTTGTCGGGACCCCACGGCGGCATCCAGACCCAGTTGATGCGCAGCTCGTTCACGAGGCCGTCCGTGGCGGACTTCGCCTGGTCCTCGATGACGTCCGTCAGCGGGCAGGCCGCCGAGGTCAGGGTCATGTCGAGCGTCGCGATGTTCGCGTCGTCGATGTGGATGCCGTAGATCAGGCCGAGGTTGACGACGTCGATGCCCAGCTCGGGGTCGACAACGTCGTACAGCGCCTCACGGACCTCTTCCTCCGAGGCCGGCTTCATCTCAACGGTCTCGCTCATGCCGTCGTCTCCTTCTCGGCGTCGGCTCCGCCCAGTACCTGGGCCGTCGCGTCCTTCCAGGCCATCCAGCTCAGCAGGGCGCACTTCACCCGGGCCGGGTACTTGGACACCCCGGCGAACGCGACCGCGTCCTCCAGGATGTCCTCCATCGCGTCGTCGGGTTCGAGCTTCCCCTTGGACTGCATCAGCTCCAGGAAGGTCTCCTGGATCTTCCGCGCGTCGGAGAGGTCCTTGCCGACGAGGAGTTCGTTCAGTACGGACGCGCTCGCCTGGCTGATCGAACAGCCCTGGCCCTCGTACGAGACGTCCTCGATCGTGGTGCCGTCGTACTTCACGCGCAGCGTGATCTCGTCACCGCACGTCGGGTTGACGTGGTGCACCTCGGCGTCGCCATCCCGCAAGCCCCGCCCGTGCGGGTTCTTGTAGTGGTCCAGGATGACTTCCTGGTACATGGAGTCCAGTTTCACCGTCTAGCACGCCCCTCAGCCGAAGAAGTTCCGTACGTGCTCCAGGCCGTCGACCAGCGCGTCGATCTCAGCCGGCGTGGAGTACAGATAGAACGACGCTCGCGTGGTCGCAGGAATTCCGTACCGCAGGCAGACCGGACGGGCGCAGTGGTGGCCGACCCGGACCGCGATGCCCTGCTCGTCGAGGACCTGGCCCACGTCGTGCGGGTGGATGTCGCCGAGCGTGAAGGAGATCGCCGCGCCCCGCTCCTCGGCCGTGGTCGGGCCGATGATGCGCAGGTCGGGAACCTCCAGCAGCCGCTTCACCGCGTACTCGGTGAGCGCGTGCTCGTGGGCGAGGATCTTGTCCATGCCGATCGCGTCGAGGTAGTCGATCGCCGCGCCGAGTCCGACCGCCTGGGCGATCGGGGGCGTGCCCGCCTCGAACTTGTGGGGTGCCGGGGCGTAGGTCGAGGAGTGCATCGACACCGTCTCGATCATCTCGCCGCCGCCGAGGAACGGCGGCAGGTCCTCCAGCAGCTCCTGGCGGCCCCAGAGGACGCCGATGCCGGTCGGGCCGCACATCTTGTGTCCGGTGAAGGCCACGAAGTCGGCCTGCAGGGCCTGCACGTCCAGCGGCATGTGCGGCGCGGCCTGGGAGGCGTCGATGCACACCAGCGCACCGACCTCCTGGGCGCGGCGCACGATCGCCTCGACGGGGTTCTGGGTGCCGAGGATGTTGGAGACCAGCACGAAGGAGACGATCTTCGTCTTCTCGGTGATGACCTCGTCGATGTTCGACAGGTCCAGGCGGCCGTCGTCGGTGAGGCCGAACCACTTCAGCTTCGCGCCCGTGCGCTGCGCGAGCAGCTGCCACGGCACGATGTTGGAGTGGTGCTCCATCTCCGTGATGACGATCTCGGTCTCGGAGTCCACGCGGTAGGGCTCGTCGGCCCAGCCCAGCATGTTCGCCACGAGGTTGAGCGACTCCGAGGCGTTCTTGGTGAAGATCACCTCGTCGCGCGAGGGCGCGTTGACGAACGCCGCGACCTTGTCGCGCGCGCCCTCGTACAGCGCCGTGGCCTCCTCGGCGAGCACATGCACACCGCGGTGGACGTTGGCGTTGTAGCGCTCGTAGTACTCACTGAGTGCGTCCAGCACCTGGCGCGGCTTCTGGCTGGTCGCCGCGTTGTCCAGGTACACGAGCTTCTGACCGTCGTGGACCTGGCGGTCCAGGATGGGGAAGTCCTTGCGGATCGCCTCGGTGTCGAGGAGGCCCGGCAGCAATGTCACGCGGATGCGCCACCCTTCGTGTAGGCCTCGTAGCCCTCTTCCTCCAGCTTGTCGGCGAGCTCGGCGCCGCCGGACTCGACGATCCGGCCGCCGGAGAAGACGTGCACGTGGTCGGGCTTGATGTAGCGGAGGATGCGCGTGTAGTGCGTGATCAGCAGGGTGCCGACCTCGCCCGTCTCGCGGACGCGGTTCACGCCCTCCGACACGACGCGCAGCGCGTCGACGTCGAGGCCGGAGTCGGTCTCGTCGAGGACCGCGATCTTCGGCTTGAGCAGCTCCAGCTGGAGGATCTCGTGGCGCTTCTTCTCACCGCCGGAGAAGCCCTCGTTGACGTTGCGCTCGGCGAAGGACGGGTCGATGTTGAGGCGCTCCATGGCCCCCTTGACCTCCTTCACCCAGGTGCGCAGCTTGGGGGCCTCGCCACGGATGGCGGTGGCGGAGGTGCGCAGGAAGTTCGACACCGAGACGCCGGGGACCTCGACCGGGTACTGCATGGCGAGGAACAGGCCGGCGCGGGCGCGCTCGTCGACGGACATCTCCAGGACGTCCTCGCCGTCGAGGGTGACGGTGCCGCCGGTGATCGTGTACTTGGGGTGACCCGCGAGGGAGTAGGCGAGCGTCGACTTGCCCGAGCCGTTGGGGCCCATGATGGCGTGCGTCTCGCCCTGCTTCACGGTGAGGTCGACACCCTTGAGGATTTCCTTCGTGCCGTTCTCGACCTCGACGGTGACGTGCAGGTCTCGGATTTCAAGCGTTGCCATGGGTGCCTCAGGACTCCTGGGTGAGGGAGACGAGCACGTCGTCCCCATCGATCTTTACGGGGTATACGGGGACGGGGCGCGTCGCCGGAAGGGCGTCGGGCTTGCCGGAACGGAGGTCGAAGCGCGAGCCGTGCAGCCAGCACTCGATGTGGCAGTCGTCGACCTCGCCCTCCGCCAGGGAGACGTTCGCGTGCGAGCAGATGTCGTGGATCGCGAACACCTCGCCCTCGGTCTGCACGATGGACACGGGCGTGCCGTCGAGTTCCACCCGCTTCGGGGTGTCCTCCTCCAGCTCGCCCAGGCCACAGACGCGTACGAAGGTCATGCGACCGCCGCCTCCAGCTCCTCCTCGATCTTGGCGATCAGGCGCTCCTCGATGTCGGGGACGCCGATCTGCTGGACCAGCTCGGCGAAGAAGCCGCGGACCACCAGACGGCGGGCCTCGTGCTCCGGGATGCCGCGGGCCATGAGGTAGAAGAGCTGCTCGTCGTCGAAGCGGCCGGTCGCCGAGGCGTGGCCGGCGCCGACGATCTCGCCGGTCTCGATCTCGAGGTTCGGTACGGAGTCCACCCGCGCCCCGTCGGTGAGGACCAGGTTGCGGTTCATCTCGTACGTGTCCGTGCCCTCGGCCTTGGCCTCGATGAGCACGTCACCGATCCACACGGCGTGCGCGTCGTCGCCCTGGAGCGCGCCCTTGTAGACGACGTTCGACTTGCAGTGCGGGACGTTGTGGTCGACCAGGAGGCGGTGCTCCTGGTGCTGGCCCTGGTCGGTGAAGTACAGGCCGAACAGCTCGGCCTCGCCGCCGGGCCCGGCGTACTGCACGCGCGGGTGCAGCCGGACCACGTCGCCGCCGAAGGTGACGACGACGGACTTGAAGGAGGCGTCGCGGCCGACGAGCGCGTTGTGCTGGGCGACGTGGACGGCCTTCTCGTCCCAGTCCTGGACGGAGACGACGGTGAGCTTGGCGCCGTCGCCCAGGAGGTAGTCGACGTTGGCGGCGAGCACCGCGTCACCGGTGTGGTCGATGACCACGACGGCCTCGGCGAAGGCGCCCAGCTCGATCACCTGGTGGCCGAAGGCGGTGCCGCCCTCGCCGTGCACCGCGATGCGGATGGGCTCGGTGAGGACGGTCTCCTTCGGGACGGTCACGACCGAGGCCTTCTCGAATACCGAGTAGGCCTGGGCGGCGACGCGGTCCGCCGGGGTGCCGGCCTTGCCGAGCCGCGCGTCGTCGCGGCCGACGGCCTCGACGGTGACGCCCTCGGGGGCCTGGACATCGACCTTCACGCCGTCGCCGGTGGCGACGGCGGTGCCGTCGTGCAGGCCGCGCAGGCGCTCCAGCGGGGTGAACCGCCACTCCTCCTCACGGCCGTGCGGGACGGGGAAGTCCGCCACGTCGAAGGAGGGGGGCGCGCTCATGCGCGTGGCGACGGTCGACTCCGCGGCGACCGCGATCGAGCCCGCGGTGGTCGACCCCACGGGGATGTTCTGGGCCTCAGCCATGGCTGTCGTAGTGCTCTCTTTCCTGGGTAGGACGTCTGCTGTCGTAGGGGCGGGTCAGCCGACCGCGCCCTCCATCTGCAGCTCGATCAGCCGGTTGAGCTCCAGCGCGTACTCCATGGGGAGCTCCTTGGCGATGGGCTCGACGAAGCCGCGCACGATCATCGCCATGGCCTCGAACTCGCTCAGGCCGCGGCTCATCAGGTAGAAGAGCTGGTCCTCGGAGACCTTGGAGACGGTCGCCTCGTGGCCCATGGACACGTCGTCCTCGCGGACGTCCACGTAGGGGTAGGTGTCCGAGCGGGAGATGGTGTCGACGAGCAGCGCGTCGCAGAGCACGTTCGACTTGGAGCCGTGGGCACCCTCGCCGATCTCGACGAGGCCGCGGTAGGACGTACGGCCGCCACCACGCGCCACGGACTTCGAGACGATGTTGGAGGACGTGTTCGGCGCCATGTGGACCATCTTGGAGCCGGCGTCCTGGTGCTGGCCCTCGCCGGCGAAGGCGATGGACAGGGTCTCGCCCTTGGCGTGCTCGCCCATCAGGTAGACGGCCGGGTACTTCATCGTCACCTTGGAGCCGATGTTGCCGTCGATCCACTCCATGGTCGCGCCCTCGTAGGCGACGGCGCGCTTGGTGACCAGGTTGTAGACGTTGTTCGACCAGTTCTGGATGGTCGTGTACCGGCAGCGGGCGTTCTTCTTGACGATGATCTCGACGACCGCGGAGTGCAGCGAGTCCGACTTGTAGATCGGGGCGGTGCAGCCCTCGACGTAGTGCACGTAGGCACCCTCGTCGACGATGATCAGGGTCCGCTCGAACTGGCCCATGTTCTCCGTGTTGATACGGAAGTAGGCCTGGAGCGGAATCTCCACGTGGACGCCCGGCGGCACGTAGATGAAGGAGCCGCCCGACCACACGGCGGAGTTCAGCGACGCGAACTTGTTGTCGCCGACGGGGATGACCGTCCCGAAGTACTCCTTGAAGAGCTCCGGGTGCTCCTTCAGCGCGGTGTCGGTGTCGAGGAAGATGACGCCCTGCTCCTCCAGGTCCTCACGGATCTGGTGGTAGACGACCTCCGACTCGTACTGGGCGGCGACACCGGCGACGAGGCGCTGCTTCTCCGCCTCGGGGATGCCGAGCTTGTCGTACGTGTTCTTGATGTCCTCGGGCAGGTCCTCCCAGGACTCCGCCTGCTTCTCCGTGGAGCGCACGAAGTACTTGATGTTGTCGAAGTCGATGCCCGACAGGTCCGAGCCCCAGTTCGGCATGGGCTTCTTCTCGAACAGGCGCAGGCCCTTGAGGCGGAGCTTGGTCATCCACTCCGGCTCGTTCTTCTTGGAGGAGATGTCCCGGACGACGTCCTCGTTGATGCCGCGCTTGGCAGAGGCGCCGGCCGTGTCGGAGTCGGCCCAGCCGTACTCGTACTTGCCCAGGCCCTCGAGCTCGGGGTGGGCAGTCTCCGTGGGGAGAGTCATGCGGGGTTCCTCCCGGCCGTGCTTGCAGATGCGTTGTGGGAAATCTTGGGGATGTACGTCGTGCAGACACCGTCGCCGTGCGCGATGGTGGCGAGCCGCTGTACATGCGTACCGAGCAGCTCGGCGAAAAATTCCGTCTCCGCCTCGCACAGTTGCGGGAACTGCTCGGCGACGTGGGCGACCGGGCAGTGGTGCTGACAGAGCTGCTCACCCCTCTGCGGGTGGGGCGCATTGCGCGCCGTAGCAGCGTACCCGTCGGCGCTCAAGGCCTTGGCCAGCGCTTCGGTCCGCTTCTCGGGCGCGGCGGCCTCGACCGCCCGGCGGTAGGCGCCCGCCTGCGCGGCGATCCTTGCGCGGGCGAAGGCGGCGATCGCCTCGTTGCCGCCCTCGCGGTCGGCGATCCAGCGCAGCGCGTCCGCCGCCAGCGTGTCGTACGACTGGTCGAAGGCGTCCCGGCCGCAGTCCGTCAGGGCGAACACCTTGGCCGGCCGGCCGCGGGTCCGCGCGCCGTACACCCGCTGCTCGCGCGCCTCCACGACACCGTCGCCCGTGAGGGCGTCGAGGTGCCGGCGCACGGCCGCCTGGGTGAGGCCCAGCCGCTCGGCGAGCTCGGCGACGGTCGAGGGGCCGTGGTCCAGGATGGACCGCGCGACCCGGTTGCGGGTGGACCGGTCCGAGCGCAACCCAGCCGCCAGCTCCTCGTGAGGTGCCTCGCCGACGTTTTTCACAACGCCATTGTTGCGTAATTCTTCCGGACCGGGCAAGCCGCCCACGATCCGCCCGACGGTGCCCTACGTCACTTAGGTATACCTAATCTGACCTGCGGAAACGATCTCTGATCGATCAAACCGGTGGCAGGCGGCAGCCGCTTCGGGGACACTCCGGAACCATGCCCACACCCCCTCCGACCGGCCCTCTTGTCACCCGCGAGACGCTCCGGACACAGCTCGGCGAGCTCGGTGTACACCCCGGCGAGACCCTCCTCGTGCACTCCTCGCTCAGCGCCCTCGGCTGGGTCAACGGCGGCTCCGTCGCGGTGGTGCAGGGACTGCTCGACGCGCTCGGCCCGCAGGGCACGCTGGTGGTTCCCACGCAGACCGGCGACCTCTCCGACCCCGCCCTGTGGAGCACGCCGCCCGTACCCCCCGAATGGTGGGCGGCCATCCGCGCCACCATGCCCGCCTACGACGCGCAGACCACGCCCAGCCGCGGGGTCGGCGTCGTCCCGGAGACCGTGCGCACCTGGCCCGGCGCGCTGCGCAGCGCGCATCCGCAGACCTCGTTCGCGGCGCTCGGCCCGCGCGCCGCGGAGCTGCTCGACGGGCACGCGCCCGACTGCCGGCTCGGCGAGCGGAGCCCGCTGGCGAAGCTGGAGGCGACGGGCGCCCGGGTGCTGCTGCTGGGGGCCGGCTACGCCTCCTGCACGAGTTTCCACCTGGCCGAGTACCGCATACCGTCCCCGCGCGTCGCCGTGGGCCGGCCGGGTCCGGAGGGCTGGGAGACCGTGACCGAGGTGTCGATCAGCTCGGACCGTTTCGACGAGCTGGGCTACGACTTCGAACGGGACCGGCCCGTCGTCCGCGGAAAGGTGGGCGCCGCCCAAGCGCGGCTGTTCCCGGTGGCGGACGCGGTGGCCTACGCCGAGCAGTGGCTGGCGGTGCACCGGCCCCGTGAAGAGGAGTTCCAGCACCCGCCGCTCTGAGTCCCGGCACACGTACCTAGACTCTGGACCCATGCGAAGCGAGCCCGTGGTCCAGGTCCAGGCCCTGGTGAAGCGGTACGGCACGAAGACCGCGGTGGACGGGCTCGACCTGGTGGCCCGGGCGGGTGTGACCGCCGTGCTCGGCCCCAACGGGGCGGGCAAGACGACCACGGTCGAGACCTGCGAGGGGTACCGCAAGCCGGACTCCGGCACGGTGCGCGTCCTGGGCCTCGACCCGGTGAGACAATCCGGTGACCTGCGGCCCCGCATCGGCGTGATGCTCCAGTCCGGCGGCGTCTACTCGGGCTCCAGGGCCGACGAGATGCTCCGCCACGTGGCCGCACTGCACGCGCATCCGCTGGACGTGGACGCGCTGATCGAGCGGCTGGGGCTCGGCTCCTGCGGCCGTACGACGTACCGGCGGCTCTCCGGCGGGCAGCAGCAGCGGCTCGCACTGGCCATGGCCGTGGTCGGACGGCCGGAACTGGTCTTCCTCGACGAGCCGACCGCCGGCCTCGACCCGCAGGCCCGCCGCGCCACCTGGGACCTCGTCCGGGACCTGCGCGCGGACGGCGTCTCGGTGATCCTCACCACCCACTACATGGACGAGGCCGAGCAGCTCGCCGACGACGTGGCGATCATCGACGCGGGCCGGGTCATCGCCCAGGGCTCCCCGGAGGAGCTGTGCCGGGGCGGCGCGGAGAACACGCTGCGCTTCACGGGCCGGCCCGGCCTCGACGTGGGGTCACTGCTGAAGGCCCTGCCCGCCGACTGCTCGGCCGCCGAACTGACGCCGGGTTCCTACCGGGTCGTCGGCAAGGTCGACCCGCAGCTGCTCGCGACGGTCACCTCCTGGTGCGCCCAGCACGGCGTGATGCCGGAGAAGATCTCGGTCGAGCGGCACACCCTCGAGGACGTCTTTCTCGAGCTGACCGGCAAGGAGTTGCGTTCATGATTCCAGCTCACACCGAGGTCGGCCGGGGGTCCGGGGGTCGTCCCCCGGGAAAGCACAGCCTCGAGCTGACCGGCAAGGAGTTGCGCTCGTGACCGCCACCGGCACGGGGATGTACACGCCGAAGCCCGGCGCGGCGCCCCTCCCCCGCATGATCGCGGCCCAGGCCGCCCTCGAGACGAAGATGCTGCTGCGCAACGGCGAGCAGCTGCTGCTGACCGTCGTCATCCCGACCCTGCTCCTGGTGCTCTTCAGCACCGTGGACATCGTCGACACGGGCGCCGGCGAGGCGGTCGACTTCCTCGCGCCCGGCATCCTCGCCCTCGCGGTGATGTCGACCGCGTTCACCGGCCAGGCCATCGCCACCGGCTTCGAACGCCGCTACGGCGTGCTGAAGCGGCTGGCCTCCTCACCCCTGCCCCGCTGGGGCCTGATGACGGCGAAGACACTGTCCGTCCTGGTCACCGAGGTGCTCCAAGTGGTCCTGCTGGCGGTGATCGCCTTCGCGCTCGGCTGGTCGCCGCAGGGCAACCCGGTCGCCGTGCTGCTGCTCCTGGTCCTCGGGACGGCGGCCTTCTCGGGCCTGGGCCTGCTGATGGCCGGGACACTGAAGGCCGAGGCGACGCTGGCCGCGGCCAACCTGGTGTTCCTGCTGCTGCTCGTCGGCGGCGGGGTCATCGTGCCGCTCGACAAGTTCCCCTCCGGCGTGCAGGACGTGCTCGGCCTGCTGCCGATCTCGGCGCTGTCCGACGGGCTGCGGGACGTGCTCCAGCACGGCGCCGGGATGCCCTGGGGCGACCTCGGGATCCTGGCCGTCTGGGCGGTCGTGGGGCTGGCGGCGGCCGGGAAGTTCTTCCGGTGGGAGTAGGGGAGGTCTTGTGACGGACCCTCGTGAAAGTGTGCACAAGCGGCGGCCTACGATGGTCCGCGTGCCACACGTGACCCGCGCCGGCGCCAAGGCCGCCCTGCGCAACCCGCTCGCCTTCATCGCCGAGCGCTGGACCCCGGAACCCCGGACGGTCCAGCGCGCGGCCCTCACCGCGCTCCTGATGTCGGTGTTCATCGTCGTCACCGGCGGCGCCGTACGGCTGACCGGCTCCGGCCTGGGTTGCCCGACCTGGCCCAAGTGCACTGCCGACTCGCTCACCTCCACCAGCGAGATGGGCTTCCACGGTGCCATCGAGTTCGGCAACCGCTTGCTGACGTACGTGCTGTGCGCCGCCGTCGGCTGGGCGATCATCGCCGCGCGCTCGCGGAAGCCGCACCGGCGCGGCCTCACCCGGCTGGGCTGGGCGCAGTTCTGGATCGTGATGAGCAACGCGGTGCTCGGCGGCATCGTGGTGCTGGTCGGTCTCAACCCGTACACGGTGGCGGCGCACTTCGTGGCGACGTCCGCGCTCATCGCGGTGGCCACGGTGATGTGGCAGCGCACCCGAGAAGGCGACGCGGCACCGCGTCCGCTGGTCGGCAAGGCCGTGCGGCAGCTGGTGTGGGCCCTGGTCGGGGTGGCCGTCCTGCTCATCCTGGTCGGCACGGTCGTCACCGGCGCGGGCCCGCACGCGGGCGACTCCAGCGAGGTCGAGCGGATGCCGCTCGACTGGGAGACGGTGAGCAAGCTGCACGCCGTGCTGGCGTGGATCGTGGTGACGCTGACGTTCGCCCTGTGGTTCGTCCTCAAGGCGGTCGACGCGCCGAGGAACCCGCTGCACCGCACCCGCGAGCTGTTCCTGATCCTGCTCGCGCAGGGCGTCATCGGCTACGTCCAGTACTTCACGGACCTGCCCGAGATCCTGGTCGGCCTGCACATGCTGGGCTCGGCCGTGATGTGGATCTGGGTGCTGCGGGTGGTGCTGTCGCTGCGCGAGCGGCCGGTACTGGTGGCCGACGTGCCCGGCCCGGCCGCCGAGGCGAGCCTGACGAAGGCCTGACCGGGCAGGGCTCAGTCGAGTCCGTACACCCTGCGCGCGTTCCCCGACGCCAGCATGCCCGCCACCCGCTGCGCGTCGGCCAGTGACCAGGCGCCCTCGGCGACCCAGGTGCCGAGCACCCGGCCGAGGGCCTCGCGGAACAGGCGGGCGCCCACCACGTGCAGTTCGGGCAGGCCCTGCGCCCCGGTGGAGAAGAGGATCTTGCCGAAGGGCGCCAGTTCCAGGATCTCCGCGAGAACGGTCGCGGCCCGGGCGCCCGTGCGGACCAGGGCGGCACCGCAGTCGGCGTGGACGTGCGGGAAGACGCCGGCGAGATGGGCGGCGTGCCGGTGGTACGGGTAGCCGTGCAGCAGGACCAGGTCCGTGCCCAGGCCGGCCGTGGCCCGCACGAAGTCCGTCAGCAGCACCGGGTCCGTACGGTCGATCCGCAGCCCCGGCGCGCCCAGCCCCGCGTGCAGCTGGAGCGGCAGACCCGAGGCGACGGCGCTCCACAGAAGATGCCGCAGCAGCACCGGGTCGCTCAGCTCCCCGCCGACCCCGCGCCCGGCGAACCAGCGGCCGACCGCACCGCGCACCTCCCCCGGCCCGGGCGGCTCCGGCGCGAGGGCGAGGCCGTGCCGTACGCCCGCGACCGAGGTGAAGGCGACGGCGTTCGCGGCGGCCGCGTGCACCGACTCGGCGAGGTTCGCGAGGAAGGACTCGACCGTTCCGGAGGTGTCGGCGACCTGCTCGGCGAGGAGTTCCAGGCGCACGATCTCGCGGGCCTCGGCGGCTCCGGCGGAGGCCAGCTCGGCCGGTTCCGTCAGGTCGCCCGGGAGGCCGGTGTCGACCAGGTACGTGGTGATGCCGCTGCCGCGCAGGAGCCGGCGGCCGGACTCCAGGACGCCCAGTTCCCGGCGCCGGGCCAGGTAGCGGGCGGGCGTGCAGTGCGGTTCGAGGCCGAGCAGGGGCGGACACCAGCGCCGCACGGCGAAGCCGGTCTGGGTGTCGAACAGGGTGGTGCCGGGGGCGGGTGGGCCCTCGGTGCGGGAGAGGTGGGCCTCGAAGGTGCCGAGACCCAGCTCTGTGCGCAGCACTCCGTGGCAGTACTGGTCCACTAGGGACGGCGTTTCGATCATCCGGGCTCCCCGGGGTGGACCCTGTTGCTTCAAGGGTCTTAACGGGTGAACCGGGTTCAGGTCGCGGTCCCGCCGGGGGGTGCGGGTGTTCTGGCGGCCACGGGTTGCCGGTGGCTGATCGCGCAGTCCCCGCGCCCCCGAGAGCTGGCTGCTCAGCCGTTGGACGGGCCGCCGACCTGGATCCCCGCCATGCGCGACCACTCGTAGCGGCCCGTCCTGACCTTCGCCGCGAACTCGCCGTCGAAGGACTCGTGGGCCGTGATGCCGGACTTCTCCACGGCCTTCTCGGCGATCTCGTAGGACGGGGCGACCAGGTCGCCCCAGTTGCCGTCCTCTCCCACCAGGACGATGCGGGCGCCGCGCTCGCCGAGGTAGGCGACCTGGCCCTCCGCACCGCCGTGGGCCTGGGAGAAGGAGGAGATCTGCTTGGCCAGCCGGGCCACCTTGCGCTCGGCCTTCGGGTCAACCTGCTGCGTGTCTGCCATGACCAGGATGCTACTCACGAGTAGATCGACTCGCGAGGGCAGGGCGGTGTGACGTATGTCAGCGCAGGAAGGGGTCGACCGCGACGGCCACGAACAGAAGCGACACGTAGGTGATCGACCAGTGGAACAGGCGCATCTCCTTCAGCTTCGCGCCCGTCACCTCCGCCTTCGCGCGGTTCTGCAGGCCGTGCGCCTCCCAGAGCCAGAAGCCGCCCGCCAGCAGGGCGACCGACGTGTAGAACCAGCCGGTGTAGCCGAGCGGGGTCAGCAGGAGCGAGACGGCGACCATGACCCAGCTGTAGATCACGATCTGCTGGGCGACGACCTTGTTCGAGGCGACCACCGGCAGCATCGGCACGCCCACGCGCGCGTAGTCCTCCCGCACCTTCATGGACAGCGGCCAGTAGTGCGGCGGCGTCCAGAAGAACATGACGAGGAAGAGGATGACCGGCGCCCAGGACATCGAGTTCGTGACCGAGGACCAGCCGATCAGCACCGGCAGACAGCCGGCGATGCCGCCCCACACGATGTTCTGCGAGGTCCGGCGCTTGAGGATCATCGTGTAGACGACCACGTAGAACAGGAGTGCGCCGAGGGAGAGCCAGGCGCTCAGCCAGTTCACGGTGAGGCCGAACAGCAGGGTGGAGGTGATCGCCAGGGTGATGCCGAAGGCCAGGCACTCGCGCGGGCTGACCATGCCGGTGACCAGCGGGCGCTGCGAGGTGCGGTCCATCAGCGCGTCGATGTCGCGGTCGATGTACATGTTGAGCGCGTTGGCGCCGCCCGCGGACATGTAGCCGCCGAGGCACGTCAGCAGCACCAGCGTCAGGTCGGGCACGCCCTGCTGCGCCAGGAACATCACCGGCACCGTGGTGATCAGCAGCAGCTCGATGATCCGCGGCTTGGTGAGAGCCACGAACGCCTTGACACGGGCACCGAACGGCCGGTGGGCCGGGCTCTGGTCCGCCCCTAGCATCCCCGCTGGACGGGATTCAACGGCCGTCACGCACACCCCTACAGAGACATCCCAGCAAGCCTCACCCCTGTGAAGTCCCGGTAAAGGCTCGCGCGTACCACGCCACTTTAGACGTTGCCCAGACTCGGACATTCGCGGGGGTCCGGTCGTGTTGGAGGGCGGCTTCCGAAGGGCGCTTCGCAGCTCGATTGAGCACCCGGATGAGCGGCTCCGTATTCACCTGTCGAATGCGGTACGGCCCAGTCAGGAGGCGGACCGTGATGACGCCCGGCACTCTGGAGTGACTCGAAAAAACGCACGTCCCACGGGGGTAGGCTCGGCTGCGGCCGGTGGGCGCCCCGATACACCGGCATCCGACATGTGGAGAGGAGCCCTGACTCAGGGTGAGCACCAAGCCGACCACCACAGACCTCGAGTGGACCGAGTTGGACCAGCGGGCAGTCGACACCGCGCGTGTCCTGGCCGCCGATGCCGTACAGAAGGTCGGTAACGGCCATCCTGGTACGGCGATGAGCCTGGCGCCTGCCGCCTACACCCTCTTCCAGAAGGTGATGCGGCACGACCCGGCGGACGCCGACTGGGTCGGGCGGGACCGCTTCGTGCTGTCCGCCGGCCACTCGTCCCTGACCCTCTACACCCAGCTGTACCTGGCCGGCTTCGGCCTGGAGCTGGACGATCTGAAGTCCTTCCGCACGTGGGGCTCCAAGACCCCCGGCCACCCCGAGTACGGGCACACGACCGGTGTGGAGACGACCACCGGCCCGCTCGGCCAGGGTGTGGCCAATGCGGTGGGCATGGCGATGGCCGCCCGTTACGAGCGCGGTCTGTTCGACCCGGAGGCTCCCGAGGGCGAGTCGCCGTTCGACCACTTCATCTACTGCATCGCCGGTGACGGCTGTCTGCAGGAGGGCATCTCCGCCGAGGCGTCGTCCCTCGCGGGCCACCAGAAGCTCGGCAACCTGATCCTGCTGTGGGACGACAACCACATCTCGATCGAGGGCGACACCGAGACGGCCGTCTCCGAGGACACCGCTCTGCGGTACGAGGCCTACGGCTGGCACGTGCAACGGGTGCAGCCGCAGGAGAACGGCGACCTGGACCCGGCCGCGATCTTCGAGGCGGTCCAGAAGGCCAAGGCCGTCACCGACCGGCCGTCGTTCATCGCGATGCGCTCGATCATCGCCTGGCCCGCCCCGAACGCCCAGAACACCGAGGCCGCGCACGGCTCGGCGCTGGGTGACGACGAGGTCGCGGCGACCAAGCGGGTCATGGGCTTCGACCCGGAGCAGTCCTTCGAGGTCTCCGACGAGGTCATCACGCACACCCGCAGGGCGCTGGAGCGGGGCCAGGCGGCCCGCGCGGTGTGGGAGAAGGCGTACCAGCAGTGGCGGGACAACAACCCCGAGCGCGCCGCGGAGTACGACCGCGTCGCCAAGGGTGAGCTGCCCAAGGGCTGGGAGGAGAAGATCCCGGTCTTCGAGGCCGGCAAGGGCGTGGCCACGCGTGCCGCCTCCGGCAAGATCCTCCAGGCGCTCGGCGGGGTCGTCCCCGAGCTGTGGGGCGGCTCGGCCGACCTGGCCGGCTCCAACAACACCACCATCGACAAGACCAGCTCCTTCCTCCCGGCGGACAACCCCCTGCCGGAGGCGGACCCGTACGGCCGCACGATCCACTTCGGTATCCGCGAGCACGCGATGGCCGCCGAGATGAACGGCATCGCGCTGCACGGCAACACCCGCATCTACGGCGGCACCTTCCTGGTCTTCTCCGACTACATGCGCAACGCCGTGCGGCTGTCGGCGCTGATGCACCTGCCGGTGACGTACGTGTGGACGCACGACTCCATCGGCCTCGGCGAGGACGGCCCGACCCACCAGCCGGTCGAGCATCTGGCGTCGCTGCGCGCGATCCCGGGCCTGAACGTCGTGCGTCCGGCGGACGCCAACGAGACCGCGACCGCCTGGCGCGAGATCCTCCGGCGCTGGACGAAGGAGTTCGGCAAGGGCCAGCCGCACGGCCTGGCACTGACCCGTCAGGGTGTGCCGACGTACGAGCCCAACGAGGACGCGGCGAAGGGCGGTTACGTCCTGTTCGAGGCCGACGGCGGCGAGCCCGAGGTGATCCTCATCGCCACCGGCTCGGAGGTGCACGTCGCCGTCGAGGCGCGCGAGCAGCTCCAGGGCGCCGGCGTACCCACGCGCGTGGTGTCCATGCCGTCGGTGGAGTGGTTCGAGCAGCAGGACGAGGGGTACCGGGACAGCGTCCTGCCGCCGTCCGTCCGGGCTCGTGTCGCGGTGGAGGCCGGTATCGGTCTCACCTGGCACAAGTACGTGGGGGACGCCGGCCGCATCGTTTCCCTGGAGCACTTCGGTGCTTCGGCCGACGGCAAGGTCCTCTTCCGCGAGTTCGGCTTCACTCCCGAGAACGTGGCCGCCGCCGCGCGGGAATCGATCGCCGCAGCTCAGCGCTGACGCTTACATACGACACGTAGGAGATGGAATTTCCATGACAGACGCACTCAAGCGCCTCTCCGAGGAAGGCGTCGCGATCTGGCTGGACGACCTGTCGCGCAAGCGGATCACGTCCGGCAACCTCGCCGAGCTGATCGACCAGCAGCACGTCGTGGGCGTCACCACCAACCCGTCGATCTTCCAGAAGGCGATCTCGCAGGGCGACGGCTACGACACGCAGCTGACCGACCTCGCCGCCCGCAAGGTCACCGTCGAAGAGGCCATCCGCATGATCACGACGGCGGACGTCCGTGACGCCGCCGACATCCTGCGCCCGGTCTTCGACGCCACCGGCGGCAAGGACGGCCGGGTCTCGATCGAGGTCGACCCGCGCCTGGCGCACAACACGCGGGCGACGGTCGCCGAGGCCAAGCAGCTCGCCTGGCTGGTGGACCGGCCCAACACGCTCATCAAGATCCCGGCGACCGAGGCGGGCATCCCGGCCATCGCCGAGACCATCGGCCTGGGCATCAGCGTCAACGTCACGCTGATCTTCTCGCTGGAGCGCTACCGCCTGGTCATGGACGCGTTCCTGACCGGCCTGGAGAAGGCCAAGGAGCGCGGCCTGGACCTGTCGCAGATCCACTCCGTGGCGTCGTTCTTCGTGTCCCGCGTGGACACCGAGATCGACAAGCGGATCGACGCGCTGGGCACCGACGAGGCCAAGGCGGCGCGCGGCAAGGCCGGCGTCGCCAACGCCCGCCTGGCCTACCAGGCGTACGAGGAGGTCTTCTCCTCGGACCGCTGGAGCGCCCTGGAGAAGGCGGGCGCCAACAAGCAGCGTCCGCTGTGGGCGTCCACCGGCGTGAAGGACAAGGCGTACAAGCCCACCCTGTACGTCGACGAGCTGGTGGCTCCCAACACGGTGAACACCATGCCGGAGGCGACCCTGTTCGCCACGGAGGAGCAGGGCGAGATCCGCGGCGACGCCGTCTCCGGCACGTACGAGCAGGCCCGCGCCGACCTCGACGCGGTCGAGAAGCTCGGGATCAAGTACGACGACGTGGTCCGGCTGCTGGAGGAAGAGGGCGTCGAGAAGTTCGAGGCCTCCTGGACCGACCTGCTGAAGTCGACCGAGGCCGAGCTTCAGCGCCTCGCCCCCTCGGAGGGCTGAACAGGTGTCGAGCAGCAACCCGCTGCGTGACCCCGCGGACCGACGGCTCCCGCGTATCGCGGGGCCGTCGGGCCTGGTCATCTTCGGCGTCACGGGCGACCTGTCCCGGAAGAAGCTCATGCCCGCCGTGTACGACCTCGCCAACCGGGGTCTGCTGCCGCCGGGCTTCTCGCTGGTGGGCTTCGCCCGCCGCGAGTGGGCGCACGAGGACTTCGCGCAGGAGGTCCACGACGCGGTCAAGGAGCACGCCCGCACGCCCTTCCGCGAGGAGGTCTGGCAGCAGCTCATCCAGGGCATGCGCTTCGTGCAGGGCACGTTCGACGACGACGACGCCTTCGAGCGGCTGCGCTCCACGATCGACGAACTGGACAAGGCTCAGGGCACGGGCGGCAACTTCGCCTTCTACCTCTCCGTGCCGCCGAAGTCCTTCCCGGTGGTCATCCAGCAGCTGAAGAAGCACCAGCTGGCCGACCAGACGGGCGGTTCCTGGCGGCGCGCGGTCATCGAGAAGCCGTTCGGCCACAACCTCGCCTCGGCCGAGGAGCTCAACAAGGTCGTCCACGAGGTCTTCGCGCCGGACCAGGTCTTCCGCATCGATCACTACCTGGGCAAGGAGACCGTCCAGAACATCCTGGCGCTGCGCTTCGCCAACACGATGTTCGAACCGATCTGGAACCGGTCCTTCGTGGACCACGTGCAGATCACCATGGCCGAGGACATCGGCATCGGCGGCCGGGCCGGCTACTACGACGGCATCGGCGCCGCCCGTGACGTGATCCAGAACCACCTGCTCCAGCTCATGGCCCTGACGGCCATGGAGGAGCCGGCCTCCTTCGACGCGGACGCGCTGGCCGCCGAGAAGACCAAGGTCCTCGGCGCCGTGAAGCTGCCCAAGGACATGGGCCGGGACACCGTGCGCGGCCAGTACTCCGCGGGCTGGCAGGGCGGCGCGAAGGTGATCGGCTATCTCGACGAGGACGGCATCGACGCCTCGTCGAAGACCGACACGTACGCCGCGATCAGGCTGGAGATCGACAACCGCCGCTGGGCGGGAGTCCCCTTCTACCTGCGCACCGGCAAGCGGCTGGGACGCCGCGTGACGGAGATCGCCGTCGTCTTCCAGCGGGCCCCGCACTCCCCCTTCGACTCGACGGCCACCGAGGAGCTCGGCTCCAACGCGATCGTCATCCGCGTCCAGCCGGACGAGGGCGTGACGGTCCGCTTCGGCTCGAAGGTGCCGGGCACGTCGATGGAGATCCGGGACGTGTCGATGGACTTCGCGTACGGCGAGTCCTTCACGGAGTCCAGCCCCGAGGCGTACGAGCGGCTCATCCTGGACGTTCTGCTCGGTGACTCGAACCTCTTCCCGCGCACCGAGGAGGTCGAGCTGTCCTGGGAGATCCTCGATCCGATCGAGGAGTACTGGGACAAGAACGGCAGACCCGCTCAGTACCAGGCCGGTACCTGGGGGCCCGTCGAGGCGGACGAAATGCTCGAGCGACACGGACGGAGCTGGCGCCGGCCATGAAGATAGACCTCACGGACACCACCGCCAGCAAGGTCAACAAGGCGCTGGTGCAGGGCCGCCGGGCGATCGGCACCCCGGCCGTCGGCATGGTGCTCACGCTGGTCATCGTGACGGACGAGGAGAACGCCTACGACGCGTTGAAGGCCGCGAGCGACGCCGCGCACGAGCATCCCTCGCGCACGCTCGTGGTCATCAAACGCGTCTCCCGCTCACCGCGCGACCGTACGCAGTCCCGCCTCGACGCGGAGGTCCGGGTCGGCGCGGACGCCGGCTCCGGTGAGACGGTGGTGCTCCGGCTGTACGGCGAGGTCGCCGACCACGCCCAGTCGGTGGTGCTGCCGCTGCTGCTGCCGGACGCCCCGGTGGTGGTGTGGTGGCCGGTGAACGCGCCGCTCGACCCGGCGAAGGACCCCCTGGGTGCCCTCGCGCAGCGCCGCGTCACCGACACGTACGCCGCCGAGCAGCCGGTACGGGACCTGGCCACCCGGTCCGGGACCTACACCCCGGGAGACACGGACCTGTCCTGGACCCGCATCACGCCCTGGCGCTCCATGCTGGCGGCGGCCCTCGACCAGGTCGCCTGCGAGGTCCGGGCCGTGGAGGTGGAGGGCGAGGAGTTCAACCCGAGCTGTGAGCTGCTGGCGATGTGGCTCGCGGACCGGCTGGACGTCCCGGTGAAGCGCTCGCTGTCCAGCGGCCCCGGTCTGACGGCGGTCCGGATGGACACCAACTGCGGCCCGATCAAGCTGGACCGCGCCGACGGCTCCCTGGCGACGCTCTCCATCGAGGGCCAGCCGGACCGGGCGGTGGCGCTCAAGCGCCGGGAGACCGCGGAGCTGATGGCGGAGGAGCTGCGGCGGCTGGACCCGGACGACACGTACGCGTCGGCGCTGCGGTACGGGGTGGACCGGCTGAAGTCCTCCTGGCCGGTGCCCAAAAGTGAGGGGCGAGCAGGACTCGCCCTCCCCGCCCTCCCCGCTCCCGTTGAAACGGCTGCGAAAGCATCCGCTGCGGAAGCGACGGCGCAGGCACCGGTGAAGCGGGTACCGCCGGAGCTGGAACCGGTACGGAAGGCGACGACGAAGTGAGTACGGCACCGCAGCTGGTCGTGCACCGCGACAAGGACCTGATGGCACAGGCCGCGGCGGCGCGGCTGATCACCAGGATCGTGGACGCGCAGGCCTCCCGGGGCTCGGCGTCCGTGGTCCTGACGGGCGGCCGCAACGGCAACGGCCTGCTGGCCGCGCTGGCGGCCGCCCCGGCTCGGGACGCCGTCGACTGGGCGCGGCTCGACCTCTGGTGGGGCGACGAGCGGTTCCTGCCCGAGGGCGACCCCGAGCGCAACGTCACCCAGGCGAGGGAGGTTCTCCTCGACTCGGTGCCGCTCGATCCGAAGCGGGTGCACGCGATGCCCGCGTCGGACGGGCCCCACGGCACCGACGTGGACGCGGCGGCTGCCGCGTACGCGGACGAACTGGCGCAGGCGGCAGGCCCGGAGAACCACGGCCCCGTGCCCACGTTCGACGTGCTGATGCTGGGCGTCGGGCCGGACACCCATGTCGCGTCGCTGTTCCCGGAGCTGCCGGCGGTCAGGGAGACCGACCGCACGGTGGTCGGCGTCCACGGCGCGCCCAAGCCTCCGCCGACCCGGGTGACACTGACGCTGCCGGCGATCCGGGCGGCCCGTGAGGTATGGCTGCTGGCCGCGGGCGAGGACAAGGCCCGGGCGGCGGCGATCGCACTCTCCGGCGCGGGCGAGATCCAGGCCCCGGCGGCGGGGGCGTACGGCAGGAGCCGGACGCTGTGGCTGCTGGACGCCGCCGCAGCGTCGCAACTGCCGCGTTCCCTGTATCCGCCGGCGTCGGCTTAGGCAACCAGAGGGCTCCGCCCCTGAACCCCCGCCTGTGTCCGGGGG
>NZ_JBHVCP010000014.1:0-139775 GCF_042803315.1 Streptomyces sp. NPDC057424
TCTCCGCGGCGTCGCGGAGATCCATCAGAAGCCCCCTACGAGTCCAGGGTGGCCCTCGGCTGCTCGGACCGCTCCAGCCCCGCCACCCCCGCGCTCAGCTCCTCCCGGCCGATGGCGGCGGCCCGGGTCGAGGGGATGGTGCAGGCGTAGGCGCCGGCGACCGTGCCGTGCAGCGCGCTGCGAGGGGGCGGGGTGCCGTTCAGCCAGGCGTGGAGGAACCCGGCGGCGAAGGCGTCGCCCGCGCCGTTGGAGTCGACGACCGGGGCCGGGGGTGGGGCGGCGGGTACGTGAGTGAGCTCCCCGTCGGCCAGCAGGTACGCCCCGGCCGCCCCGGCGGTGGCGACGACGATCCGGGCCCGGCCGCGCTCGGTGATCCGGCGCATGGTCCGCTCCGGGTCGGTCAGGGCCGTGCTGGACAGGAAGACCAGGTCGGCCTGGTGGGCGAAGGGCTCGTGGTAGGGGTTGGAGCCGTCCCAGTCGTGCAGGTCGGTGGAGATCGTGAGTCCCGCTTCTCGCAGGGCGGGCAGTGCGTGGGCGCAGGGCTGGGTGATGACGACGTGGGCGTGCCGGCTGACGGCCGCGAGTGCGCGCACGGCGGTGTCGGGCAGCCGGTCCGTGTCGGCGGTCCGGGTGGCGTCGTAGAGGGAGGACCGTCTGCCGTCGGGGCCGACGAGGTTGACCGCGCGTTTGGTGCCGAGCGGCTGCGGGACGGCGGTGAGCCCGATGCCGTGCTCCTGGTGCAGCGCGCGGACGAGGTCGCCCTCGGGGTCGTCTCCGAGCAGGTCTATATGGTGCGTGCGCAGGCCCAGTGCGTTCGTCCCGAGGGCCACGAAATCCCCGCTCTGGCCCGCCCGCGTCACGATCCCGGGCCGGATCATGTGGCTGTCCGCGAACGGCACGGGCAGTTCGGGCACGTGCACGATCGTGTCCACACCGGCGCCGCCCAGCACCAGGACGTCGATCTCGTGGTTCATCACGGCTTGCTCCCCCGTCACAAGGCCCCGAAGGGCATCATGGCCCATTCCGCCGGCGCCCGGGCCGAGCGGCGGTTCCAGCCCGACGGTGACACCGGTGTCCCGGCCGCCATCGGAGATGGTTGCAGGGCCTGTGGCCCCCGCCGCACCCGAGGGTCCTGGTGGGCTTTCCCGGCCTTGCCTATACGTTGGACACAGGCCATCGGCCGGGCGTGCGGACACCGAAGGGGATCACACCCGGCGTTCCCCGGCATGATGGTGCCTGGCGGCCCGCACATAAGGCCGCGAAGTGCTGCCCGGCGAGCCGAGAGAGAGACATGAGCAGAACACTGACGCAGGCCGGAAGGTCTGCGGGAAGCGTGGTGTGAGGCCATGCACATCGTCATCATGGGTTGCGGAAGGGTGGGTTCCGCGCTGGCCCAGAACCTGGAGCAACAGGGGCACACGGTCGCCGTGGTCGACCAGGACCCCACCGCCTTCCGCCGGCTGGGCTCCTCGTTCGGCGGCCGCCGGGTCACCGGTATCGGCTTCGACCAGGACACCCTGCGTGAGGCGGGCATCGAGGAGGCCGGCGCCTTCGCCGCCGTCTCCAGCGGTGACAACTCCAACATCATCGCCGCCCGCGTGGCCCGCGAGATGTTCGGCATCGAGAACGTCGCCGCCCGCATCTACGACCCCCGCCGCGCCGAGGTCTACCAGCGCCTGGGCATCCCCACGGTCGCGACGGTGCGCTGGACGGCCGACCAGATGCTGCGCCGCCTGCTCCCCTCCGGCGCCGAGCCGCTGTGGCGCGACCCCACCGGCGGTGTCCAGCTCGCCGAGGTGCACACCTCCACCGCCTGGGTCGGCCACAAGATCAGCCGGATCCAGGAGGAGACCGGCGTGCGCGTCGCGTTCCTCACGCGGCTCGGCGAGGCGGTCCTGCCCACCTCGCAGACGGTGCTGCAGGAGGGCGACCTGGTGCACGTGATGATGCGCACCGACGAGGTCGACAAGGTCGAGGCGGCGTTCGCCAAGGGTCCCGAAGAGGAGGGCGGTCACTGATGAGGGTCGCCATTGCCGGAGCCGGCGCCGTCGGCCGCTCGATCGCGGGCGAACTGCTGGAGAACGGCCACGAGGTCCTGCTGATCGACAAGGCACCGACCGCCATCTCGGTCGAACGCGTCCCGCAGGCCGAGTGGCTGCTCGCCGACGCCTGCGAGATCACGTCCCTGGACGAGGCGGCGCTCCAGCGCTGCAACGTCGTGATCGCCGCGACCGGCGACGACAAGGTGAACCTGGTCGTGTCCCTGCTGGCGAAGACGGAGTACGGCGTGCCGCGCGTCGTCGCCCGCGTGAACAATCCCAAGAACGAGTGGTTGTTCAACGAGTCCTGGGGCGTGGACGTGGCCGTCTCCACCCCGCGTCTGATGTCGGCCCTGGTCGAGGAGGCGGTGAGCGTGGGCGACCTGGTCCGCCTGCTCCGCTTCAGCCACGGCGACGCCAACCTGGTCGAGCTGACCCTGCCGGAGGAGTCGGCCCTGGCCGGCACGCAGGTCGGCGACGTCGAGTGGCCGCAGGACACATCGCTGGTGACGATCATTCGTGGCAACCGCGTCCTGACCCCCTCCCGGGAGGACTCCCTGGAAGCCGGTGACGAACTCCTCTTCGTGGCCGCCCAGGCCCGCGAGGAGCAGTTGGAGGACCTGCTGTCGGTACGACGCGACGCGGCGGGCTGAGCGCGTCCCCGAGCGTCTCCACGCAAGCGGAAGGGGCGCCCCGAGGACTCGGGGCGCCCCTTCCGTCAGCTCCGGAGGTTCACTGCTCGGCGGACCGGGCGGCAGCCTGCCGCTCTCGCTCCTCGGCCGCCTTCTCCTCCGCCTCCATCTCGGCGAACACGTCGATCGGCGCGGGCGCCTTCGCGAGGAACACCCACGTCAGGTACACCGCGAGGAGGAAGGGCGGGATCTTCAGGGCGACCAGGACCCAGCCCAGCTGCGTGGTGTCGGCCCACCAGTACAGCGGGAAGAGGATCGCGCACTTGGCGAGGAGGATCGCGCCCCAGGCGTAGCTGGCCTTCGCGTACGCCTTCTTGCGGCCGGGGTTGCGCGTGCGCCAGGAGAGGTTCTCCTTGAAGACCGGGCCGAGGATCAGCCCGATCAGCGGCGCCCCGCACAGGGTGGTGATGATGTAGGCGAGGCCCAGACCCAGCGTGTAGAGCATGCCGGGCAGGTAGAAGTCCTTGGCGTTGCCGGTCATCATCGCGAAGACGACACCGAAGGCCACGCCGAAGACACCGCTGAAGGCGTGCTTGACGGTGTCCTTCATCACCAGCCGGACCACGACCAGCACCAGCGACACGGCCAGCGCCGCGATCGCCGACAGGTGCAGGTCCTTGTTGATCGTGTAGATGGTGACGAAGAGGAGGCCGGGCAGCACCGTCTCCACCATGCCCCGCACGCCGCCGAACGCCTCGAACAGGGCGGCCTCGGTCACCGCCCGGGCGTCGTCCGCAGATGTCTCTTCGGTCGGCTTGTCGAGCGACGTCACCGGCTACTCCCGTCCGAGGGGTCTCAGTTCGTACTTGGGATTGAACAGCACCCGGCGGCCCCGGCTCATCGAGACCCGGCCCGAAGCGATCAGCTTGCGCCCCGGCTCTATCCCCACGATGGAGCGCCTGCCGAGCCACACCACGTCCAGTGCGGCGGAGCCGTCGAACAGCTCGGCCTCCAGGGCCGGTACTCCGGCGCGCGGCCGAAGGGTGACCGTGCGCAAGGTACCAGTAACCGTCACTATCTGGCGGTCCTGGCAGTCTCCGATCCGGATGCAGCCGGCCGTCTGGCTGTCCTCGCGCAGTTCCTCGGACTCCAGGTCCTCCTGCGACGAGGAGAGCCGGTCGAGCATGCGCCGGAAACGGCCCACCGGCTTTTCGGAACGAGGGACAGCACTCATATCTGAAGCGTACCGGGGCCTGCTGACGTAGGGCGAGGAGCCTATTTCTCGAACCGATACCTCATCCCCGGCTCGGTGATGAAGTGCCTGGGGTGCGAGGGATCCGCCTCCAGCTTCCGCCGCAACTGGGCCATGTACACGCGCAGATAGTTGGTCTCCGTCCCGTACGACGGCCCCCACACCTCCTGGAGACCAACACACCGTCAAGGTTCTGCGCACGGGAAAGGGCCGCACCCCCGGTGGGGTGCGGCCCTGGTGTCTCTGCGGGTCAGCGGACCTCGGTGATCTCCGGTCCGCGCTGGAGCTGGCCCATTCCACCGGCGAAACGGGAGCCCTCCTCCTGCTGGACGCCCTCGGGGACCATCTGGGCGTCGTTCGGCAACTTGAGGACGATCGGGTCGCGGGGCGCCATCGGGCCCTCGCCGCGCACCACGACCGTGTCTCGGAAGATCTGCTCGAGCAGCCCGGCGGCCTGCGGCTGCACCGCGCCCTGGCCCGAGATGACCCCGCGCAGGAACCAGCGGGGGCCGTCCACACCGACGAACCGCACGACCTGGAAGCCACCGGTGCCGTCCGGCAGCTGTACGGGCACCTGGGCGCGCAGCTCCCAGCCCAGCGGCCCCTCGACCTCGTCGACGATGCCGCCCTGCTGGGTGATGCCGGTGCCGATCTCCTCGCGCACCTCGCCCCAGATGCCCTCACGCTTGGGCGCTGCGAAGCCCTGCAGCTGGATGGCGCTGTCGCGCAGCACGACCGTCGCCGCAACGATCGCGTCGCCCGCGACCTCGACCCTGAGCTCCATGCCGTCGACGCCCGGCACGAACAGACCGCCCAGGTCGACCCGGCCTTCGCCCGGGTCCCGGACCTCCGAGTCGTCCCAGGGCCCGTCGGGGCGCGGCGCAGGCTCGAGCCTCAGGCGCTCGCGCTCGTCGTCCGCCTCAGTGTCGACACCGTCGACGACCTGCTCGGCCTCGCCGGCCGCGTCCTCGGCGGCATCCCTCTTCTTGCGACGTCCGAACACGTCACTGTCCTTCCCGGTCGGATACGACCGAAGCGTATCGATTCCCACCCGCCTGACCGCCCAGGGCGGCCTGACCGCTTGTGCCGCTCGTCCCGTCCACCGCGGCATGGCCTCCGGTGGACCCGAAGCCCCCCTCGGCCCGCGCGGAGCCGGGAAGTTCCGCCACCTCCTGGAAGCGGACCCTCTCGACCTGCTGGACTACCAGTTGGGCAATCCGGTCGAAGCGCTCGAACCGCACGGCCTCGCGCGGGTCGAGATTCACCACGATCACCTTGATCTCCCCACGGTACCCGGCATCAACCGTCCCCGGGGCATTCACCAGGGCGACGCCGCAGCGGGCGGCCAGACCGGATCGCGGGTGCACGAAGGCCGCGTACCCCTCCGGCAGCGCCACAGACACGCCCGTGGGCAGCACGGCCCGCTCGCCCGGCTCCAGTTGGCACGCCTCGGTGGTGCGCAGATCTGCCCCGGCGTCACCGGGCTGCGCATAGGACGGAAGCGGTACGTCCGGATCGACGCGCCGGATCAGCACGTCCAGCGGCTGCCGGCTCACAGGGCTCGTGGGGGTCATGCTGCTTTCCGGGCTCACGGGGCTGGTGGGGCTGTCGGTATCGCTGGGGCCGGCGGGCCGCACGGGGCGGTCCGTGCTCACGGGTTCACCTCGAAGGCGCGAGCGCGCCGGACCTGGTCCGGGTCGTTCATGGCCGCCTGGATCTCCTCCTGGCGGCCGTGGTCGACGAAGTGGTCGACCTTCACCTCGATGAAAAGCGCGTCCGCGTGCACGGCGACGGGCCCGTCGGGGCCGCCGACGCGTCCGGTCGCGGTGGAGTAGATCTTCCGCCCGGCCACCGCCGTCACCTCCGCCTCCAGGTACAGCGTGGTGCCGACGGGCACGGGCTGCACGAAGTCGGTCTCCAGCCGCCCGGTCACCGCGATCGTGCGCAGCAGCCAGTTCAGCGAGCCGAGGGTCTCGTCCAGGGCGGAGGCGAGCACACCACCGTGCGCAAGGCCCGGGGCTCCCTGGTGGGCGGGCTGGACGGTGAACTCGGCGGTGAGCGACACGCCCTCGCCGGCCCGCGCATCCAGGTGCAGCCCGTGCGGCTGGTCGCCGCCGCAGCCGAAACACGCGCCGTAGTGCGCGCCGAGGAGCTCACCGGGCGCGGGCGCGTCCGGGTGCCGCACCGGTTGCACGGCGTCGGCCGGAGGCTGAAGAGCTGCGGAAGTACGACTCACAGCCGCAGACCTTACCCGCGCGTCGGCCCCTGCCGGACACCGTGTCAAGCTTGGCCTCATGCAGCTCTCCGCCGCCCCGTACGAAGAACGCCTCACCGCCCCGCGGACCTGGTGGCTGATCTCGTTTTTCGTGGGCGTCTCGATGGCCCTGGTCCTGCTCCCGTTCGGCACGCTGCCGATGCTCGGCGGCCTGGCCGGGGGCACCGCGGTCGCGGCCGTCGCCGCGAGCTCGTACGGCTCGGTCCGCATCCGCGTGGTCGGCGACTCCCTGATCGCGGGAGAGGCGAAGATCCCACTGACGGCGCTGGGCGAGGCGGAGGTGCTGGACGCGGAGGAGGCCCGCGCCTGGCGCACCTACAAGGCCGACCCGCGCGCCTTCCTCCTGCTGCGCGCGTACATCCCCACGGCCCTGCGCGTGGAGGTCACGGACCCGGAGGACCCGACTCCGTACCTGTATCTGTCCACGCGTGAGCCGGAGCGCTTGGCGGAGGCGCTCCGGACGGCGAAGCCGTCGTAGCACACCTGACCGGGGCATCACCCGGCCGCTGTTCGACGGCCGAAGTCTCAGTGCCCCTCGCCGGGCCGGCGGCCGTGCCCACGGTCGTGCCGGTGGCCCTCGTGGCGGCCCAGGGGGTCGCTGGTGATCTCGCCCATCTCCAGGGCGTCCGCCGGACGTTCCAGAGCGGGGAGCACCTCCAGGGCCTCCCAGGGCACCTGGATCTTGCGCAGGTCCTTCCGGACGCGGCCGGCGAGCTTTCTCGTCTCGCCGCGGTTCATCACCGCCCCCACGGCGGCGCCCACCAGGAACGGCATCAGGTTCGGCATGCTGCGGACCATCCGCTTCATGATCCGCTGCCGCAGTTCTCGCTTCATGCGGCTGTTCAGCGCCACGCTGAGGGTCGACGGCTTGGACGCGTCGATCCCGCGCTCCCCCGACCACGAGTCGAGGTACGCGGTGCTGCGCTGCTTGAGGTTGCCGGGCGGCCGGACGCCGTAGACCTCGTGGAGTTCGGCGATCAGCTTCAGCTCGATCACCGCGACGCCGGTGACCTCGGCGGCCAGTTCCGTCGGCATCGCCGGGGGTACGGGGAGCATCGCGGCCGCTCCGATCCCCGCTCCGACCGTCGCCGTCGCGTTCGCGGCGCCCGCCACGAGCTTGTCCGCGAGCTCCTCGGGCCCGAGGCCGGGGAACTGCCTGCGCAGCGTCGCCAGGTCCCGCACGGGGACGCGCGGGGCCAGTTCGATGATCCGGTCGGCGAGGTGGGCGAGGCCGGCCCGGGCCCGGTCGCCGCCCCTGCGGGCGCCTTCCACGGCCCGCTCCCGGATCGTCCCCGCCCGCCGTCTCGCGACGGGTGCGGGGACGTCCACGGACGCCGGGAGGTCACCCCGGTCCGTTGCCGGTTCGAGCGAGGCCGCCCCCGTATCGGTTGAGCCTCGCTCGTCGTCACGCGCGCCGTACTGCGGGCCGTCCATCGGCCCTTCGTCCGCTTTCCGCTGGGAGAAGCGGCGCTTCCAGGGAGGGGTCGAGCCAGTCACGGCCGACCCCTCCTCAGTCGCAGTCGCGGCAGATCGGCTGACCGTTCTTCTCCCGGGCCAGCTGGCTGCGGTGGTGCACCAGGAAGCAGCTCATGCAGGTGAACTCGTCCTGCTGCTTCGGGAGCACCCGGACGGCCAGTTCCTCGTTCGAGAGGTCGGCTCCGGGCAGCTCGAGGCCTTCGGCGGCCTCGAACTCGTCGACGTCCACGGCGGAGGCCGACTTGTCGTTCCTCCGAGCCTTCAGCTCTTCGAGGCTGTCCGAGTCGACGTCGTCGTCGGTCTTGCGTGGAGTGTCGTAATCGGTTGCCATGGTCGCTCTCCCCCTCTGGGTGTCTGCGGTGTCTCCAGCGCACGTAACGCGTGAGAGGCCGGACTTGTGCCCGACCTGAGGCGGAGATTTTGCCTCACATCAAGGTCTGTTACTCAATCGACACCCAACCGGACTCCCCATGAGTGATCGGCTTGGATGGCGATGGGGACCGTACACGGTCCGAATGCTGCACGCCAAAGGCGTCTCACCGTGTACTTCCCGTGATCAAGACCCCCGAAAACCGGGACTTTCCCGGCTTTCCGACATCGGGCATGATCACGGAGAGTAGATAGCCGGAAAGGCACCCCTGTGATCGATCACACACGGCGCACGCGCGGCGAAGCCCCAGAAATTCCGCGCAAAGCGAACATCCCCGTGTGCCGCCGAGTTGATCGGCGACATGATCTCAGATCGGCAGCATGACTCGCATGACGAGTCCACCCCCCTCACGCGGCTGGGCGTAAATGTGCCCGCCGTGCGCCCGGGCCACGGACCGGACGATGGAAAGACCGAGCCCGACTCCCTTGTCACTACCCGTCCGCTCCGTGCGCAGCCGCCGGAACGGCTCGAAGAGGTTGTCGATCTCGTACGCCGGCACGACCGGGCCCGTGTTGGAGACGACCAGGACCGCCTGGCCGTGCTGGACCTCGGTGGTGACCTCGACCCAGCCGCCCTCCGCCACGTTGTAGCGCACGGCGTTCTGCACCAGGTTGAGCGCGATCCGCTCCAGCAGCACGCCGTTTCCCTGGATGACCGCGGGCTTCTGCTCGCCGCGGATCAGCACGCCCTTGCTCTCGGCCTCGCCGTGCACCTGGTCGATGGCCTGCGAGGCGACCTCGGCGAGGTCCACGGGCCCCCGCTCGACGATCTGGTTGTCGCTGCGGGCCAGCAGCAGCAGGCCCTCCACGAGCTGCTCGCTGCGCTCGTTGGTGGCCAGCAGCGTCTTGCCGAGCTGCTGGAGTTCCACGGGAGCGTTCGGGTCGGACAGGTGCACCTCGAGGAGCGTGCGGTTGATCGCCAAGGGCGTTCTCAGCTCGTGTGAGGCGTTGCCGACGAAGCGCTGCTGGGCCGTGAAGGCACGCTGGAGCCGCTCCAGCATGTCGTCGAAGGTGTCCGCCAGCTCCTTCAGCTCGTCGTCCGGGCCGTCCAGCTCGATCCGGCGGGACAGGTCGGAGCCCGCCACCGCGCGGGCGGTGCGGGTGATCCGGCCCAGCGGGGAGAGCACCCGCCCGGCCATGGCGTAGCCGAAGGCGAAGGCGATGACCGCCAGGCCGAGCAGGGCCAGGAGCGAGCGGCTGAGAAGGTTGTCGAGTGCGACATTACGCTGGTCGTCGATGCACTTGCTGATCGCCTCATTGAATTCGGCGAGCGTCGGACTGGCGGAGTTGACCGCAGGGCAGTTGTCACTGGCCACCTTGATCGCCGTGCCGTCGACGATCTTGAAGAGCGGCTCGTTCCCGGTGTTGAGCGCCTGCGCGGCCAGCAGGTAGATGATCGACAGCAGCAGGATGCCGGCGATCAGGAACATGCCGCCGTAGAGCAACGTGAGCCGTATGCGGATGGTCGGGCGCAACCAGGGGAACGGCGGCACGGGCCTTCTGGGGTCCCAGGTGGGCTTGGGGGGCGCCTGGTGGGACGCGGGAGTCGTCGCCACGGCGTATCAGATCCGGTAGCCCGAGCCGGGGACGGTGACGATGACGGGCGGCTCGCCCAGCTTGCGGCGCAGGGTCATGACCGTCACGCGCACGACGTTCGTGAACGGGTCGGTGTTCTCGTCCCAGGCCTTCTCCAGGAGCTGCTCCGCGGAGACGACGGCGCCCTCGCTGCGCATCAGCACCTCCAGGACCGCGAACTCCTTGGGAGCGAGCTGGACCTCCCTGCCGTCGCGGAAGACCTCGCGCCGGTTGGGGTCGAGCTTGATCCCGGCGCGCTCCAGGACGGGCGGCAGGGGCACGCTGGTACGCCGGCCGAGGGCGCGCACCCGCGCGATCAGCTCACTGAACGCGAACGGCTTGGGCAGGTAGTCGTCGGCGCCGATCTCCAGCCCCTCGACCCGGTCGCTGACGTCGCCGGAGGCCGTCAGCATCAGCACGCGCGTGGGCATGCCCAGTTCGACGATCTTGCGGCAGACGTCGTCGCCGTGCACGAGCGGGAGGTCACGGTCGAGGACGACCACGTCGTAGTCGTTGACGCCGATGCGCTCCAGGGCGGCCGCACCGTCGTACACGACGTCGACGGCCATGGCCTCCCGGCGCAGTCCGGTGGCCACCGCATCGGCGAGCAGTTGCTCGTCCTCGACGACGAGTACGCGCACGTTCCTGGTCCTTCCTCATGTCCACCCGCGTAGCCCTTCACCGGGCACACGCGGGCAGGGGTCTTCGACGGTGCCTTGGTGTGTTGCCCTCCATCCTGCCCTTTTCGGCCATAAGTCGGAGGTAAGGCGGGTGGGGGGGCGGTGACCCGAGAGGGAATACGAGATTTTCTCCTCCGGTTAGGTTTCCACGAAAGGGAGCTTGGGGAGGACGGCTTTACATCCCACGATCACGCTCTGCTGGCGCCGCACCACCATGCGGTGCGCATCAATCCGCTTTTGCGCAGGGCGGGCGTGGGTGTCCGGCACCGTCGCCGCCCGGCCGAGCGGCGCTGGGCATCCACATGCGGCGTGATCGTCCCTTCCGAACGGCACACCCCCGTGCCATCGACCCACGACCCAGGACGAGGGGGCGCAGCATGGACGCATTCACCGCAGGACTTCTGCAGCGCATAAGGGCGACCGAGTCCGATCTGTCCCGGGCTCGCGACGAGGGCGACGAGTTCCTCGTCGATGTGGAGCAGGGCGAGCTCGACGACCTGCGCCGTCTCGCCGCCGAGCACGGTGTGGAGGTCAGCGCGACGAGCGTCTGATCAGGCCGTACGAAAGCGGGCCCCGGCCAATCCAGCGCCGGGGCCCGCTTCGTTGTCGCAGGGGTGCGTTCACCTGGCGTTCGGCGCACCGAGGGCTGCTGCCGGGCGCGCCCCGGCCTTCTCAGTCGTGCCAGGCCCCGAAGTCCTCCAGGAGGCGCTGGAGGGGCTCGAAGATGCCGGGGGTACCCGCCACTGCCAGATCGCCTGACGGGCGCTCTCCGGGGCGTCCACCGGTCAGTGCGCCCGCCTCCCGGGCGATGAGGTCCCCCGCGGCGAGGTCCCAGGGGTGCAGGCCGCGCTCGTAGTAGCCGTCGAGGCGTCCCGCGGCCACGTCGCACAGGTCGACCGCGGCCGAGCCGCCGCGCCGGATGTCCCGCAGCAGCGGGATCAGCCGCCGGGCCACATCGGCCTGGTGGGCGCGGACGTCGGCGACGTAGTTGAAGCCCGTGGAGACCAGTGCCTGGTCCAGGGGCGGAGCGATGCGGCAGGCCAGCCTGCGCTCGCCGTCCCAGGCGCCGGTGGCCCAGGCCCCCCGGCCGCGCACGGCGTGGAACGTCTCGCCGCGCATCGGGGCCGTGACCACTCCGACGACGGTCTCGCCGTCCTGCTCGGCGGCGATCGAGACAGCCCAGGTGGGCAGTCCGTACAGGTAGTTCACCGTGCCGTCGAGCGGGTCGATCACCCAGCGCACGCCGCTCGTGCCCTCCGTGGCGGCGCCCTCCTCACCGAGGACGCCGTCGTCCGGGCGGCGCTCGGCGATCAGGCCCGTGATCAGCTTCTCCGCCGCGATGTCCATCTCCGTGACGACGTCGATGGGGCTGGACTTGGTCGCGGCGACCGCGAGGTCGGCCGGACGGCCGTCCCGCAGCAGCGCGCCGGCGCGGCGGGCGGCCTCCTGGGCGAGTTCGAGCAGGTCCGTGTGCAGGGGGTCGGTCACGGGGCTCCTCACGCGTAGGTGCTGTCGGCGCCCGCGGCGGCGGGCCGGGGGGCGCGGGCCGGGCAGCAGCCGACCGGGCAGAGGTCGTGGCTCGCCCCCAGGGCGCCGAGGGCGCACGGCGTGACGTCCTGCCCGCGCTCGACGGCGGCACGCTCCACGACGAGTTCGCGGATCGCGGCGGCGAACCTCGGGTCGGCTCCGACGGTGGCCGAACGCCGCATCGGCAGCCCGAGCTCCTCGGCCCTGGCCTTGGCCTCCGTGTCGAGGTCGTAGAGGACCTCCATGTGGTCGGAGACGAAGCCGATGGGGGCGATGACCACGGCCGGGACACCGGCTGCGTGCCGCTCGTCCAGGTGGTCGCAGATGTCGGGCTCCAGCCACGGGATGTGCGGGGCGCCGGAGCGGGACTGGTAGACGAGCTGCCAGGGGTGGTCGACGCCGGTACGCTCCCGGACGGCGTCGGCGATCTGCCGCGCCACGTCCAGGTGCTGCTTCACATAGGCGCCGCCGTCGCCGTGCTCCTCGACGGGACCGGAGGTGTCGGCGGAGGCGGTCGGGATCGAGTGCGTCGAGAAGGCGAGGTGTGCCCCGTCCCGGACGTCCTCGGGAAGCTCGGCGAGGGACTGGAGCACCCCGTCGATCATGGGCTCGAGGAACCCCGGGTGGTTGAAGTAGTGCCGCAGCTTGTCGACCTTCGGCAGTTCCAGGCCTTCCGCCTCCAGGGCCGCGAGGGCGTCGGCGAGGTTCTCGCGGTACTGGCGGCAGCCCGAGTACGAGGCGTAGGCGCTGGTGGCGAGGACCAGGACGCGGCGGCGGCCGTCGCGGACCATCTCGCGCAGCGTGTCCGTCAGGTAGGGCGCCCAGTTGCGGTTGCCCCAGTAGACCGGCAGGTCCAGACCGTGGCCGGCGAAGTCCTTGCGCAGGGCGTCCAGCAGGGCGCGGTTCTGGTCGTTGATCGGGCTGACCCCGCCGAAGAGGAAGTAGTGCTGCCCGACTTCCTTGAGGCGTTCCTTGGGGATGCCGCGCCCACGTGTCACGTTCTCCAGGAACGGGACCACGTCGTCCGGGCCTTCCGGGCCGCCGAACGAGAGCAGGAGCAGGGCGTCGTAGGGGCTGGCATCGCGCGCGTCTGGCATGAGTCGATCCTGCCACCCTGCGCTGACAGCCGGGAAACGGCGGGGTGACACCCGCGCGGCAGGCGGGCGCGGGGGTGCTCCGGGGCTGAGCCGAACGGGTACATCGGGGCACGCCGAGCCGTAAGCTGTGCCGACTGCGTTCGCAGCTTACTGAGCCCTTCGGAGACCCCGTTGCCCAGCTCTTACCGCGCCCTGTTCGCAGCCCCCGGCTCCAAGGGTTTCTCCGCTGCGGGCTTCCTCGGTCGCATCCCGGTGTCGATGATGGGCATCGGCGTGGTCACGATGATCTCCCAGCTCACCGGGAGGTACGGCCTCGCCGGCGCCCTGTCGGCCACCGTCGCGCTGTCCGCCGCGGTGGCCGGACCCCAGGTCTCGCGGCTGGTCGACCAGTACGGGCAGCGTCGTGTGCTGCGCCCGGCGACGCTGATCTCGCTGGCCGCGGCGGCCCTCCTGCTGTACGCGGCGCACTACGGGTGGCCCGACCGGGTGCTGTTCGTGGCGTGCGTGGGCATCGGCTGCGTCCCGAGCGTCGGCGCGATGATCCGGGCCCGTTGGGCGGCCCTCTACCGGGGGACACCGCAGCTGCACACCGCGTACTCCTTCGAGTCCGTGGTGGACGAGGTGTGCTTCATCTTCGGGCCGATCATCTCCATCGGCCTGTCCACGGCCTGGTTCCCGGAGGCCGGGCCGCTGCTCGCCGCCTGCTTCCTGGCCGTGGGCGTGTTCTGGCTGACCGCGCAGCGCGCCACCGAGCCCGAGCCCCACCCGCGCGAGCGGCGGGGCGGCGGGACGGCGATGCGCTCGCGCGGCCTTCAGGTCCTGGTGGCCACCTTCGTGGCGACCGGGGCGATCTTCGGGGCGGTCGACGTGGTCACCGTGGCGTTCGCCGACGAGGAGGGACACAAGGCCGCCGCGAGCATCGTCCTCGCGGTGTACGCGGCGGGTTCCTGTGTGGCGGGCATGGTCTTCGGGCTGCTGCACTTCGCCGGGGCACCGGAACGCAGGTGGCTGCTGGGCGTGTGTGCCATGGCCGTGAGTATGATCCCCCTCCTACTGGTCGGAAACTTGCCGTTTCTGACCGTGGCGCTGTTCGTTGCGGGTCTGTCCATCGCTCCCACGATGATCACGACCATGTCCCTCATCGAAGAGCACGTACCACGCGCGCAGCTCACCGAGGGCATGACCTGGGTGAGCACCGGGCTCGCGGGGGGTGTCGCACTCGGCTCCTCCGCAGCCGGCTGGGTGATCGACGCGGCCGGGGCGCGTGCCGGGTACGGGGTTCCGGCGGTGGCCGGAGCCGTCGCGGTCGCGGTGGGTTTCCTCGGGTTCCGCCGGCTCAAGCGACCGGCACCGGGTCGGGGAGGCTCCGTTGAGCAGCACAGCGAACGGAAAGAACGGCACGTGGCGTAACTGGGGCGGCAACGTCTCGGCACGTCCCGCGCGGGAGGTCACCCCTGCTTCCGTCGACGAGCTGGCCGCAGCCGTGCGGCGGGCCGCCGAGGACGGTCTGAAGGTGAAGGCCGTCGGCGCCGGGCACTCCTTCACGTCCATAGCCGCGACGGAGGGTGTGTTGATCCGCCCTCAGCTGTTGACCGGCATACGCAGCGTTGACCGCGAGAACATGACGGTCACGGTGGAGGCCGGCACCCCGCTCAAGAGGCTCAACATGGCCCTCGCACGCGAGGGTCTGTCGCTCACGAACATGGGCGACATCATGGAGCAGACGGTCTCCGGGGCCACCAGTACCGGCACGCACGGCACGGGCCGCGACTCCGGCTCGATCGCCGCCCAGATCAGGGGCCTGGAGCTGGTCACCGCCGACGGTTCCGTTCTCACGTGCTCCGAGAAGGAGAACCCGGAGGTCTTCGCGGCCGCCCGCATCGGCCTCGGCGCCCTGGGCGTCGTCTCCGCGATCACCTTCGCCGTCGAACCGGTCTTCCTGCTCACGGCCCGCGAGGAGCCGATGCCGTTCGGCAGGGTTCTCTCCGACTTCGAGGAACTCTGGGCCGAGAACGAGCACTTCGAGTTCTACTGGTTCCCGCACACCGGCAGCACCAACACCAAGCGCAACAACCGCAGCGCGGGCCCGGAGAAGCCCGTGCCGCAGCTCAAGAGCTGGATCGAGGACGAGTTCCTCTCCAACGGCGTCTTCCAGGTGGCCAACTGGGTCGGCCGCGCGGTGCCCGCCACGATCCCCGCGATCGCCCAGATCTCCAGCAAGGCCCTGTCCGCCCGGACTTACACGGACATCCCTTACAAGGTCTTCACGTCACCGCGCCGGGTGCGCTTCGTGGAGATGGAGTACGCCGTTCCGCGCGCGGCCGTCGTCGACGCGCTGCGGGAGCTGAAGGCGATGGTCGACCGCACCGGCCTCAGGGTCAGCTTCCCCGTCGAGGTGCGCACCGCCCCCGCCGACGACATCACGCTGTCCACCGCCTCCGGCCGGGACAGCGCGTACATCGCCGTCCACATGTTCCAGGGCACGCCCTACCAGCGGTACTTCACCGCGGCCGAGCGCATCTTCACCGCCCACGAGGGACGTCCGCACTGGGGCAAGATCCACACGCGGGACGCCGAGTACTTCTCCCGGGTGTATCCGCGCTTCGGCGAGTTCACGGCGCTGCGGGATCGTCTCGATCCTGATCGGCGGTTCCAGAACGACTACTTGCGGAGGGTTCTGGGGGCGTAGGCGAGGCACTGGGAGTGGCGGTCCCGGCTCTTCACTCCTGGTGGCGCTCGGGGTCGGGGTGAGGCCGGGTGCCGGACCGCCGCTCTCGCTGGAGGTGAGATGGTCCCGCCCCGCGGTGCACCGGACGTCCCCGAGCCGCCCGAATGACCGGAGTCCGGCGAGGATGCGCCGCCGCTGGAGAAGGCTCGCCCACCATCGTGCTGCGGCCCGCGCTGAGGCGGTGACCCGAAGCCGGCTCGTAGGTGGTGAGTCCGGCCATCGTCACGCCGAAGGCGGCGGCCGCCGCGAGCGCCGGCCGCCTCCGGTCTCCGGCCCGCGCGCGGAACACGGTGCCTGAGTGAACTCGCCCGATAGCAGGGGGGCTTGCTCGGCGGAAACGGCCGCCGGCCGGGTGGTCACCGCCGTCGCGTCCCGAATCTGCTCGCCGGTGCGCCTGAACTCGCCGGTGCGCCTGAAGCGGGGATGTGCGACCGAAGCCCCTAGTTCCGATTCCGGCGATTACGTGAAGATTCCCACGTTCAAGATCGCGAATCACGGGCAAGGGGCGGCCAAGTCGCCTCTCTTGCGAGAAGTTGGACGGCGCGCCAATCCACGCAGGTGGCCCGAATGGAGTACTGTTGCGAGCCCTGGGTCCGGTCTCCCGTGAGGGTGTACAGGACCTTGAGGACCGCCGGGAGGGGGCTAGTTGCACAGGGTGACAGCGTTAGTCACTTAGCGTTGCGAATAGGTAACCGTGCCATAACGGCGATCCAGGGCCCGCGCCCGACACGCCGGGCAACTCGGCAAGGTTGTGGCAGGCTGCACCCGGGCAGGCCACACTCGACTAGCGGAAGCAGCGACGCACGTGACGTCGGCAGGCACCACCCGGGAGGTCCCCATGCCCGAACTGCGTGTCGTGGCCGTCTCGAATGACGGCACACGGCTGGTGCTGAAGGCTGCCGACTCTACGGAGTACACGCTTCCGATCGACGAACGTCTGCGCGCCGCCGTGCGCGGCGACCGTCCCCGCCTCGGCCAGATCGAGATCGAGGTCGAGAGCCACCTCCGCCCCCGCGACATCCAGGCGCGTATACGTGCAGGCGCGACCGCGGAAGAGGTCGCGCAGATGGCCGGCATCCCCGTCGACCGGGTGCGCCGCTTCGAGGGTCCCGTGCTCGCCGAGCGTGCCTTCATGGCCGAGCGGGCCCGCAAGACCCCGGTCCGCCGGCCCGGCGAGAACTCGGGGCCGCCGCTGGGCGAGGCCGTGCAGGAGCGGCTGCTGCTGCGCGGTGCCGACAAGGACACCGTCCAGTGGGACTCGTGGCGTCGCGACGACGGCACCTGGGAGGTCCTGCTCGTCTACACCGTCGCAGGTGAGCCGCACTCGGCGAGCTGGACGTACGACCCGCCCCGGCGGCTCGTCCAGGCCGTCGACGACGAGGCGCGCTCCCTGATCGGCGAGTCCGACGACCTCGCCGCGCCCGAGCCCAGCTTCCCGTTCGTCCCCCGGATCGCCCGGCTGCCGCGTGACAGACCGTTGGACCGCCCCGAACGCGAGCGGCCCAGCCTGCCCGCGCAGGCGTCCGAACCGGTGGAGGAGACCACGGGCGAGCGTGACTCGCTGACCAGCCTCCTCGAGGCGGTACCGAGCTTCCGCGGCGACCTGGTGGTTCCGGAGCTCCCTCCGGCGGAGCCCGAGGAGGAGCCCGTCGTCGTCGCCGAGGTCGAGGAGGAGGAGCCCCCGGCTCCTGCGGCATCGGCCGGTTCCGCCTACGCGGACGTCCTCATGCCGCGCTCCGTGGGCAGCCACCGCGACCGGCTCGTCGGAGCCACCGACCGCCAGGCCGAGGCCGACGGCGTACGCCCGGGCCGCAGAGCGGCCGTCCCGAGCTGGGACGAGATCGTGTTCGGGACACGGCGCAAGAAGCAGGAGTAGCCGAATCGGCTTGCGAACGACGAGGGCCGCGCCTTACGGGTGCGGCCCTCGCCTCGCGTCAGCTCACTGCGGGTCCGGGCCGACGACGACCGGCCGGTCCGGGTCGGAGGACCACTCCGACCACGACCCCACGTACAGCTCGGCCGGAAGACCGGCGGCCGCCAGGGCCAGGACCTCGTGGGCGGCGGAGACCCCCGACCCGCAGTACACCCCGACGCGCGCACCCTCGGTCACGCCGAGTTCCTCGAACCGCGCCCGCAGTTCGCCCGCGGGAAGGAAGCGCCCGTCGGCCCCCACGTTCTCCGTGGTAGGCGCCGACACCGCGCCCGGAATGTGCCCGGCCACCGGGTCGATCGGCTCCACCTCACCCCGGTACCGCTCCCCCGCCCGCGCGTCCAGCAACACCCCGGACCGCGCCAGCGCCGCGGCGGCATCCGCATCGAGCAGCCCCGTCGCCCCCGGCTCCGGCACGAAATCGCCCTCCGCCGGAGCCGGCACGGACGTCTCCAACGAGCCCTCCCAGGACGGCAACCCGCCGTCGAGGACCCGCACGTCCGGGTGACCCGTCCAGCGCAGCAGCCACCATGCCCGGGCCGCCGCCCACCCCTGGCCGCCGTCGTAGACGACCACCGGCGTCCGGGCCGACACGCCCGCGCGGCGCATCGCGGCACCGAAGCGCGCGAGGTCGGGCAGCGGATGCCGTCCACCCTCGCCCGGCGCGGAGGCCAACTCCCGGTCCAGGTCGACGTAGACGGCCCCGGGGAGGTGCCCTGCCTCGTACGCGGCGCGACCGTCGAACGGCGGCTCGCCGGCCGCCTTGGCCGCGGTGAGCTGCCAGCGGACGTCGAGCAGGACCGGCGGGCGGGAGCCCTTGAGGTCCTTCGCGAGGTCGGATGCGGAGATGATGGCGTTCATGGCCCCATCCTCGCGCACGGGGGTGGCCTAGCCGTACGTGTCCGGCTACTCTGCTCGGCCGGAGCGGATCGGTCACATGGCGTACGGGAACAAGCACATGCTGTACAGCTGAACGACACCTGCCGATAAGCGCGCCGCGAGGGACAGGGGCCCGCACATCGGGCATTCTCCCGGACACCGGACGAGGGACGCCCCACAAGGCCGCCCCACAAGGCTGCGGAGAGCACGGCCACCGCGAGGCCGAGAAGAGAGTGACGATGACCGACGCACGGGAGTCCGCCGGCCCGAACGGTGACACACCCGCTCGGCACGCGCCCGGCGCGCCCTGCTGGGTGAGCCTGATGGTGCACGGCCCGGACGCGACCGAGGAGTTCTACGGGGCGCTGTTCGGCTGGGAGTTCCAGCCGGGACCCCAGCAGCTCGGCCCGTATGTGCGCGCGCTGCTCGACGGGCGCGAGGTGGCCGGCATCGGCAGGCTGCCACCGGACCGCCATCTGCCCATCGCGTGGACGCCCTACTTCGCCTCGGAGAACGTGGATCTGACGGCGGAGACGGTGCGCAGCCGTGGCGGCACGATCGGCGTGGGCCCGCTGGACGCCGCCGAGGCCGGCCGGCTGGCGATCGGCTCCGACCCCTCGGGCGCCGTCTTCGGCATCTGGCAGGCCGCCGCGCACCTCGGCACGGCCGTCTCGGACGTTCCCGGCACACCCGCATGGAACGAGCTGCTGACTTTCGAGTCGGCGAGCATCGCCAAGTTCTACCGCATGGTGTTCGGCTACGAGGAGGAGCCGGTGGTCTCCGCCGACTTCGACTACGTGACCCTGAACCTCGGCGGCGAACCGGTCGCCGGCATCCACGGCCTGGGGCACGCCCTGCCACGCGACCGGGGACCGCACTGGGTCACGTACTTCCAGGTCGCCGACGTCGACGACGCCCTGGACCATCTCGTCCACCTGGGCGGTCACGTTCTCAAGCCGGTCCACGACACCGCGCACGGGCGGGTGGCGAGAGTGGCGGACCCGGAAGGAGCGCGGTTCGCGCTGCTGCAACGGCCGCGCTGACGGCCCGCGGGCCGGACACAGGTCAGGCCGACGTCACCGGCAGCACGTCCGGGGACAGGGCAGCGGCGCGGGATGTCGCCGCGGTCATCCGGCGGCGGTGGTGACGGCGGCACAACACCTCGTAGCCGACCTCGTCGGCGGAGTGGGTGACGTCGCCGACGACCACCTGGGCGCCCTCGACGACCATCACGCCGCCTATCGTGCGGGCGTTGTGCGTGGCGCGGGCTCCGCACCAGCACAGGGCCTCGACCTGGAGCACCTCGACCCGGTCGGCCAGTTCCACCAGCCGCTGCGAGCCGGGGAACAGCTTGGAGCGGAAGTCGGTCGTGATGCCGAAGGCGTAGACGTCAAGGCTCAGGTCGTCGACCACACGCGCGAGTTGGTCGATCTGCTCCGGTGCGAGGAACTGCGCCTCGTCGGCGATCACGTAGTCCGCGCGGCCGCCCTGCGAGAGGTGGTCGACGAGGTAGCCGTAGAGGTCCTGCCCGTCCCCGACCTCCACCGCGTCCGTCACCAGGCCGAGGCGCGAGGAGAGCTTGCCCTCGCCGGCACGGTCGTCACGCGAGAAGATCATGCCCTGCAGGCCGCGCGCCGAGCGGTTGTGCTCGATCTGGAGAGCCAGCGTCGACTTCCCGCAGTCCATCGTTCCGCAGAAGAACACCAGCTCGGGCATGTGGAGTTGAGCACCTTTCGGCGTGAGGGGTCGGTGTGGGGCTGTCTCAGGAGCGTACTTCGAGCAGGGGGACCAGCTGCTCGGCGGGGGTCATCGAACCGTGGTTGCCGACCATCGCCGACTCCTTGGGCTCCCGCTGGGAGGCGATGAGCAGGACGTCGTCCCGCGCGGCTGCGACCACGTCACCGATCCGGCCGTACACCCGCTCGTCGATGCGCGGGCCGAACCAGCCCGCCGCGATGGCCTCGTCGCGTGAGGCCACCCAGAACTGCTCACCCAGCACCTCGCGCCAGCAGGTCAGCACGTCGTTCGCCGCGCCGGGTACCGCGTAGACGTGGCGGGCGCGGCCCTCGCCGCCGAGCAGGGCGACCCCGGCGCTCAGCTCCCAGTCCTCGTCGAAGTCGATGCGGTGCTGCTCGTCGAAGGGCACGTCGATCATGCCGTGGTCGGCGGTGATGTAGAGCGCGCTGCGCGGGGGCAGTTGCTCGGCCAGGCGCTGAACGAGGCGGTCGGCGTACATGAGCTGGCCACGCCAGGCGTCGGAGTCGACGCCGAAGCGGTGGCCGGCGCCGTCGACCTCGGCGAAGTACGTGTAGACCAGGGAGCGGTCGCCCGCGGCCAGTTGCTCGGCCGCCAGGTCGACGCGGTCCTCGCCCGACAGCCGCCCGAGAAACCTTCCGCCGCTGAGCGCGACCTTGGTCAGCGGGGTGTTCTCGAAGGTCGGGGACGACACCTGCGCGGCGTGCACCCCGGCCGCGTGTGCCAGCTGGAAGACCGTGGGGTACGGCTGCCAGGGGCCGGGCGGGGTCCACGGCTGCCAGCGCAGCTGGTTCATCAGCTCGCCGGTGTCCGGGTTGCGGACGGTGTAGCCGGGCAGGCCGTGCGCGCCGGGCGGCAGTCCGGTGCCGACGGAGGCGAGGGAGGTCGCCGTGGTCGCCGGGTAGCCGGCGGTGAGCGGACGCCCGGTGCCGCCGCGGGAGGTGGCGAGCAGGGAGGTCATGAAAGGGGCGTCCCCGGGGTGCGCCCGCAGCTGCTCCCAGCCGAGGCCGTCGATCAGGAACACGCAGTTCCGGTCGGCGGGGGTCAGCTCGCTGATCGCGGCGCCCATGTCCGGGACGCCCAGGCCGGCGGCCAGGGTGGGCAGGAGGTCGGCGAGCGACCCACTGCCGTACTCGGGGACGGGGGCGGAGGCGACGGCGAGCGGTTCGGGGTGGTGGTCCCAGGCCGTTTCGGGCTGTGCCATCAGCGGGTCGTGTCCGCGGTCGCCTCGGAGAGGGCCTGCGCGAACGCGAGCGCCTCACGCACGGTCTCCGGTCCGTCCCCGGCCTCGCTGACGCGCAGGCTGAGGTCGTCCGCCGTCGAGTTGCCGGTGTAGCCGTGGTCCGCCTCGCAGTTGGGGTCGCCGCAGGCGGCCGGCTCCAGGTCGATGCGGGAGACGGCGCCCCAGCCGATGGTGAGGACGACCTCGCGGGGCAGGGTCCCCGGCTTGTAGGACTCGGGGTTGGCGACCACGCGGCTGACCACGATCGACGAGATGCGGCCGATCTTCACGGACTCCGTCGACGTCGTGGCGTACGGCGTCGGGGAGGTGCTGTCGGCGGCCTGCTCGTCGGTGTGGCTGACGATGAAGCGGTTGTCCGTGAGGACGAGCACCGTCACGTGCCGCCGCACCTCGTTCTGGTCGAACGTCGTCTCCTGGTGGACCAGGTACGACCGGATGGGCTCGCCGCCCACGGCGGCCTCCACCGCCTCGGCCACGAGGGCCGGGTAGTAGCCGCTGCGTTCGATCGCCGACCGCAGCCCCTGGGTCGTCGTACTGGTCTTGGCCATGACGCCCATCCTACGGGGGGCCACTGACTGCGAGGGACAGCTCGCCCCCTGTCAGTACGCGGGGAGGGTCCGCGGGCCGAGGTCGTCGCGGGCGGGCGGGGGCGCGAGACGCACGGAGGCGCCGAGGACGCTCAGGCCGTGCGAGGCGACGACGACCGGCTCCAGGGTGACCGCGACGACCTCGGGGTGGTCGTCGACCAGCCGGGACACCCGCAGCAGCAGCTCCTCCAGGGCACGGGTGTCGGCCGGTGCGGAGCCGCGCCAGCCGAACAGCAGGGGGGCGGTGCGGATCGAGCGCACCAGCGAGGTCGCCTCACGGTCGGTGACCGGGATCAGCCGGTGCGCCGTGTCCCCGAGCAGCTGCGAGGCGGCCCCGGCGAGCCCGAAGGAGAGCACGGCTCCGGCCGCGGGGTCGATGACGGCCCGGACGACGACGTCCACACCGCGCGGTGCCATCCGCTGCACCACCGGCCGCAGCTCCTCCGGCGCGCCGAACAGCTCGGCCAACTCGGCGTACGACCTGCGCAGTTGGTCCTCGTCCGCAAGGTCGAGGCGGACGCCGCCCAGGTCCGCGCGGTGCCTGAGGTGCGGGGCGGTGGCCTTGAGGGCGACGGGGTAGCCGAGGGTACGGGCGGCTTCGGCGGCGGCGTCGGGGGTCGGGGCGGGCAGGGCACGGTGGACCTGGACGCCGTAGTGGCCGAGGAGGTCGCAGGTCTCGTCCGTGCCGAGTGTGAGTCCCTGCCCGCGCGCGAGGAGGCCGTCGATCAGCGCTGCGGCGCCCTTCTCGTCGATGTCCTCGTACTCGGGCACCTTGCCGGGGTCTGCGGCGTCGCGCCGCCACTGGGCGTAGGCGACGGCCTGGCCGAGGGCGCGGACGGCGCGCTCTGCGGCGGGGTAGGCGGGGATGAGGCGGGCGCCTTCGAGGGCCTCGGTGGTTCCTTGCACCTCCGCAGCCGGGGGGCGTCGTTCGGTGGGTGCCGGGCGTGGGGCGTCGTCGTTGTCCGCTGCGGTCTGCGGTGCCGTGCTCGCCGCCGCCGACAGGGCCTCGGCCAGGCCGCCGAGCTCCACGTGGACCACCAGGACCGGCTTGGCCGGTGCCGCGGCCGATGCCGAGCGCAGGGCCTCCGCGAGAGCCGCGTCACCGACCGAGCCCTCCCCCACCGACGGTATGGCGGTGACGACGACGGCGTCGCACCGGTCGTCGGCCAGGGCGCGGGACAGGGCGGCGTGGAAATCCGCAGCCGAGGCCGCGGTGGTCAGGTCCCGCGGGGGGTGCGGCCGCAGGCCTTCGGCGAGGCAGGCGTCGTACGTGAGCAGTCCGAGCGACTCCGAGTTGCCCAGGATCGCCACCCTGGGGCCGGCGGGCAGGGGCTGGCGCGCCAGCAGCAGGCCGGCGTCCACCAGCTCGGTGATGGTGTCGACGCGGATGACGCCTGCCTGCCGCAGCAGCGCCGAGACGGTCGCGTGCGCCAGCCGGGTCGCCCGTACGGCGTGCCCCTGGGGGGCGGCGCCGTGCCGCGCGCCCTGGACGACGACCAGGGGCTTGGCCGCGGCGGTCCGGCGGGCGAGCCGGGCGAACTTGCGGGGGTTGCCGATGGACTCCAGGTACATGAGGACGACGTCGGTGTCGGGGTCCTCGTACCAGTACTGCAGGACATCGTTGCCGGAGACGTCGGCGCGGTTGCCGGAGGAGACGAAGGTGGAGACACCGGTCACGCCCGTGACGCCGCCGCCGCGCCGGTGCAGCCGGGACAGCAGGGCGATGCCGATGGCGCCGGACTGGGCGAACAGGCCGATGCGGCCGGGGCGCGGCACCTCGGGGGCGAGGGAGGCGTTGAGCCGTACTCGCGGGGAGGTGTTGATGATGCCGAAGGCGTTGGGGCCGATGATCCGCATGCCGTACGTGCGCGCCTGCCGCACGAGTGCGCGCTGGAGTTCGCGCCCTTCGGGGCCGCTCTCGGCGTACCCGGCGGACACCACGACCAGCCCCTGCACGCCGTGCTCGCCGCATTCGGTGACGACCTCGGGGACGTGCTCGGCCGGTACGGCGACGACCGCGAGGTCGACCGGGCCGTCGATGTCCCGCACGGAGCGGTGGGCGGGCACCCCGCCGAGCTCCTGCTGCCCCTGGGGGAGGGCTTTGTTCACCGCGTACAGACGGCCGCTGTACCCGGCGTCCCGGATGTTGCGGAGGACGCTGCGGCCCACGCCGCCCGGCGTGCGCCCGGCGCCGATGACGGCGACCGAGCCGGGAGCGAGCAGACGCTGCACGGAGCGCGCCTCGGCGCGGTGTTCACGCGCGTACTGCACGGCGAGGGAGCGGTCGGTGGGTTCGAGGTCGAACTCCAGACGGACGACGCCGTCCTCGAAGCTGCGTTTCTGGGTGTAGCCGGCGTCCGTGAACACCTTGATCATCTTGGTGTTGGCGGGCAGCACCTCGGCGGCGAAGCGGCGGATGCCGCGCTCGCGGGCGACGGCGCCGATGTGTTCGAGCAGCGCGGAGGCGACCCCGCGACCCTGGTGGGCGTCCTGCACGAGGAAGGCGACCTCGGCCTCGTCGGCGGGTGCGGACGCGGGCGTTCCGTCGGCGCCGATCCGGTCGTAGCGTACGGTGGCGATGAACTCGCCGCCGACCGTGGCCGCGAGTCCCACCCGGTCCACAAAGTCGTGGTGCGTGAAGCGGTGGACGTCCTTGGCGGACAGGCGAGGGTACGGCGCGAAGAAGCGGTAGTACTTCGACTCGTCGGAGACCTGCTCGTAGAAGCTGACCAGGCGATCGGCGTCATCAACGGTGATGGGCCGGACGCGCGCGGTACCCCCGTCGCGCAGCACCACGTCGGCTTCCCAGTGGGCGGGATACTCGTGCCGGTCCGGCGAGGTCTGCATGGGCCCCAGAGTACGGCTAGCGTCCGGCAGCGGCGCGAGGCAGTCTGTGGAGGGCGTCAGTGGGGTCGAGGCCGCGACCCGACGGCACCCCTGGAGTGGAACGCGAGGACCGCTCCAGGTGGGCTTCACGATATGGGAAACTGGTCTAGACAACCCTGAACACCGAAGGGCAGCAACACATGGCTGAGCGCCGCGTCAACGTCGGCTGGGCCGAGGGCCTCCACGCCCGCCCCGCCTCCATCTTCGTCCGAGCCGCCACGGCCGCAGGCGTCCCGGTGACGATCGCCAAGGCTGACGGCAAGCCCGTCAACGCGGCCTCGATGCTGGCCGTCCTGGGCCTCGGCGCCCAGGGGGGCGAGGAGATCGTCCTCGCCTCCGACGCCGAGGGCGCGGACGCCGCCCTGGACCGGCTGGCGAAGCTGGTCTCCGAGGGTCTCGAGGAACTGCCCGAGACCGTCTGATTTCCCGAGCGTCCGATCCGGCGCACAGCGAAGGGCTCGTCCGAATTCACCGGGCGGGCCCTTCGCCATTCCCGGTCGGCAACCGGCGAGAATTCAGGAATTCCCTGTTTCCGGGCAGGGGAGACAGAGCCCTGCGAATTAGCTGCTCATTGTATACGGCTGCCGTGTTAATGCCGCAGGCTCGCCGTGTTTACGGGATGTTGCGAGTTCCTCACACGCTCGGTGCGCTCCCCGGCGGAGCCGAAGCGCAGGCGGTGCGCGCCCGTCGCGCGCTCGGTGTGCAGCGCCGTGACCGCCCGCGCCCGCTCGCTGTCCCCGCGCGCCACCGCGTCCACGATCGCGCCGTGCTCCGTCCAGGACTCCACCGGGCTGACCGGCGCGTCCACCGCGTACATCCACGCGATCTTGTGGCGGAGCTGGGTGAGCACCGAGGTCAGCGCGGGGCTGCCGGAAGCCTGGGCGAGCGTCTCGTGGAACCAGCCGCCGAGAGAGCGCAGATCCTCGCTGTTGCCCCGGCGGGCCCGCTCCTGGCCCAGCCGGACCAGGCCGCGCAGGACCTTCAGATGCGCCTCGGTGCGGCGCTGGGCGGCGCGGGCCGCACCGAGCGGCTCCAGCAGCATGCGCATCTCCAGCAGGTCGCCGGCCTCCTGCTCGGTGGGTTCGGCGACGCACGCGCCCGCGTGCCTGCGGGTCACCACGAAGCCCTCGGCCTCCAGGGTGCGCAGCGCTTCCCTGACGGGCACCCGCGAGACGCCGTAGCGGCGCGCGAGGAGTTCCTCGGTGAGCCGGCTGCCGCGTGCGTGGACACCCGCGACGATGTCGTCCCGGATGGCCGTGCACACCGAGTGCGCGGGAATACGCATGACCGACCTCCGCTTAATCCCCGTGAAACGCCGACGAACGGCGCGCGTTCCGTGACTCTATTGCAATGAGCCGGAATTTCCGACGCCAGGCGGGAATCCATGGATATTTTTTGGACAGCGGACGGCCGCACACGCCGAAAGCCCCGGCTCGGGGAGCCGGGGCTTCGGGGACAGCGGAGAGGTTCCGGTCAGACGCTGACGCCGTGCGAGCGGAGGTAGGCGACCGGGTCGATGTCCGAGCCGTACTCGGGGCTCGTACGGGCCTCGAAGTGCAGGTGCGGGCCCGTGACGTTGCCGGTCGCGCCGGACAGGCCGATCTGCTGGCCGGGGGTGACCTGCTGGCCCACCGAGACGCCGACGGAGGACAGGTGGCCGTACTGGGTGTACGTCCCGTCGTTCATCTTGATCACGATCTGGTTGCCGTAGGAGCCACCCCAGCCGGCCTCGACGACGGTGCCCGCGCCGACCGCGTGGACCGAGGTGCCGCTGGCGGCGTGGAAGTCGACACCGGTATGGCTGCCGGAGGACCACAGGCCGCTGCTGGCCTTGTAGCTGGTGGACACGTAGGAGCCGGAGATCGGGGACACGAAGGTGTTCAGGCGCTTGCGCTCGGCCTCACGAGCGGCGCGCTCCTTGGCCTCGCGGGCCTTCTCGGCGGCCTCCTTGGCCTTCTCGGCCAGCTCGGCGGCCCGCTTGCGGGCGGCCTCCTCGGCCTTCTGCTTCGCGGCGGCCTCGTCGGCGGCGTGCTGCTGCGCGAGGGCCTGGGCGTCGATCTGCTGGGCCGCGGTGTCGCCCATGGTGACGACCGGGGTGAGGCCGGTCTGCTCGGCGCTGGGCTCGGCGGCGAAGGCCGCGGGGGCCGCCACGGTGCCGATCACGCCGGTGGTGGCGAGGGCCGCGACGCCCGCCGCGCGGGCGGTGCCGCGCTGGATCCTGCTGGGACGACGGTGCTTCCCGGTGGCGCGAGTGAACGCCATGTGGTGGCTGGTCCTTTCCTTCCCTCTCGCCTACCGGGTTAGCTGACGGGTTCGGAGCAGGAAGGTCTCCTACGGACTCCCTCGCGACTCGCGCGGGCGTCCGATTCACCCCAGGGACTGCGGTGGGTCCCCGGCTCCCCTGGCTCGCGCCGTACGGGGACTCGGCGATGACTGTCCGGTGCCGCGGGTGCGGCGCACTGCCTGACGAACAGCCCGGATGACGCTAAGCGGCGCCGGTTTCAATTCCCAAACGGATCCCGGCTTTTGTAGCGCATCCCACAGGGCAGACAGGCAACCTCCATAGCAAATTCGGGCATAAAGGGGCCCTGGTGCCTTAGAAGACAACCAGGGCCCCTGCGCGCGTGCCGCTACTCGGCGGCGACGACGGTGACTTCGCCGATGCCGAGGGCCTCGACAGGCGCCTTGATCTGCGCGGCGTCACCGACGAGGACGGTCACCAGACGGTCCGTCGGGAAGGCGCTCACGGCCGCCGCGGTGGCCTCCACGGTGCCGGTCGCGGCGAGCTGCCGGTACAGCGTGGCCTGGTAGTCGTCGGGCAGGTGCTGCTCGACCTGGTCGGCCAGCGTGCTCGCGACCGCCGCCGCCGTCTCGTACTTCAGCGGCGCCACGCCGACCAGGTTCTGCACGGCGACGTCCCGCTCGGCGTCGGTCAGCCCCTCGGCGGCGAGGGTGCGCAGCACCGTCCAGAGGTCCTCCAGAGCGGGGCCGGTGTTGGGGGTGTCGACGGAACCGCTGATGGCGAGCATCGCGGCACCCGTACCGTCCGGGGCGGACCTGAGGACCTGGCCGAAGGCCCGTACGCCGTAGGTGTAGCCCTTCTCCTCGCGCAGGACGCGGTCCAGGCGGGAGGTGAGGGTGCCGCCGAGGCAGTACGTGCCGAGCACCTGCGCGGGCCACACGCGGTCGTGCCGGTCCGGGCCGATCCGGCCGATCAGCAGCTGCGTCTGGACGGCGCCGGGGCGGTCCACGATGACGACACGGCCGGTGTCGTCGGCGGTCACCGGCGGCACGGGGCGCGGCTCGGCCGAGGAGCCCGTCCAGGCGCCCAGCGTGTCCCCGAGCAGCACGTCGAGGTCGATGCCGGTGAGGTCGCCGACGACCACGGCGGTGGCCGTGGCGGGGCGGACGTGCTTCTCGTAGAAGGCGCGTACGGCCGCGGAGTCGATCGCCGCGACGGTCTCCTCGGTGCCCTGCCGGGGCCGCGACATGCGCGAGTCCGCCGGGAACAGCTCCTTGGAGAGCTCCTTGGCTCCACGGCGGGAGGGGTTGGCCAGCTCGTGCGGGATCTCGTCGAGGCGGTTGTTGACCAGCCGCTCGACCTCGCTGTCGGCGAACGCGGGCGCCCTCAGGGCGTCGGCGATCAGGTTCAGCCCCTTGGTCAGCCGGGAGGCCGGAACCTCCAGGCTGAGCCGTACGCCGGGGTGGTCGGCGTGCGCGTCGAGGGTGGCGCCCGCGCGCTCGAGTTCGGCGGCGAACTCCTCGGCGGAGTGCTTGTCGGTGCCCTCGGAGAAAGCCCGGGCCATGATCGTGGCCACACCGTCGAGGCCGGCCGGCTCGGCCTCCAGGGGGGCGTCCAGCAGCACCTCAACGGCGACGACCTGCTGGCCGGGGCGGTGGCAGCGCAGCACCGTCAGGCCGTTGTCGAGCGTGCCGCGCTCAGGGGCGGGGAAGGCCCACGGCCGGGGGTCGCCCGCCTGCGGCCGGGGGTGGAAGTCCATCGTGGCGAGCTCGGTCACTTGGCCGCCTCCTCGTTCTCGTCGCCGGCCGCGGCTGCGGTGTCCTCGGTGGCGTCCTCGTCGGCGACGGGCTCGTAGACGAGCACCGCGCGGTTGTCGGGCCGCAGGCAGGCCTTGGCGACCTCCTGGACCTCCTCCGCCGTGATCTCCAGCACACGCTGGACGGCGGTCAGGGCGAGCTGCGGGTCGCCGAACAGCACGGCGTACCGGCACAGTTCGTCGGCGCGGCCCGCGACCGTGCCGAGCCGGTCCAGCCACTCGCGCTCCAACTGGGCCTGGGCGCGTTCCATCTCCTCGGCCGTGGGGCCCTCCTCGGCGAACCGGGCGAGCTCCTCGTCGATGGCCGTCTCGATGACCGGAACCTCCACGTCACCGGACGTCTTCACGTCCAGCCACCCCAGCGAGGGCGCCCCGGCGAGCCGCAGCAGGCCGAATCCGGCCGCCACGGCCGTACGGTCGCGCCGCACGAGCCGGTTGTAGAGACGGGAGGACTCACCGCCGCCGAGGACGGTGAGGGCCAGGTCGGCCGCGTCGCACGCGCGCGTGCCGTCGTGCGGCAGCCGGTAGGCGGCCATCAGGGCGCGCGCCGGGACCTCCTCCTCGACGACCTCGCGCAGCTGCTCGCCGATGGTCTCCGGCAGCGAGCCGTCGCGCGGGGCGGGCTTGCCGTCGTGACCGGGGATGGAACCGAAGTACTTCTCGATCCAGGCGAGGGTCTGCTCCGGGTCGATGTCGCCGACCACGGAGAGCACCGCGTTGTTCGGCGCGTAGTAGGTGCGGAAGAAGGCGCGCGCGTCCTCCAGGGTCGCCGCGTCCAGGTCGGCCATCGAGCCGATCGGGGTGTGGTGGTAGGGGTGGCCCTCCGGGTAGGCGAGGGCGGTCAGCTTCTCGAAGGCGGTGCCGTAGGGGACGTTGTCGTAGCGCTGGCGGCGCTCGTTCTTGACGACGTCCCGCTGGTTCTCCATCGACTCGTCGTCGAGCGCGGCCAGCAGCGAGCCCATGCGGTCGGCCTCCAGCCAGAGGGCGAGCTCCAGCTGGTGGGCGGGCATGGTCTCGAAGTAGTTGGTGCGCTCGAAGCTGGTCGTGCCGTTCAGCGAGCCGCCCGCGCCCTGGACGAGCTCGAAGTGCCCGTTGCCCTTGACCTGGGCGGAACCCTGGAACATCAAGTGCTCGAAAAGGTGAGCCAGGCCAGTACGTCCCTTGACTTCGTGCCGTGAGCCGACGTCGTACCAGAGGCACACCGCCGCGACCGGGGTCAGGTGGTCCTCGGAGAGCACCACGCGCAGGCCGTTGGCCAGGCGGTGCTCGGTCGCTGTCAGGCCCCCGGAGCCTGCCTGGGCTGTGGCCGTGTGACCCATGGGCATGTACGTCCCTTCGCTCGCGGAGCGGTTGTTCAGACCGCGGATTCCTGCCGGTCCTGCCACTGTATGCAAGCGTGCGAGGCCCTGGTGAAGTTCCCGGCGGCCCACCTGGGACCGACTGCGTGACAGGTGCCCCGGACCGGGTCCTGGTCCCGGTTGTCAGTGCGGCGGTCCACAATGGTCGGCGTCAGATCCGGATCGCAGCAGCATGAGCGAGCCGCAGGGGCGGTCGAGACGAGAGGGCGAGCGCGCGGAGGCCCGAAGGGCTGGGTACGGTCGACGTCTCGTCCCCGACATGAACGCCCCATAGGCGAGTGACCAGTAACAGGAGGAGCCGGCAGCGATGGCCCGCCGCAGCACGAAGACCCCGCCGCCCGACGACTCGTACGAGGAGCGGATCCTCGACATCGACGTCGTCGACGAGATGCAGGGCTCCTTCCTCGAGTACGCGTACTCGGTCATCTACTCCCGCGCCCTGCCGGACGCACGCGACGGCCTCAAGCCGGTGCACCGCCGCATCGTCTACCAGATGAGCGAGATGGGCCTGCGTCCCGAGCGCGGGTACGTCAAGTGCGCCCGCGTCGTCGGCGAGGTGATGGGCAAGTTGCACCCGCACGGTGACGCGTCGATCTACGACGCCCTCGTGCGCATGGCCCAGCCCTTCTCGATGCGGGTCCCCCTGGTCGACGGCCACGGCAACTTCGGCTCGCTGGGCAACGACGACCCGCCGGCCGCCATGCGGTACACCGAGTGCCGGATGGCCGAGGCGACGAGCCTGATGACGGAGTCGATCGACGAGGACACCGTCGACTTCAACCCCAACTACGACGGCCAGGAGCAGGAACCGGTGGCCCTGCCCGCCGCCTTCCCGAATCTCCTGGTCAACGGCGCCTCGGGCATCGCGGTCGGCATGGCCACGAACATGGCGCCGCACAACCTGCGCGAGGTCATCGCCGCCGCGCGCCACCTGATCAGGTACCCGAACGCCGATCTCGACGCCCTGATGAAGCACGTCCCGGGCCCCGACCTGCCCACCGGCGGCCGCATCGTCGGCCTGTCCGGCATCCGGGACGCCTACGAGTCCGGCCGCGGCACGTTCAAGATCCGGGCGACGGTGTCGGTGGAGTCCGTGACGGCCCGCCGCAAGGGGCTCGTCGTCACGGAGCTGCCCTTCACGGTCGGCCCCGAGAAGGTCATCGCCAAGATCAAGGACCTGGTCGGTTCGAAGAAGCTCCAGGGCATCGCCGACGTCAAGGACCTCACCGACCGCGAGCACGGCCTGCGCCTGGTCATCGAGATCAAGAACGGCTTCGTGCCGGAGGCGGTCCTGGAGCAGCTCTACAAGCTGACGCCGATGGAGGAGTCCTTCGGCATCAACAACGTGGCCCTGGTCGACGGCCAGCCGCTCACGCTGGGCCTGAAGGAGCTCCTGGAGGTCTACCTCGACCACCGCTTCAACGTCGTACGGCGGCGCTCGGAGTTCCGCCGCACCAAGAAGCGCGACCGGCTGCACCTGGTCGAGGGCCTGCTGACGGCATTGCTGGACATCGACGAGGTCATCCGCCTCATCCGCTCCAGCGAGAACTCCGCGCAGGCCAAGCAGCGTCTGATGGAGCAGTTCTCGCTGAGCGAGATCCAGACGCAGTACATCCTCGACACGCCGCTGCGCCGTCTGACCAAGTACGACCGCATCGAGCTGGAGTCGGAGAAGGACCGGCTCAACGCGGAGATCGAGGAACTGACCCGGATCCTCGACTCGGACGCGGAGCTGCGCAAGCTGGTCTCCTCCGAACTGGCCACGGTCGCCAAGAAGTTCGGCACCGACCGGCGTACGGTCCTGCTGGAGTCGGGAGGTGCCCCGGTCGCGGCCGTGCCGCTGCAGGTGGCCGACGACCCGTGCCGGGTGCTGCTGTCCTCGACCGGCCTGCTGGCCCGTACGGCCAACGGCGAGCCGTTCGCGGAGGACGCCGGTGCCAAGCGCGTGAAGCACGACGTGATCGTCTCGGCGGTGCCGGCCACCGCCCGCGGCGAGGTGGGCGCGGTCACCTCGGCAGGCAGACTGCTGCGGCTGAACGTGGTCGACCTGCCCCAGCTCCCCGAGGCGCTGTCGGCGCCGAACCTCGCCGGAGGCGCGCCGCTGGCGGAGTTCGTCTCCCTGGAGGACGACGAGACAGTGGTCTGCCTGACCACGCTCGACGAGTCGTCGCCGGGCCTGGCGCTCGGCACGGCACAGGGCGTCGTCAAGCGCGTGGTGCCGGACTATCCGGCCCACAAGGAAGAGCTCGAGGTGATCACCCTGAGGGAGGGCGACCGGATCGTCGGCGCGGTCGAGCTGCGCACCGGCGAGGAGGACCTGGTCTTCATCACCGACGACGCGCAACTGCTGCGCTTCCAGGCGCCCCAGGTCCGCCCGCAGGGCCGCCCGGCCGGCGGTGTGGCGGGCATCAAGCTCACCGAGGGCGCGAAGGTCATCTCCTTCACCGCGGTGGACCCGGCGGTGGACGCCGTCGTCTTCACCGTCGCGGGCTCACGGGGCACGCTGGACGACTCCGTCCAGACGACGGCCAAGCTGACCCCGTTCGACCAGTACCCGCGCAAGGGCCGCGCCACCGGCGGTGTCCGCTGCCAGCGGTTCCTGAAGGGCGAGGACTGCCTGTCCCTGGCCTGGGCGGGCCCCGTCCCCGCTCTCGCCGCGCAGAAGAACGGCACCCCGGCCGACCTCCCGGACATCGACCCGCGCCGTGACGGCTCGGGTGTGTCCCTGGCGAAGACGGTGGCGGTGGTGGCCGGGCCGGTCTAGGCCGGTCTAGACCGGGGCCGCGGGATCCGCGGGTTCGATGGCATCCGTGGGTTCCGTGGGTTCCGTGGGTTCCGTGGGTTCCACGGGATCTGCCGAGTTCACCGGATGATCCGCCTCGGGATCGCGTACGTACCTCAGGACGCCCCACATGCCGTGCTCGTCGGCGTGTGGGGCATCACTCCCGCACGCCTCCAGCTCCTTGCCGAGGGCGGGGGCGTCGATCCCTGAGCCGATGAGGACGAGCTGGGTGAGGCGCTCGTCCCCGGCCGGCCACGGCTCCGGGTAGAAGCGCAGGAACCGTCCGACGGCGTGGACGGCGTAACGGTTGCGGACGTCGTACGGCCCGAAGTCGACGTACCCCTTGATCCGGTACAGCCCCTCGGGCCGGCTGTCGAGGAACGTCATCAGGCGGCGCGGGTCGAGGGGTTCCCGGGACACGAACGACAGGCTGTCGTAGGCGGCATGCAGGTGGCCGGCGTGGTCGTCCGCGCCGGGCTCGTGCGAGTCGTGCTCGCCCGAGTCGTGCTCGCCCGAGTCGTGCTCGTGCAGGTCGTCGAAGGACAGCTGCCCGATGCGTTCCTCGCTCGGCCGGCAGTCGAACAGGAACTCGGGGTCGATCCGGCCGTAGGTGGCCGGGACCACGGCGGCGCGGTCGACCAGGGAGCGGACCAGCCCGAGGACGCGTTCGCCGTCCGCCGCCCGGTCGAGCTTGTTGACCACGGCGAGGTCGGCCAGTGCGAGATGCCGGTCGATCTCGGGGTGCCGGGCCCGGGTGCCGTCGAACTCGGCGGCGTCGACGATCTCGACGAGGCCGCCGTAGACGACCCCCGGATGCTCGCTGGCCAGCAGCATCCGCACCAGTTCCTGCGGCTCGGCGAGACCGCTGGCCTCGATGACGATGACGTCGATACCGAGGGAGGGATCCGCGAGCCGCTCCAGGTACTGGTCCAGTTCACTCGCGTCGACGGCGCAGCACAGACAGCCGTTGCCGAGGGAGACCGTCGAGTCGCCGAGCGCTCCCGCCACGGCCATCGCGTCGATCTCGATCGCCCCGAAGTCGTTGACGAGAGCGCCGATACGGCTGCCGCCGCTGCGGTGCAGAAGGTGATTGAGCAGGGTGGTCTTCCCCGAGCCGAGGAATCCGGCCAGGACGACGACCGGGATCTGCTGCGGTTGCGGGCTCGGCTGGCTCACCGTGCGACCTCTCTCGCGCCGACGCGTGCACCGGCTCGCGTTCCCGGCACACGTGGGTAGTGGGGATGCCGCCCCAGGATACGAGCAGTGAGATCCACACCGATGAACTACGGACAGCAGCACGCGCGGGGCGGACGTCGGGCATGGTGCCGGTTGGCGACCCTCGCTTGCCTCCGTGACCCGCATCCCGGCGACCGGGGGTATGAAGAGCGACCGCACCGAGGAGAAGCCTGCGCAGGCCTCAGACAGGCACAGGCGCCGGTGCCTCCGGCCCCACGTACCGCGCCACCGGCCTGATGATCTTCGTGTCCTCCGCCTGCTCCAGGATGTTGGCGCTCCAGCCCACCGCCCGGGCCGCGGCGAAGGTCGGGGTGAACATCTCGCGCGGCAGGCCGCACAGTTCCATGACCAGGCCCGCGTAGTACTCGACATTGGTGTGGAGTTCCCGGCCGGGCTTCAGCTCCGCCAGGATCGCCTCGACATGCCGCTCAACCTCGACGGCGAAGTCCACCCGCGGCCCGCCGAACCCCTGGGCAACCTCACGCAGCATCCGGGATCGCGGGTCCTCCGTGCGGTAGATCGCGTGCCCGAACCCCATGATGCGCTCACCGGCGAGCACCCGCTGACGCACCCAGGGGCCGATACGGTCCGGGGTGCCGATCGCGTCCAGGGTGTCCAGCGCCCGGCTGGGCGCGCCCCCGTGCAACGGGCCCGACAGCGCCGCCACCGCGCCGGCAAGGCACGCCGCCACGTCCGCGCCGGTCGACGCGATGACCCGGGCCGTAAAGGTTGATGCATTGAATCCGTGATCAATGGTTGAGATCAGGTATTGCTCGATCGCTCGCGCGTGCTGCTCGGCCGGCACCGAACCGGTCAACATGTACAGATAGTTCGCCGCGTAGGACAGGTCCTCGCGCGGCTCCACCGGTTCGAGCCCCTGGCCCAGCCGGTGCAGTGCGGTGAGCAGCGTGGGTACGGCCGCGGCCGCCTCGATCGTGTCCTGCCGGCGCCGGTCGGCGTCGATGTCGTACACGGGGCGGAACCCCTTCGCCGCGCCGAGCAGCGAGAGGGCCGTACGCATCCCGGAGAGCGGCCCGGAGCGCCCGCCGGCCGCGGCGATGGCCGGCAGCGCCGCTCGCACCTCGTCGGGCAGCCGCCTCCGCGCGGCGGTCTCGGCAGCGAAGGTCGCGCCCCGCCCGGCGTCCGGCAGTTCGCCGTGCACGAGGAGATGCCAGACGTCCTCGAAGCCGCGGGTGCGCGCGAGGTCGACGGCGGAGTACTGCCGGTAGTGGTAGAAGCCCTCCAGACCGCGGACGTCGCCGATCAGTGTGTCGGTGACGACGACGCCGGCGAGTCCCCGGGGTGCTTCGACGAGAGTGGCTGCTGACCTGTTGACGGACATGTCTTCCTCCCTGGACTTGATCCGACTGTCCATGATTGATTCAGTTCGTGTCAATGTTGATTGAATCAATACATCAGTCAATGGCCTGCTGGACGGATACGGTGACCCCATGCGCGATCAAGAACCCGCCCCTCTGGACAAGGAACGGCGGCTGAGCACCAAGGAGGCCGCCCAGCTGCTCGGTGTGAAGCCGGAGACCGTGTACGCGTATGTGAGCCGCGGCCAGCTCAGCAGCCGGCGGGTGAGCGGCGGCCGTGGCAGCACCTTCGACGCCGGGGAGGTCGAGGCCCTCGCGCGGCGCAACAGGCGGGAGAGTACGGGCGCTTCCGGCTCCGGCGGCGAGCTGTCCGTCCGCACCCGCATCACGCTCATCGAGGGCGACCGCTACTTCTTCCGCGGTGTCGACGCGGCCGACCTGGCCGCACGGCACACCTACGAGGAGGTCGCCGAGTGGCTGTGGACGGGCCGGATGCTCCCGGGCAGCACGTTCACCGCGCCCGCCGCTTCCGTCGCCGTCGCCCGCCGTGCCGTCGACGCACTGCCCGAACACGCCGCTCCCACCGACCTGTTGCGGGTCGCGACGATCGCCGCCGCGACCACCGACCCGCTGCGGTTCGACCTGTCCGAGGACGCCGTGCTCGGCACCGCGCGCACCCTCATCCCCACACTCGTCGCCGCGCTGCCTCCGGCGGGGCACCGGCGCCGCGACGAGGGCCCCCTGGCCCACCGCCTGTGGACCCGGCTGTCGGTGCGCAAGGACCCCGACGAGGCGTCCCTGCGCGCCCTGGACACCGCGCTGGCCCTCCTCGTCGACCACGACCTGGCGGCCTCCACCCTCGCGGTGCGCGTCGCCGCATCAGCCCGTGCCCACCCCTATGCGGCCGTCTCCGCCGGGCTGGGCGTGATCGAGGGTCCGCTGCACGGCGCGGCCAGCGGGCTCGCCCACCGGCTGCTGCACGACGTGCTCGAACAGGGCGACGCCGCACCCGTGATCGCGGACGAACTGCGCGCCGGGCGCCGTATCCCGGGCCTCGGACACCGGCTCTACCCCGGCGAGGACCCACGCGCGCGGGCCCTGTTCGCCCTCCTGGAGCAGATCCCCCGCGCCGAGCCCGCGCTCCTCGCGGCCCGCGACATCGTCGAGACCACCGCCCGCCACGCCCCCCTGCACGCCAACGTGGACCTGGCCCTGGCCGTGCTCACCGCGTCCTGCGGCATGGCCCCGACCGCGGGCGAGACCATCTTCGGCGTGGCCCGGACGGCGGGCTGGATCGCTCACGCCCTGGAGGAGTACGGCGAACGCCCGCTGCGGATGCGCCCGAGTGGTCTCTACGCAGGTCCGAAGCCTCCTCAGCCACTACCGGAGTAGCACGGGAGGGGCCGAAAGTCGCCGCGGGCCGAAGTCAGGTTAGGCTCACCTCTGTGAGTACGTGCTCAAGCGTCTCCCGGGACTTCGACGAGCCCGTTTCGGGAACCGCGGCCACCGCGAGGACCTGGCTGTTGCTGGAACAGCCCGGTCCGTGGGGTGCCAAGGCGCTCACTTCGAGCCACCTGGACCCCGCCCTGGGGCGTGCCCTGGAGGCGGCCGCCAAGAACACGGGCGTACGGATCGCGCTCATCCGCCGCCCCGGGCGCCACGCGGACCGCCGCATGCCCGCGGCACGCCGGGTGTACGCGGCGCACGTCGTCCCGGGCGACGTGTGGCTGCACAGCGCCTCGATCTCGGACCCCGGGCAACTGCTCGGTCTCGACTTCGCGGCACTCGGCCGGGGCGACCACCGCATGTTCGACGCGCTGCTCGGCGGCCGGCCCCACGACGGCGACCCGCTCGCCCTCGTCTGCACCAACGGCAAGCGCGACCGCTGTTGCGCCCTCCTCGGCCGGCCCCTCGCGGCCGAGCTGGCGACGTCCGGGGTCGAGGGCGTGTGGGAGGTCACGCATCTGGGTGGTCACCGCTTCTCCCCCACGGTGCTCGTGCTGCCGTACGGATACGCGTACGGCCGGGCCGAGGCTCATTCCCTCAAGGAGGTCCTGCACGGCGCCCGGGAGGGGCGGATCGTCGTGGAGGGGTGCCGGGGCGGCTCGGCCTGGGACCGGCCCGGCCAGGCTGCCGAGCTCGCCGTGCGCACCAGGACCGGCGAATACGACGCTCAGGCGCTGCGTGTGGTCCGGACCTCCGGCGCGGCCCCGCGCTGGGAGGTGGCCGTCGCCCACGCCGACGGACGCCGCTGGCAGGTCGACGTGGCCCAGGGCGCGGCCCTGCCCGCCCGCCCGGAGAGCTGCGGGGCCTCCGTCCTCGGATCACCCGCGCGGATGGACGTGGTGGCGGTGCGCGAGGTGAGGGTGGCCACGGCACTGGCCGGCTGACCGTCCCGCTTCATACCTGGACGCTGCCCTGCACACGTTGATCGGGAGATCCACGCCACACCCGTCTAGGGCGGCTGGCCGGCCGCACGTACCGTCTTGGTATGAGCCCCACTCCCCCCGCACGCCGCCTGCGCCTCGGCCTGCCCCGGCGGGTGTTCTCGCAGGTACTGCTGATGCAGGTGGCGATCGCCGCGGGAGTCGCGGTGCTCGCGACCGGGTTGTTCCTCGCGCCCCTCAGCAACCAGCTGGACGACCAGGCGATGCGCCGTGCGCTCGCGATCGCGCAGACGACCGCGCAGCTGCCTGAGCTCGCGAAGGACCTGCGGGACACGCCGCCCTCGCCGAACGGCCCGGTGCAGCGGGAGGCGGAACGGATCCGGAAGGCCACCAAGGCCGAGTACATCGTGGTGATGGACTGGAGGGGCGTGCGCTGGTCGCACACGGACCCGCAGCAGATCGGCGGCATCGTCTCGACCGACCCCGGCCAGGCCCTGGCCGGCAAGGAGGTCATGGAGATCGACAGCGGCACCCTGGGCCGCTCGGCCCGCGGCAAGGTGCCGCTGCGCGACAGCGACGGCACCGTCGTCGGCGCGGTCTCGGTCGGCATCGCCTACGACAGCGTCCGGGCCCGCCTGATCCACGCGATCCCGGGGCTGCTCGCGTACGCCGGCGGTGCCCTGGCCGTGGGCGCGCTGGCCGCGTGGCTCATCTCCCGGCGGGTCCACCGGCAGACCAGGGATCTGGCTTTCTCGGACATCGCGGCGCTCCTTTCCGAACGCGAGGCGATGCTGCACGGCATCCGGGAAGGCGTCGTCGCCCTGGACCGCGCCGGCCGCATCCGCCTCGTGAACGACGAGGCACAGCGCCTGCTGGGCATCGGGGAAGCAGTGGTGGGCCGTTCTCCCGACGAGGCGCTCGGCGCGGGCCGTACGGCCGATGTGCTGGCCGGACGGGTCGCCGGCACGGATCTGCTCACCGTGCGCGGCCAGCGGGTCCTGGTCGCCAACCGCATGCCCACCGACGACGGTGGCGCCGTGGCCACCCTGCGCGACCGAACCGAGCTGGAGCAGCTGGGCCGCGAACTGGACTCCACCCGCGGCCTGATCGACGCCCTGCGGGCCCAGGACCACGAGCACGCCAACCGTATGCACACCCTTCTGGGGCTGCTCGAACTGGAGATGTACGACGACGCCGTCGAATTCGTCGGCGAGGTGGTCGGGGATCACCGGGCCACCGCGGAACAGGTCACCGAGCGGATCGAGGACCCGCTGCTCGCCGCCCTGCTGGTGGGCAAGGCCGCCGTCGCGGCCGAGCGGGGCGTCGCCCTGTGGGTGTCGGACCGGACCCGGCTGCCCGACCGGCTGGTCGACCCGCAGGGGCTCGTCACCGTCGTGGGGAACCTGGTGGACAACGCCCTCGACGCCGTCGTCGGCGACCTCCAGGCGCGCGTGGAGGTCGAACTGCGCGCCGAGGGGCGTACGGCGATCCTCAGGGTGCGGGACACGGGACCGGGGATCCCTCCGGAGCACCGGGAGTTGATCTTCACCACGGGATGGTCTACGAAGAAGCCGCCGGCTCACCGCGAGCGGGGTATCGGACTCTCTCTGGTGCGCAGGCTGGCGGAGCGGCAGGGTGGCAGCGCGACCGTCGGCGAGGCGCACGGCGGGGGCGCGGAGTTCACCGTCGTCCTGCCCGAGACGCTGGCCGAGCCGGGTCCCGAACCGGCCGTGGTGACCGTGCCGTCAGCTCCGCAGACCGCCGAGGAGGAGTCGTGATGATCGAGGTCCTGGTCGTGGACGACGACATGAGGGTCGCGCGGGTCAATGCCGCCTACGTCGAGAAGGTGCCGGGCTTCCATGTCGCCGGGGAGGCTCACAGCGCCGCGGAGGCGCTGCACCGGCTGGAGACGCTGCCCCGGCTGGACCTGGTGCTCCTGGACCACTACCTGCCGGACGCGACGGGGCTCGCGGTCGTCCAGGAGATGCGGCGGCGCGGCGACCAGACCGACGTGATCATGGTGACGGCGGCCCGGGACGTCTCCACCGTGCAGGCGGCGATGCGCCACGGCGCACTGCAGTACCTGGTCAAGCCGTTCGCCTTCGCCGGCCTGCGCGCCAAGCTGGAGGCCTATGCGGAGCTGCGCCGCACCCTGGACGGCGGTGGAGAGGCGGAACAGACCGAGGTGGACCGTATCTTCGGGGCCCTGTCGGCACCGTCCGAGCCCGCCCTGCCCAAGGGGCACTCCCCCACCACCGCGGAGTTGGTCCGCCAGTGCTTGATGCACGCGGACGGGCCCCTGTCCGCCCAGGAGATCGCCGAGCGGACCGGGGTGAGCCGCCAGACCGCCCAGCGCTATCTGAAGCTCCTGGAACGCACGGGACGGGCCAGACTGACACTCAAGTACGGCGACGCGGGCCGCCCGGAACACCGTTACGTGTGGGCGACCCGCGGCCAGGTGTAGTGCCCTGAGAGGCCGGTGACGCGGCCCGGCCCGCGTGCTGGACGCCGTCGCGGCGCTCCTGGCCGTGTCAGGGAAGGCACCGGCCTACGCCGCTCCTGCTCCGGTCAGCGACCGCACCTCGGTCTCCGCGTGCTTGGCCTCGTCCGGGGCCTCCGTCGAGGTGACCGTGCCCAGCCAGCCCGCGAGAAAGCCGAGGGGGATCGAGACCAGGCCGGGGTTCTGCAGCGGGAAGCACTGGAGGTCGATGCTCGGGAAGAGCGAGTCGGGGCTGCCCGAGACCACCGGGGACAGCACCACGAGCACCACGGCCGGGACCAGACCGCCGTAGACGGCCCACACGGCGCCCCGTGTGGTGAAGCCGCTCCAGAACAGGGAGTAGAGCAGCACCGGCAGGTTCGCCGACGCTGCGACGGCGAAGGCCAGGCCCACCAGGAACGCCACGTTGAGGTCCCGCGCCAGCAGGCCGAGTGCGATCGCCACCGCTCCGACACCGACGGCCGCGATACGGGCCACCGCCACCTCGCTGCGCGGCTTCCCGCCCCTGCGCCGCAGGGACGCGTACAGGTCGTGGGCCACGGACGCCGAGGACGCGAGCGTGATGCCGGCGACCACGGCGAGGATCGTGGCGAAGGCGACCGCGGCGACGATCGCGAAGAGAACCGTGCCCCCGGTGGATCCCGCACCACCGCCGAGATCGAGGGCCAGCAGCGGGACCGCCGTGTTCCCGGCCGCGTTCGACCCGCGTACCGTGTCCGGCCCCAGGATGGCGGCCGCACCGAACCCGAGCACGATCGTCATCAGGTAGAAGCCGCCGATGAGCCCGACGGCCCAGACGACCGAGCGGCGGGCGGCGCGCGCGGTGGGCACGGTGTAGAAGCGGGACAGGATGTGCGGCAGCCCGGCCGTACCCAGGACCAGAGCCAGCCCCAGACTGATGAAGTCGAAGCGGGCGGTCCAGTCCCCGCCGTACTTCAGCCCCGGCGCCAGAAACGCCTCGCCGTGCCCGCTGCGCTCGGCCGCCGTGAGCAGCAGCCGGTCCACGTCGCCGTGGAAGCGCATCAGGACGAGCACCGTCAGTGCGATGGTGCCGCCGAGCAGCAGAACGGCCTTGACGATCTGGATCCACGTGGTCGCGCGCATCCCTCCCAACGACACATAGATCACCATGAGGGCGCCCACACCGATGACCGTCCAGGCCCGCGCCGCGTCGCTCGTGCCCCCGAGCAGCAGCGCCACCAGGCTGCCCGCGCCGACCATCTGCGCCACCAGGTACAGAACGGACACCGTGACCGATGAGGTTCCCGCCGCGATCCGTACCGGCCGTTCCCTCATCCGGGCCGCCACGACGTCGGCGAGCGTGAACCGGCCGCAGTTGCGCACCAGTTCGGCGACCAGGAACAGCACCACCAGCCACGCCACGAGGAACCCGACGACATAGAGCAGCCCGTCGTAACCGAACAGCGCGATGAGCCCCGTGACTCCCAGGAAGGAGGCGGCCGACATGTAGTCGCCCGCGATGGCAAAACCATTCTCCATGGGCGAGAAGAGCCGCCCGCCCGCGTAGAACTCCTCCGCCGAGCCACGCCGGTTACGGCTGACCCAGGTGGTGATCCCCAGCGTGACCGCGACGAACGCGCTGAAGAGCAACAGCGCCAGCGTCTGGTGTTCCTCCGTCACGACCCACCACCGTTCACGCCACGCGTCAGTTCCTGTGTGTCCCAGCGCAGTTCGAGCGCGGCCCGGTCCCTGCGCAGCCGCGCATGCCGTGCGTACGCCCAGGTGAGCAGGAATGTGGAGAGGAACTGCCCGAGTCCCGCCACCATCGCCACGTTCACCGCTCCCGCCACGGGTCGTGCCATCAGCTCCGGTGCGGTCGTGGCAGCCACGACGTAGCCGACGTACCAGGCGAAGAAGGCCACGAACGCCGGCACCACGAACCTGCGGTACCGCCGCCGCACTTCCTGAAAGGCCGCACTGCGCTGCACTTCCAGGTACACATCACCCGCCGCGGCCCCCGTCTCGCCCGCTGCCCGTGCCGACGGAACCACCGCATGAGCTTGCGCCCCGTCGCCGGCCGACTCGCCCCAGCCGGAGGCGAGGGCGTCGTACCAGGGATCGTCGTACCTGAGCTGTCCGGCCTCCTCGGCCGGAACCGGATCATGACCGTCGAGAGGTCCGACCCGACTCTCCTGCCCGGTCCCGCCGCCGCGGGAACGGCCCTTGCTTGGCTGCATGCCCAAGGATGGACAGAACGGGAAGATCCCCGACTCTTCTTCCCCTCGCTCTTCACCCCATCAGGTGACCAACCCGCTGGTGGCCGCACGATTCCCTTCCCGTAGGCGTAACGCACCGCCTGGGCACGGCCCTTGAGCCGACGCTGGATCGTGCGGTCGCCGTACGCCCCGCTCGACAGCGCGCCCGGGCGCCGGGACTGCCCACGCCGAGCCACGGTTCCGGCCCGGACGAGCAGGGTGCCGGCGATGGGGATGCCGGCAGCGACCGCCGCCGACGCCTTCCGCGCCACGGAATTCGCCAGGTCACGGGATCGGAGCCTGGGTGGATCAAGGGTGGATCCCCGGCCGTGCGTCTCTCCACCGGGAGGGGGAGAGACGGCCTCGGCACGGCCGGGACGGTGCCGAGGCGCCGGATGCCTGCCGAACCGCTGCGGGTACGGCCTGGGCCCCCCACGCCCCGGCCGTACCCGCCAGCAGGCCGATGCCGCGGCTACGCGTCGATGCGCGACCGGTCCAGCGTCGCGGCCGAGTTGGAGATGAACTCCTTGCGCGGAGCCACGTCGTTGCCCATCAGCAGGTCGAAGACCTGCTCGGCGGCCTCCAGGTCGGAGAGGTTGATCCGGCGCAGGGTGCGGTGGCGCGGGTCCATCGTCGTCTCGGCCAGCTGGTCGGCGTCCATCTCGCCGAGGCCCTTGTAACGCTGGATCGAGTCCTTGTAGCGGATGCCCTTGCTCTGGAACTCCATGAGCGTGTCGCGCAGTTCGCGGTCCGAGTACGTGTAGACGTACTTGTCCTGGCCCTTCTTCGGCTGGACGACCTCGATGCGGTGCAGCGGGGGCACCGCAGCGAAGACCCGGCCGGCCTCGACCATGGGACGCATGTAGCGGTGGAACAGCGTCAGCAGCAGGGTGCGGATGTGCGAGCCGTCGACATCGGCGTCGGTCATCATGATGATCTTGCCGTAACGGGCGGTGTCGATGTCGAAGGTCCGGCCCGAGCCGGCTCCTATGACCTGGATGATCGCGCCGCACTCGGCGTTTTTGAGCATGTCCGTCACAGAGGACTTCTGGACGTTGAGGATCTTGCCGCGGATCGGCAGCAGCGCCTGGAACTCGGAGTTGCGGGCGAGCTTGGCCGTGCCGAGCGCGGAGTCGCCCTCGACGATGAACAGCTCGCTGCGGTCCACGTCGTCGCTGCGGCAGTCGGCCAGCTTCGCCGGCAGCGAGGAGGACTCCAGGGCCGTCTTGCGGCGCTGCGCGTCCTTGTGCTGCCGGGCGGCGATGCGTGTACGGGCAGCGGCGACGGCCTTCTCCAGCACGACGCGGGCCTGCTGGGCGGCGTCCCGCTTCGTGGACGTCAGGAACGCCTTGAGTTCCTTCGTGACCACGTTGTTCACGATGCGGCGGGCCGCCGAGGTCCCGAGGACCTCCTTGGTCTGGCCCTCGAACTGCGGCTCGGCGAGGCGCACGGTGACGACCGCGGTCAGGCCCTCCAGGGCGTCGTCCTTGACGATGTCGTCCTCGGCGACGCGCAGGAGCTTCTTGGTGCGCAGCACCTCGTTCATCGTCTTGGCGACGGCCTGCTCGAAGCCCGCGACGTGGGTGCCGCCCTTGGGGGTGGCGATGATGTTGACGAACGACCGAAGCGTCGTGTCGTAGCCCGTGCCCCAGCGCAGTGCGACGTCGACGCCGAGTTCGCGGGTGACCTCGGTGGGCGTCATCTGGCCGTGGTCGTCCAGGACGGGGACGGTCTCCTTGAAGGTGCCCTGCCCGGAGAAGCGGAGGACGTCGCAGACCGGCTTGTCCTTCGCCAGGTACTCGCAGAACTCGCTGATTCCGCCGTCGAAGCGGAAGGACTCCTCGCCCTTGCTGCCGCCCTCGCCGAGCCCGTATTCGTCGCGCACGACGATGGTGAGGCCGGGCACCAGGAACGCGGTCTGGCGGGCGCGCTGGTGCAACGTCTCCAGGTTGAGCTTGGCGTCCTTGAGGAAGATCTGGCGGTCGGCCCAGTACCGCACGCGCGTGCCGGTGCGGGTCTTGGGAATCTTCTTGGCCTTGCGCAGGCCACTCTTGGCCTCGAACTTGGCGTCCGGGCCGTTGCCGGCGAAGGCTCCGGGGACTCCGCGACGGAAGCTGATGGCGTGGGTGTGACCACCGCGGTCCACCTCGACGTCCAGTCGGGCGGACAGGGCGTTCACCACGGAGGCGCCGACGCCGTGCAGACCGCCGGAGGCGGCGTAGGAGCCGCCTCCGAACTTGCCGCCGGCGTGCAGCTTGGTCATGACGACCTCGACACCGGAGAGGCCGGTCTTGGGCTCGACGTCGATCGGGATGCCCCGGCCGTTGTCCCGGACCTCGACCGAGCCGTCGTCCTGGAGGATCACCTCGATGTGGTCGCAGTACCCGCCGAGGGCCTCGTCGACGGAGTTGTCGATGATCTCCCAGACGCAGTGCATCAGGCCACGGCTGTCGGTCGACCCGATATACATACCCGGGCGCTTACGCACGGCCTCGAGCCCCTCGAGGACGAGCAGGTGCCGCGCGGTGTAGTTGGACCCGTCCCGGTCTGCTCCTGCCAGCAGAGCTGTGGACGGCACGGACGTCTCGGCGGTCACGCGGTTCGCTCCTCGCTGAATTTCAGATGGGGCCCTTGTGGGTAAGGGCGCGGCTTCAGTCACCGGTGAGAGGGTACCGAGGCCTGGTAGAGCCGTTGTAACGCCACCCTCGTCGGAAACTCAGACTAGTCCACACTCGCATGCGTGTTCGATCCCTCGATGGAGTGAAGTACACATCACGTTCCCTTCCAGGCATGAACCATTTAGGCTCCGGGCACGTCCTCATGAACAACCGGCAACCCAGCCGGGAGGACCGACCACCGATACAACGCGAAGCCCCGTAAGACACATAGACACGCAATACGGCACATTCGCCGCCAACCGGCAGCAGACAGCCGCCTCGCAAAGATTCTTTCGAGGAAAAGCCACGAGCGGGAACGTTTTGGGGCTGGTTGGATGTTGACCCTGGTACGACAGCTCGTCGAGCTAGAGAAGAGGCGACGTGACTACTGTTCTGACCCCTGCGAGCCAGTTGACGGCCGCTGATCGCTGCGACCGCTGCGGCGCCCAGGCGTACCTGCGCGTCGTCCTGCTCAGCGGCGGAGAGCTGCTCTTCTGCGCCCACCACGGGCGCAAGTTCGAGCCGGAACTCAAGAAGATCGCCGCTGAGATACAGGACGAGACGGAGCGGCTCACGTCTGTTCCCGCGAACGCCTCCGAAGAAGAGCGCTGACACCTCGCGTCCGACGACGAGCCAGCCCGCCACCGGGGGTTGACGGGGGGGGTGCCTTTTTCAATGCGGCAGCCGCCCGTCCTCGTGCCATTACCTCGTTCGCGCTCCTCCAGGCCGCCTCACACGCCTTCCGGGGCCTGTGCCCATCCGAGCGTCCGCATGATGTGGGACACCCGCATGTACACGCCGGGGTTGCCGGCCCGGCCGCAGCCGATCCCCCAGGACACGAGCCCGACCAAGCGCCCCTGGGACACCAGCGGCCCTCCGCTGTCGCCCTGGCAGGCGTCCCGGCCCCCTTCGGCCTCCCCGGCGCACAGCATGCTCGTGACGTCGTAGGTGCCATCCGCGCCGCCCGGATACGCCTCTGCGCACAGCGCGTCGGGAAGCACACGCACTCGTGCCGCCCGAAGACTGTCCGGGTACTCGCCGGTGCCCGAGGTGTCGCCCCACCCGTACACCGTCGCGGTCCCACCCGCCGCGTACGCGGGATCACCGTCGGCCGCCATGGTGATGATCGAGTCACTCCGCAGCGGCTCGGCCAGAGTGAGCACGGCGAAGTCCCCGGCATTGCTGACACCGTCGTAGGCCGGGTTCACCCACGTACGGCGCACGGAGATCTCCTGGCCGCCGCGGCCAGAGAGCAGGTCTGTGCGTCCGGCTATGACCTTGAGGTCCCGTACCCGCTCCGGTGGCCCGCCCAGGACGTCCTCGTCCAGGCAGTGGGCCGCGGTGAGCACGGTGGTACGGCCGACCACCGCGCCGCCGCAGAACTGCCCCGCGCGTGTACCCCCGAACCGGTCACGACTGGACAGGGCCACCGTCCACGGACTCTGGGACGCCTCGACGGGAAACCCGCCTATGACCACGCTGTCGGCGGCCACAGGGGCGCTGGAGCCCATGGACAGGGCGGTTCCTGCCGCTGCCAGGACCAGCGGCAGGACCAGAGCTCGAGCCAGTCGACGACGCATACGCTCTCCTCACTCCGTGATGTCCGTGAGACACCCAGAGTGATCCACCCCGTGGGACCCCGCACCCGCGGCGCGACAGCACTGCGAAGGCCCGGCCCCCTCGGGGAACCGGGCCTTCCGTGTCGTACGGCCTCGCCTAGTCGAGGTAGTCGCGCAGCACCTGCGAACGGGACGGGTGGCGCAGCTTCGACATGGTCTTGGACTCGATCTGGCGGATCCGCTCACGCGTGACGCCGTAGACCTTGCCGATCTCGTCGAGGGTCTTCGGCTGACCGTCGGTGAGGCCGAAGCGCATCGAGACGACGCCCGCCTCACGCTCGGACAGCGTGTCCAGGACGGAGTGCAGCTGCTCCTGCAGGAGCGTGAAGCTCACCGCGTCGGCCGGGACGACGGCCTCGGAGTCCTCGATGAGGTCACCGAACTCGCTGTCGCCGTCCTCGCCCAGCGGGGTGTGCAGCGAGATGGGCTCGCGGCCGTACTTCTGGACCTCGATGACCTTCTCGGGGGTCATGTCGAGTTCCTTGGCCAGTTCCTCCGGGGTAGGCTCGCGGCCCAGGTCCTGGAGCATCTGGCGCTGCACGCGCGCGAGCTTGTTGATGACCTCGACCATGTGCACCGGGATACGGATGGTGCGGGCCTGGTCGGCCATGGCGCGGGTGATCGCCTGACGGATCCACCAGGTGGCGTACGTGGAGAACTTGTAGCCCTTGGTGTAGTCGAACTTCTCGACCGCGCGGATCAGACCGAGGTTGCCCTCCTGGATGAGGTCCAGGAACAGCATGCCGCGGCCGGTGTAGCGCTTGGCCAGGGAGACCACCAGACGGAGGTTGGCCTCCAGGAGGTGGTTCTTGGCGCGGCGGCCGTCCTCGGCGATGATCTCCAGCTCGCGCTTCAGCTTCGGCGCCAGCTTGTCGGCGTTCGCCAGCTTGTCCTCGGCGAACAGACCCGCCTCGATGCGCTTGGCGAGCTCGACCTCCTGCTCGGCGTTGAGCAGCGGGACCTTGCCGATCTGCTTGAGGTAGTCCTTGACCGGGTCAGCGGTGGCACCGGCGGCGGCGACCTGCTGGGCGGGTGCGTCGTCCTCGTCCTCGTCGGAGAGCACGAAGCCCGCGTTCTCGGCGGTGCCCTCGGGCTCCTCACCGGTCTTGCCGGGGGCTGCCTCCTCGAGCACCTCCTCCTCGGGGATCTCGGCGTCGTCCTTCTTGGCGCTGGTCTTCTTGGCCGCCGTCTTCTTGGCGACGGTCTTCTTCGCGGCCGCCTTCTTGGCCGTCGTCTTCTTGGCAGCCGCCTTCTTGGCGGGTGCCTCCTCCTCGGCGGCGGGCTCGACGGCGGGCGTCGCCGGCGTGGCGGTGGCGGTGGCCTTCCGGGTGGTCACCGCCTTGGCCGCGACCGTCTTGGTGGCGGTGCGCTTGGCGGGACTCTTCGCTGCGACGCTCTTTCGGGTGCGCTTGGGCTCTGCGGCACTGACCATCAGCGTCACACCCTCTTCCTCGAGGATCTGGTTGAGGCTGCGCAGTACGTTCTTCCACTGAGTGGCCGGAATCTGGTCAGCTTCGAAGGCCCGACGCACGTCATCGCCGGCGATCTGCCCCTCAGCCTTTCCCCGCTCAATGAGCGCCATGACAGAGACGGACTCGGCGATCTCCGGCGGGAGCGTACGGGATGTGCTGGCCGACACGAACAACCTCTCGGAACGTTGGAAAACGGCTTCCGGCCCCGTCCACAGGGGACTGGAGCCGACCGCCGGCTTGGGGATGGGCCGGCGGCGCGGGCGGGGGCCGGGAAGATGCACAGCGCCGTGAACGGCGTCCGTATTCCCTCCGCGGCTGTCACCTCTTAGGTCATCGCGTTCTTCCCGCGAGCGTTACGCCCAATCCGCGTGGCCCGAGTCACACCCCGTAAGCGAATGAAACCAGTCAGACACTGACAGAAGTGGTCACATACGGTACCGACTCGGCCGCCCCACCGCGCCACGAACCCTTCGCACAGTCGGACCCCGCAGGATCACGAGGATCCCACGGGGTCCGACGGGAGGCGGATCACCGATCAGGCACTGCCACAGGAGGGGGGTGGCACACCCGGCCGCGCCGCCCGCGGAACTCGGTCAGTGCTCGCGCGGGGCGGGCACGACCCGTTCCACCTCGGGATGAACCGTGAGGAGTTGACGCATGGCCGCCTCGGCCGCCGCTCCGTCACCGGTGGCCAGGGCGTCGCAGATGCGGCCGTGGTGCGCCAGGGACGCCTCGTTCGGCCGGTCACAGCCCGTGACCGGGCTGCCCGAGACCTGAAGAGCCGCGGACACGATTCCGGAGAGGTGCTCCAGCATGCGGTTGCCCGCGACCTGGATGAGCAGCGAGTGGAACTCGGAGTCGGCGCGGGAGAAGGTGAGCGCATCACCCTGGGCCATCGCGTGCCCCATGATCTCGATCATGTCCGCGAGGCGCTGCTGGACGTCCTCGCGCCCGTGCCCGGCGGCGAGGCGGGCGGCGAGCGGCTCGATCGTCCACCGCAGTTCGCTCAGCTCGCGACGCTGGTCGTCGCGCAGCGGCCCGAAGGCCCGCCACTCGATGATGTCCGGGTCGAGGAGGTTCCAGTCACTGACGGGACGCACGCGCGTGCCGACGTTCGGACGGGCACTCACCAGTCCCTTGGCCTCCAGGACGCGGAGCGACTCGCGGACGACGGTGCGGGAGACCTCGAAGCGCTGGCCGATCTCTTCGGGCACCAGCGGGCGGTCGGCGCCCAGGTCGCCGGAGACGATCATCTGACCCAGTTGCTGAACGAGTTGGCCGTGCAGCCCGCGTCCGCGGCTGCCCGCGGCACGTCGGCCCACTCGGCCCAGCTCGTGGTCCCCGCCGTCCCAGGCAGGGACTCCGACGCGGTCGACGGCGGGCGCCTCGGCGTACGGGTAGCGGTCGAGTTCGCCCGGGCTCGCGAGGCCGGAGTCAGCGGAGCGGGCGGCGGTCATCATGGTGTGCGCAAGGGTACTCACGCATCCTTTGTCGGCGTCGGCTCCAACTCCCTTGAGGTCTTTGGTGAAAAGCACACGAAAGGGTGATCGCTCACCCCGTCGCAATTGACGCCTTATCGGAAAGAAATGAGCGCTCTGCGGGGAGTTGCGCGCATGGCCGGACTAAGGGTTACGGACAGTCGTCACCGGAACCTGCCGCGCAGCGTGGTGAGCAGATACGCGCAGAGCAGAGCGGTCAGCGACAACGTCAGTGCCCCGCCCACAGGTTGGGAGACCACCTCGAACACGGCCTCCAGATAGCGCTCTCCCCCGAAAGGCCATCGCGGCAGGAGAGCCTCACGCAGCCGCACGGGAAGTCCGGCCGCTGTTCGCACGGACGGTCCGTTCACGAGCTTGTGCACGACGGGTACGACGAGGAGGGGGACGGCGGCCACGGCGGCGAGTCCGGCCGAGGTGGACCGGAAGACTCCTGCGGCGAGTACCCCGGCCCAGGCGCAGCCGACCATGAGCCCGATCCAACTCGCGCTCATCGGAAGCCAGTCGGCGGGAACCTGGGCGAGCTCCCGCCCGTAGACGAGATAGAGCACTTCGGCGTCGCAGCCGACGGTGAGGACGGCCAGCACCAGCGCGGTGGCGGAGGAGACGAGCAGTTTGGCGGCCAGCAATCCCAGCCGGCGGGGCACGGTGCCGCGGTCGGCCGCCAGGGCGGGGTGGCGGAACTCGTCACCGAAGGCCAGCGCGCCGAGCAGTCCCGCGCCGAGCGCCGCGGGCGGCAGGGGCAGCTCCTGCGGCCAGGCGGCCAGCAGGCGCGGCTGCGGGGTGTGCCCGATGCGCGCGAGCACGACGGCGGTCACGGCGGAGACGGCGAGCACGACGGCTCCGGTCAGGAACCCGGTGCCGATCCCGGCGGCACGGCGGATCTCGTAGCGGAGGGGGCGGAGGGGGCTGGGGGCGGGACGGACGGAAATGGGGGGCGGCAGAGGGGGCAGCGCGTCGAGCGCGCGAGCCGTGCGGGCGCCGGGGCGGGGCGGCGGCGGGGTCGCAGCCGAAGGACGGTTGCTCGAGCGGCCGGCCGAGGACGCACCCGAGAGCTCGTGCGGCTCGGCGCCGGGGTGCGGTTGCCCTGCGGAAGACGACGGCTCGTCCGGGTCGGGTGCGTTCGCGAGGGATCGCGGCTCAAGCGTGGGGCGCGGCTCGGCAGAGATGTCCACGGGGTCCACGGAGGAAGGCGGCGGCTCCACGCACTGCTCCGGTGCGTCCGAGAGGAATCCGGGCTCGAGCGAGGGCCCCGGCTCGAGCGTGCGGTCCTCGGCGTCCGTGGTGTACGGCCTCGACGGGTCGAGAGACGGCGCCGCTTTTCCGGCCCGGGTCGCACGGGTCGCGCGGTGCGTGTCGTTGACGTGCCCTGGCCCGGCGAGACCTCGGTCAGATGGCCCGCTCGTCTGACCGGCACCCGCGCCGGGCCCCATGTCCCCGATCTCGTCGGCCAGTCGGTGCACGACGATGCCGTGGCGGAACGCGATCTCACCGATGTCCGCGCAGGTACCGCCGTACACCGAAAGGCGGTTGCCGCCCTCTCGGACAACCTCGACGGAGCGCTGTGAGGTGCGGGCCTGTTTGGCCAGGAGAGCTGCCAGACGGGCCGCGTGCGGGCTGCGTACGGCGACACGGGGACGGAGGCGGGTGCGCGAGAACTCCGCGGCCTCCTGGTCGGCCACGAGCCTGCCCTGTTCCAGGGTGACGACGCGGTCGGCTGCGCGTGCGGCCCCCTTGGGGTCGGTCGTGGTGAACAGGACCGTGCCGCCCTGGGCGGCATGAGCGCGCAACATGCCGTGCAGCCAGATGCTCTCGCGGGCGGAGAGCCCGTCGGCCGGGTCGTCGAGGACGAGGGTGTGCGGGTCGGCCAGGAGGACACAGGCCAGGCCGAGGCGGCGGTCCATGCCGCGGGAGAGGGTGCCGAGGCGTTCGTCGCGCAGGCTCACGAGTCCCACCGCCTCGAGGACTTCGTCGGCACGCCGGACCGGAACGCCCGCGGCGGCACACAGCATGCGCAGATGACCGCGGACCGTGCGGGCGGGATGCCCCGGTACGTCGCCCAGCAGCACACCGACCTCGCGTGAGGGGTGGGCGATGCGGTGCAGGGGGCGGCCCCGGAAGTGGGTGATGCCGCGACCTTGTTGGAGTTCGAGCATGAGTCTGAGAACCGTCGACTTGCCGGCGCCCGGCGCTCCGAGCAGCGCGGTGATGCGGCCCGCCCGCGCCTCGAAGGAGACGTCGTCGGCTGCGGGCGGAAGCTCTTTTCGGGGCTTGCTGGTCAGTCCGAAGGCCTGGATCACTCACAGCAAGATAGCGCGCTATGTCCGGTTTTTGGGGCATCCCAAGGCCTGCCTCGGGCAGGACCCTCACCCGCGACCGGACTGCGGGCGGGTCGGGTTCCGGGGCCGGGGAGGCCCGGGCCCGCCCGTCGGTCACACCTCGGGGCGCAGCATCGGGGGGTTGAGCAGCGTCGCCCCACCGGCGCGGAAGAGCTGTGCCGGGCGTCCGCCCTGGCGGGTGGTCGTCCCACCGGTGGGTACGAGGAACCCGGGTGTGCCCGTGACCTTGCGGTGGAAGTTGCGCGGGTCGAGCGCCACGCCCCACACCGCCTCGTAGACACGGCGCAGTTCCCCGACGGTGAACTCGGGCGGGCAGAAGGCGGTGGCCAGCGAGGAGTACTCGATCTTGGAGCGGGCGCGCTCCACTCCGTCCGCGAGGATCTGCGCGTGGTCGAAGGCGAGCGGCGCGACCGGCTCGGCATCCCGCCCGTAACCGCCCTGCTGCAGCAGTTCCTCCACCGGAGCCCAGCGCGCGTTGCTGGCGTCTCCGCCCGCTCTGGGCGCGGGCAGGTCGGGGGCGAGAGCGAGGTGGGCGACGCTGACGACCCGCATCCTGGGGTCCCGCTTGGGGTCTCCGTAGGTGGCGAGCTGCTCCAGATGTGCGCCGTTGTCCTGGGCCGGGGCGGAAGGGTCGTGAACGCGCAGTCCGGTCTCCTCCGCCAGCTCACGTGCCGCGGCCTGCGCCAGGTCTTCATCGGCCCGCACGAACCCGCCGGGCAGCGCCCAGCGCCCCTGGAACGGCGGTTCGCCCCTGCGTACCGCCAGCGCGCACAGGGCGTGGCGGCGCACGGTCAGCACGACCAGGTCCACGGTGACGGCGAAGGGCGGAAACGCTGACGGGTCGTAGGGCATGCCGCGATCATAGTCGTCTGCCTGACGATAAACACTCCCTTCGCTGGTCCCTTCGCCTACTGATCCACTTCGGTCCGATATGGACTCCACCGCCCTTCCTGTTGTCCTGAAAAGGCACGTCGCCGCACGTCACACCCCCAGTTGCAGTCTGTCGGCCGCCTCCTCGACCATGGCGAGTCCCAGCCGGCTGACCCGCACGGAGAACGGGGCGCCCGCCACACGCAACCCCGTGAAGCCGATCTCCCCGAGAGGCGCGCTGCGCACGGGGCGCAAGGTCACCGTCCCCGCCGGGGCGTCGGGGCGGATGCCGGCGAGGGCGGTCAGCAGCAGCACTCCGGCGGCCGCCGCTGTGGCCGCGGGGCGGCAGGCTGCCGGGTGCGGGAGCGGAGCACTCCCTTCCGTGCGCTGCTCCCCCGCGTACATCTCGGGCAGCCGGTGGGCGAAGGTCTCGGCGGCCGCGAGTACGCCGCGCAGCAACGAGCTCGCTTCCTTCTCGTAGCCGGCGGCTGCGAGTCCCGCGACGGCGAGTGCGGTCTCCTGGATCCGTACGGCTCCTGCGCGGTGGCCGAACGGGTTGAATCCCGGTTCCTTCGTTCCCAGTCCGCGCAGGCCCCACCCCGAGTCCATGACCGGACTGCCGAGCAGCCGGGCGAGGTGCTCGGTCCGGGCTTTGTCGAGCAGGCCTGGCGCCAGCTCGCCCCCGCCCAGCAGGCCCGTGTCGAGGAGGTGCACGGCGGCCGCGCCCAGGTGGGGTACCGGGCTGCCGTCCGGGGCACGGGCTGTCGCGGGCCGGCCGCCCCCGCGGTCCTCGATCCAGAAGTCCTTCCGGAACTCGGTCCGTAAGGTCTGCGTCCACTGCCGGAGTGCCGCTCCCCCCGTCCGGCCGCAGGCGTCGAGGAGGTCGGCGCCGAGCAGGGCGGCACGGTGGGCGTGGGCCTGTGTCTCGCAGCGGACGGGTCCGCCCGGGTTCGGGTCGCCTAGGTAGGTGCCGTCACCCACGGTGGTTCGCAGCCAGGCCAGGCAGCGCTCGGCGGCGGGCAGCAGCTCTTCCGTCTCCTGGTCGGGGAGCCCCCAGCGGCGGGCCTCGGCAAGCAGGGCGGGGAAGAGCAGCGTGGCCTCTGTTCCCGTGCACTGCGGCGGAAGGTGCGGCCCGGCGTCCCGTCTGGGACCGGGGATCATTCCTGACTGCTTTCCGGCACCGGTGAGTTGGGTCCGGGCGAGGGTCCTCAGCGTTCCCGCGGCGAGGCCGGTGCCGAGCGGCAGCGTCATCCGGGCGGCGACGAGCGCGTCGGCGGGAGCCAGACCGCATCGCCAGGGCGCCCCGGCCGCGAGGTGGGTGTCGGCGGGGTTCGCGGAGTCACGCAGGAGGAGGGCCTGGAGATCCTCGATGCTCGTCCGCAGGAGGGAGGGGACTCTCCGGTCGTCGCCCTCCGCACGCGCGGCGGCCAGAGGGCTGGTCGCCGCGCGTCCCACGGCTCGGAGGGGCCCCGCGCCGTCCGGCCGTACCCGCAGTTCGACGGTTCTGCTGCCGCCGGGTGGCAGGTCGAGCTCCCACCGCAGCAACCCGGCCGAGGCGAGAGCGTCCGAGGGAGGTGGTTCGGCCGTGACGGACGCATTGCCGGTGGCGCAGGACCAGCGCAGGCCGGAGCCGTGGACACTGGCGGGGAGTTCGAGCTCTGCATTCCCGGAGGCGACCGTCCCGAGGTCGGCAAGATCCGTGCCAAGGACGATCTCGACCGGCAGCCGCAGGGGGCGGGGAGCCGCGCTTCGCAGGGTGATCCGCTCCGTGCCGTCCGCGAAGCGGTTGCGTTCCACGATCACGTCCGGGTCCGGTCCCACCTGCGGTGACGTGCGGAGTGTGCCCACGAACCTGGCACGGTCGGCCGAGACCATCCGGGCCAGTACCGCGAGGGGTTCTCGTCCGGCGACGCGGATCTCGCACCGGGAGAGCACCCGGCGGCCGGCGCGGTAGAAGCCCTCCAGCCCGCGGCCGGTCAGCTGCCCTGCCTCGGTCGAGATGGCCAGGCCGGGAAGGGCGACACAGATCATCGCGGTGTGGGCGGGGGGCAAGTCGGCGGACCAGCGCGGTCCGGGGATCGTGGCACCCCGGGGCGAGGGCGAAGCCCCGGGTGAGGGAGCCCGTCCGCGAGCGGCGGGCGGTGAGACCGGGCCGTAGCCCGCCCCCGCACCAGGGCGACGAGTCTGGCCGGCCCATCGGGGAGACGATCGGCCCGGGCCGGTCGACGATGGCGGGCACGAGTCGGGGCCGGTGGGCGCAGAAGGGAATGACGTACTGCCTGGGAACCTCGGCCCGTAGCCGTCGACACGTGCCGCCGGTCGCGGAGGGTCGGCCTGGTCCCCCGCCCTCGGCGGCCCGGGCAGGCCGTGACCCGGTCCGAGGGGTGGTGGGGGTCCGCCCTGGGGGCGACGGTCGTCGGCGGCGGAGGGCGGAGTCGGCTGTTGCATGGGAAGGCTTCCTCTGCGCTCGATGCGCCTCGATCGGGTTCGGCGCCGGTGCCGGAGGAGTCCGACGGGGCAGGGGCAGTGCGGCGTCACGGCCCGTCCAGCCGTTCCGCCACTCAGGTGAACGGTGGGAGGGTCCTTCGAGTCACGCCCGCGGCCCGGTCCCATGCGTCGCGAGGCCGCCCGGCGGAGGCTCACTCCTCACCGCCCGTGCCATGGCCGGGCTGGGCGCCTTCCTGGCCCGCGTCCCGGCAGGGCATGGCTGCCTTCTTCGGTGTACGCACACGCGCGCCGCCCGCTCGGACGCCGCCGGACCGCGTGGTACCCGCCGTCGCCGCACGGCTTGGGCGAGGACCGGTTTCGGTGGTACCGGCAGGGTGTGTGGTGCCCGCCGGCGTGCGCCGACCGGAGGTCGGGGCACCCATGTCACGGTCTTTCGCGCTGGTACGGCCGGAGACTGCGCCGGTGGTGCCGACGGCACGGGAGCGACGGAGACGGCGTGACGGCATCGCCGCCGGTGTCGGCTTGTCGTACGGCTCGGACCGGGGCGGCACGGCTGCCTGTGAGGGCTTGCCGCACGGCCCGGCCTGCGGCACGGCTGCCTGTGAGGGCTTGTCGCGTGAGTCCATCTCGAGCGCCGCAGTAGTCCCGCGCCGGGCGGACTCGTCACTGCCCGCCCGCGTTTCCAAGAGGTCGGCGACCGCGCGCCCACGGCCCTTGCGCTCCGCTCGCAGGCAGCTGCGGATCGACTCCGGGTCGAGGCCTTCGTTGCAGGCCTGGTGCAGGAGCCGGGCGAAGAGGTAGTCGGGGTCGGCACCCAGGGCCATGGCGAGGGCTTCGCGGGCCTCCAACTCGTCGCCGGTGGACCAGGCGACCCAACCGGCCAGGGTGAGCGGCGCAGCGGCATGTTCGCCGTAGGGCCCGACGCAGCGGCGAGCCAGTGCCCGCCAGAGGCGAAGGGCGTGTCCGGCCTCGTCGCCCTCCATCCACTCGGCCGCGCGGTCGCGGGTCGCCCGGTCCTGGAGGCCGAGGATCAGCCGGGCGGCCTCGTCGTGCCCGAGCAGTTCGTCGTCGCGGAGATCCGCCGGGAGCATTCCGGAGACGGGCTGTGCCTCGGCGAAGCGGCCCAGGATCCTCCCGGCCAGTTCCAGCGTCCCGTCGGCCACGGCGGCGCGGCCCGCGTCGTCCAGGATTTTCGGCACCAGGGCCATGCTGGCGGTGTCCAGGGCGGCCTCCTGTTCGAGGGCCGCGGCGTTCTCCCAGGGCAGCAGCCGGGTCCGGAGCTCCCGCAGTGTGCCGCGCACCTGGATACCGGCGTAGGTGGCGGCCGCGGCCAGCACGGAGGTGCCCGGCAGTCCCATGGGGGCTCCCTCGGGGGAGCAGCATGCCGCGTTGTCACAGCAGTAGGACCAGTAGCGGCCCTCCGAGATGCACAGTGCCTCGACCACCACGACGTCCAGGGAACCGCACTCGACGCGCAGCCTCTGGGCCAGCGGCCTCAGCCGTTCCACCACCTGCCGGCCGGTCTGGCCCTCCTCCGGTTCCTGGCACAGGAAGGCGACCATCGACTCGGGGCGGGCTCCTCGGCGCTCGCTGCCCGTCACGAGGCCATGGGACAGTTGCCGGGCCGCGGACGGCCAGTCGTCCGCGTTCGCGGGGATACCGAGCCGGGCCCGGCCTCCGAACCGCCCCTGTCCGTCCTTGTCGTGCAGGGCGACCAGGACGATGCTGTCCTCGGGGCGGTATCCGAGCAGGTACGGCAGGGCGTCGGCCAGTTCGGCCGGAGTGCGCAGGGTGACCTGGTGCTCGCCATCGTGACTGTCGTACGCGGTTCCGCGGGCGTGCAGCCGGGCCGCGTCACTCGTCTTCCTCTCCTGTTCACTGTTCTTCTGCCCGCCCTGCGCCTCGGGCCCGGTGATGTCACCGTTCTCGGGGGATCCGGTCGTTTCGCTGTGGTTCGTCATGCGAAGACGATCTCGCGGAACCTGAACCTCCGCTTGACCCTGTGGATAAGTCCAGTCAGGGACACGCCAGTCACGCCCCGCGCGTCCCCAGCTCTCGGTGCGCCTCCCCGGATGTCAGTGCCGTCCTGTTGTATGGAACGCATGGAGCACACGAGCAACGCGGAACTCCGGGCGGCTGCCGACGCGGTCCTCACCCGTCTCGTCGGAGACGTCTCGGGAGAGGCCAGGCTGCGCGAGGATCAGTGGCGGGCCATCGAGGCGCTGGTCGCCGACAGGCGCCGTGCCCTGGTCGTCCAGCGCACGGGCTGGGGCAAGTCCGCGGTCTACTTCGTGGCGACCTCGCTCCTGCGGGCGCGGGGCAGCGGTCCCACCGTCATCGTGTCCCCCCTGCTCGCGCTCATGCGGAACCAGGTCGAGGCGGCGGCTCGGGCCGGAATCCACGCGCGGACCATCAACTCGTCCAACACCGAGGAGTGGGATGCCGTTCAGGACGAGATCGCCGCGGGCGAGGTGGACGTCCTGCTGGTGAGTCCCGAACGGCTCAACAATCCGGACTTCCGGGACCAGGTGCTGCCCCGGCTCGCGGCCGCCACCGGGCTTCTGGTGGTGGACGAGGCCCACTGCATCTCCGACTGGGGCCACGACTTCCGGCCGGACTACCGCCGGCTGCGCACCATGCTCGCCGACCTCCCACCCGGTGTGCCGGTGCTCGCGACCACCGCCACGGCCAACGCGCGCGTGACGGCCGATGTCGCGGAACAGCTAGGCACCGGCGGGAGCTCGGACGCCCTGGTGCTCCGGGGCCCGCTGGACCGGGACAGCCTGAGTCTGAGCGTGCTGCGGTTGCCGGACGCCGCGCACCGTATGGCCTGGCTCGCCGAGCACCTCGACGAATTGCCGGGATCCGGAATCATCTACACCCTCACCGTGGCCGCCGCCGAGGAGGTCACCGCCTTCCTCCGGCAGCGGGGGCACACGGTCGCGTCGTACACGGGCAAGACGGAGAACGCCGACCGTCAGCAGGCCGAGGAGGATCTGCTCGGCAACAAGGTGAAGGCTCTGGTCGCGACCTCAGCGCTGGGTATGGGCTTCGACAAGCCCGACCTGGGCTTCGTGGTGCACCTGGGCTCGCCCTCCTCCCCCATCGCCTATTACCAGCAGGTGGGGCGCGCGGGACGAGGTGTGGAGCATGCCGAGGTGCTCCTGCTTCCGGGCAGGGAGGACGAGGCGATCTGGAAGTACTTCGCGTCGCTCGCCTTCCCCTCGGAAGACCTGGTGCGCCGCACACTCGACATCCTCGCGCATGCGGAGAAGCCGCTGTCGCTGCCCGCCCTGGAACCTCTGGTGGAGCTGCGCCGCTCCCGCTTGGAGACCATGCTCAAGGTCCTGGATGTGGACGGAGCGGTCAAGCGCGTCAAGGGCGGCTGGATCGCGACCCGGCAGCCGTGGACGTACGACGCCGAGCGGTACGCGTGGGTGGCACGTCAGCGCGAGGCCGAGCAGCAGGCCATGCGCGCGTACGCGTCGACGACCGAGTGCCGTATGGAGTTCCTGCAGCGCCAGCTGGACGACGAGGCCGCCAAGCCGTGCGGCCGCTGCGACAACTGCGCCGGTCCGCGCTTCGCCGCCGGCACCTCCGAGGAGGCGCTGGACGCCGCGCGTGTGGACCTGGGCCGGGCAGGTGTCGAGGTGGAGCCCCGCCGGATGTGGCCCACCGGGCTGCCGGCGATCGGAGTGGACCTCAAGGGACGCATCCCGACCGCCGAACAGGCCGCGTCGGGACGCGCACTGGGAAGGCTGTCGGACATCGGATGGGGCAACCGGCTGCGCCCCATGCTCGCGCCCCGGGCCCCCGACGGGCCCGTGCCCGACGACGTGGCGAAGGCCGTGGTGGACGTACTGTCCGACTGGGCCAGGGGCCCGGGCGGCTGGGCCCCGGGGGCACCGGAGAGCGGACCGCGCCCGGCCGGCGTCGTCACCGTCGCCTCGCGCACGCGACCTCAGCTGATCAGCTCTCTCGGGGCGCGCATCGCCGAGATCGGCAGACTGCCGTTCCTGGGAGCCGTGGAGTACACCGGTGACGCGCACCCGGGCTCCCGGAGCAACAGCGCCCAGCGGCTGAAGGCACTCGACGGGGCTCTGGCCGTGCCGCCCGCCCTCGCGACCGCCCTCGCGGAGGCCCAAGGCCCGGTCCTCCTCGTGGACGACTACACCGAGACCGGCTGGACCCTCGCGATCGCAGCCCGCATGCTCCGCCGCTCCGGCGCGCAGGGTGTGTTGCCGCTGGTGCTGGCCGTGCAGGGCTGACGGCGAACCCAAGGCGGAGCCGCTGCCCCCGCGCACACCTCTGGACGCCGTACACCCCCATGACGTACGAACGTGTCGTGCTCGAACGCCCCATGGGTGGTCCGGCGACACACGCGGTGGGGATATTAGCCGCGCATCATCTGATAACGGTCGGCTGCCCCAATTGCTCGTTGCCGCATTCAAGTTCGACAGGAAGAATTGAGGTCCGCTCCCGCACGGCTCGCCGGCCGCTCCGGTAGGGCTTCGCTGCGGTGCGCGCTCCCAGGAATCCGACCCCGCCCGCAGTGTGGGCGCGTAGCCGAAGGGAGGACCGTGACCTTCGGATTCGCTCCGGCCTCGGCAGCGGCGTCGACGTCCGCCGCTTCCGCCAACCGCTTGCTCGAACCCGCGGAATGGGCCGCCGCCGGGATCCCACTCCTGCGCAACCCCCGTGAGATCGTCAGCGGACTGCACGCCCGCCACCATCCGCAGCCCGCGACGGCTGTCGTCGCCGTGCTCGACCCGGACGAGCGGCTGCGGGCGAGTGCCTCGTTCGTGCGCCGTCCGGCCCCGGCCGACGGGTGGATGTTCCGCAACGCGCTGCTCGCGCAGCTGCGCCGGGTCATCCCGCACGATCTGCGCCGCCGCACGCCGGTGCGCACCGCGGTGCTGCTCTACTGCCGTGCGGGCGACGCGCGTTGGACGGAGGAGGACGGCGCGTGGATGTGGGGACTGCGCGACGCGTGCACCCTGCACGGGCTGCGCTGCGGGGCGTACATCACGCTGACCCGTGACGGCTGGCAGGTCCTCGGTGAGGGCCGGGGCGGACGCCGCCCGCACTCGGCCTCGGCACCGGAGCCGTTCGCCACGTCGGAGGCACCGCCCATACCGCGCACCGGCGGCGCCTCCGAGGTACTGCGCCGCGCAGCGGCGGCACGCTGAGTCCCGGAGAGACCGTTCCGCACGGATCCGGGACCGCGGACCGCCGCACGGCACACGTCGGCTTCTTCGACGGGCAGCCGGATCGAGCACTCCGAACCCGCCTTGGCCGAGCCGCGAGCAGGGCGGTCTGCCACAGAAGCACAGCGCTCCCCAGGCCGGCCAAGACTTCAGGGGCACGGTTTCCGCCTTCCGGGCGTGGTGAACCACCCGCCGTGCGGCGCCGCAGCAGCGGCGCCTCAGGTCTCCCCCCGGTGTCCTACCGAGCGCTACGGCAAGGGCTCAGACGCCCGCGCCCAGCACCGAGTTGATCCGCTGCGGGTCGCCACAGACGATCAGCAGGGCGCCGGCCCGGGAGTGGGCCAGGGACAGGGCGCTCACGGCTGCGGCCTCGGGACCGCCGTTGACGGCGACCACGACCACCGGACGCGACGCGGCGCGGGCCGCGATGGCAGCGTCCGTGTAGAAGACGTCGTCGCCGGCGTCGTGCTGGGCCCAGTAGGAGCTTTCACCGAAGGACAACTCGTGGGCCGCCCACGGGTGCTGCTCCCCGGTCGTGATCACCAGGACGTCGCCGGGGGCACGACCGGAGTCCAGCAGCAGGTCCACGGCCTCTTCGGCGGCGTCGAGGGCCCCCTCCACGGAAGCCGGGATCAGCTGGATCTGCGGGGTGGCCGGAGCGGCGGCGCCGGCGGCGGGACCCGACGGAGCGGGCTTGGCGGCCACCTCGTGCGGCGTACGTTGCACCGGCGGCGCCGGCCGGAGAGGGCCGGGGCGACCGGGGCGCGACGGAGCCGCGGGACGGGGGCCGGGTACGGGACGTGGGGTCGGCGCGGTACGGCCGCTGGCCGGAGTGGCGCGGGGACCCTGGGCACTCTCGTGAATCTGAGGCTCCTCGGGAATGAGAGGCATGGGTTGATATTAATCAAACGTTGGTACGACCCGCATCGGCGGGTGGCGCACGCGTGCGATCGAAACCGTCAGAAATCGAAGCCGAGCTGACCCTCAACTTCCGGAACGCTTCCGTCCGCCCAGCTGCGGACCTTCTTGAGATGCCGCCACTGGGGCAGCGCATCAAGATACGCCCACGACAACCGGTGGTAGGGGGTGGGGCCCCGCTCCGCCAGTGCGGCCTTGTGCACGGGCGATGGATACCCGGCGTTGTCCGCAAAACCGAAGTCTGCATGGTCGATACCCAGTTCGGCCATCATTTTGTCGCGCTGGACCTTGGCGATCACCGAGGCCGCGGCGACTGCCACGCAGGACTGGTCGCCCTTGATCACCGTACGGACCCGCCAGGGCGCGCCGAGATAGTCGTGCTTGCCGTCGAGGATGACCGCGTCGGGACGGACCGGCAGTGCGTCCAGCGCACGCCCCGCCGCAAGCCGCAGCGCGGCCGTCATCCCCATGGCGTCTATCTCCTCCGGGGAGGCATGCCCAAGCGCGTACGACGTCACCCAGGTCCGCAGCTCCTCGGCGAGGGCGGTACGTCGCTTGATGGTGAGCAGCTTCGAATCCGTGAGTCCCTCGGGCGGGCGGCGCAGTCCGGTGATCGCCGCGCAGACGGTGACGGGGCCGGCCCACGCGCCGCGCCCCACCTCGTCGACACCTGCAACGATCTTCGCTCCGGTCGTGGCCCGAAGGGAGCGCTCGACGGTGTGAGTAGGCGGTTCGTACGGCATGGCGCCCCTAGATTACGCCGCCCGGAAGCGCCTGCGACACCCCGGTCTGCCGCGGCGGCGTCACGGCCCGCGACACACCGAGTCGGGCATCGTGCAGCCGCGGCGTCAGGGCCCCTCGACCACAACGTCAGGAACAGTGCGGCCGCAGCAGCAGAACCATCAACTGGTCGTTCTTCTCATCGACTTCACGATCCTGCCATTCACAGCCGCACATCCTGGAGCGGTACATCATCATGGGCGGTATGGCGTCGAAGAGATAGCCGTTCACAGCCTCCGGGCGCACCTCTCCTCGCTCAATACCCCGGTCGAAGACCTCCCGCCACATCTTCATGGTGGGCTCACAACCCCCTCGAAGATCCCGCCACGGAGACGTTCGGCCTGCACTGTGTCGCATTCGTGAATCACCGAGCGAAGCGCGAACCCAGGGCGGGAGAACATCGCGTCGGGGAATGGCGTCGCACTCCGACAGCCCGGCGCCTCGTGCTGTTCGTGCGGAACGCGCTCGCGTACAGCCCGATCGAGGCCGGGCTCGCCTTCCTCGCGTGCTCCGCACCCGCGATGATCGGACTGGCCTGGCAGGCTCTCATCGACTCCGACAGCTCGTACGTCGGCGGGGTCCAGGCCCGATACTGGTGTTCGGCTTCCGCATGGGGCTGAACTTCGTGACGCTGACGCTCACCGCCCTCCCGGGTGTCGCCCCGCACGAGGCGGGCATGGTGTCCGGGCTCCTCAACACGACACAGCAGGCGGGCGGATCGCTGTTGTCTGTCCATCCCCGCGACGGCCTTCGGCAAGGCGACCGAGGACGAGCGACGGCCTTCGGCACGGTGACCGAGGACGAGGCGGAGAAGCAGCTTCCGCGGTTCATGGCCGAAGGGGCTGCCGAACAGAAGGCGGAGTCCGCCAGGACGCAGCAGTTGCCCGCGCCGTGGGGGCACGAGGTGCTGTCCCAGGGCGGGCGCATCTCGACGCCTTCATCCCGGCAGCCGCGATGGCCGCACTCGCCCTGGCCACGGTCTGGCTGGCGCTCCGGGTCCGCAAGAGCGGCCTTGAGGCACTCTCGGGCTCCGCCCGACCGCGGCTCGGCTGCCGGACCGCGAACCGGCTCCGGCGGCTCGCCGGCGGGCACGACGTGGACTCGCCGGCGGCCTGCGGGCCGGGTTCGCGACCGGCTGCGGGTGGCAGGGACGCATAAGAGGGACGGACGGTGAGGGCAGCAGCGCGGCCGTGGTCCACGCTCGCCCCCAGGACGCGCCACAGCACCCCACCAGCGGGCCAGAACAGCGAGCAGAACCTCCATGACCACCCCCCCTTCACGCTCCCGCACGGACGTCCGGCGTGTGCGCTTCCCGACGGCTCGCGCAACGGATGTCAGGAGAACGGGCGACCGGTCACGGAGAGTTCCCGATGTGCACCGAGATGCACACGGAGAGTGTTCTAAAGGGACAGGAGTCCTGACCGTCAGGCCGCCGTGGGCACCCAGTCCGGGAGCGGCTCCGTCCGCTCGACCCACTCGGCGGGCGGTGCCCCCGCCTTCCCTGCGGCGATCACACCCCCGACGATGGCGCACGTGGTGTCGACGTCCCCGCCCACCTGGGCGGTCGTCCAGAACGCCTGCTCGTAGTCGCCAAGGCTTCTCGCGGCCGACCAGAGAGCGAAAGGCACGGTGTCGTGGGCGGTCGTACGCCGCCCGCACCCCAGTACCGCAGCGACCGTGCCCGGGTCGCCGTAGTCGAGCATGTCCCGGGCGCGGCGCAGTCCCGCGCCCACGGCGCTCTTCGGTACCAGGTCGATGACCCCGTCGAGGAGGGCTCCGGCGCCGGGCGGTCCGTCAGGGGCTGCGGCGTAGGCGGCTGCCGCGGCGACGGCCATGGCGCCCACGACGGCCTCGCGGTGCTGATGGGTGGTGTAGGCGGAGATCTCCGCCTGGTGGGTCGCCTGTTCCGGATCGCCCGCGTACCACGCGCCCAGCGGGGCGATCCGCATCGCCGCTCCGTTGCCCCAGGATCCCTGCCCCTTGAAGAGCGCCGCGGCGAGTTCCCGCCAGTCGCCGCCCTCCCGGACGAGCCGCAGCAGGCGGTTGACCGCAGGACCGTAGCCCCGGTCGAAGTCGTGGTGCTCGGCGAAGGAGCGGGCCAGGGCGTCCTGGTCGATGCGGTGGTGGGCGGCCAGGACCGCGACGACCGAGCCTGCCATCTCCGTGTCGTCCGTCCACTGCCACGGCGCGGACGGCACCTCTCGGCGCTTCAGCATCGGGTAGTTCACCGGCACGAAGTACTGGGAACCCAGGGCGTCTCCGACGGACAGTCCGCGCAGGGAGGCCAGGGCGCGGTCCAGGCGCACGTCGGGGGAGGAATCAGCGGTCATCGCCCTGCCACTCTATCCGGAGATCCCGTACGGCTCGGGATCTCGCCAGCGGTGGAACGGCCGGTCGAGCGTGTACTTGCCGTCGCCCCCCAGAACGAGCATCCGCACCTCACCGTTCCCCGGATTCGACAGCGACTCGAACTCGGCGACCGTCCAGTGGAACCACCGCATGCAGAACAGCCGCATGGCCAGGCCGTGGGTGACGATGAGGACGTTCGGCGGGTGGTCGGGGTCCTCGAAGCTGCGGAACAGGCTCTCCAGGAAGCCGCCGACCCGGTCGTAGACATCGGCGCCGGACTCGCCCTGGGCGAAACGGTAGAAGAAGTGGCCGTATGCGTCCCGGTAGGCCTTCTGGAGGCGAACCTCGTCCCGGTCCTGCCAGTTGCCCCAGTCCTGCTCGCGCAGCCGGGGTTCCTCGCGCACCCGTATGAGTCCGGGGTCGAGGTGGAACGCGCGCAAGGTCTCGTGCGTACGACGGTACGGGGAGACGTACACGCTGACGCGCTCCTCGCCGAAGACCCGGCGCAGCTGCTCACCCGTCGCCTCCGCCTGCCGTCGGCCGCGCTGGGTCAGCGCCAGGGCATGGTCGGGTTCACGCTCGTAGACGGAGTCATCAACATTGCCCGTCGACTCGCCGTGCCGGACAAGGACGATGCGCCGTGGTCGTGCCATGCCAAGACCCTAGATCGGGGGAGGGCCGGTGGAGCACTCCCACCGCCCCCATACAGCGTAGGTCACACGATTCCTGCACCACACATCACAATGATCGCATGCACGTTCGACCAGAACAGCTCCGTCCGAGCCCGAGAGTCCCACCACCCGGGGTCACAGCACCCATGCGTCACGACACCGTGCGTCACAACACCCAAGCACTCCCGGAGCACTCCGGAGCGCCGTCCACACCGCGCGGCATCAGACCGTCCAGCTCGACTCCATGTCCACGACATCTCCGGTGAGCGCCTTCACGTCCGCCTCCGTCTGGGCCCTCAGCGCGAGCCGCTCCACGCGTTCGGTGCGGTACTTGCCGTGTTCGGCTGCCGACCGCCACATGGACAGCACCAGGAACTCGTTCCCGGGGGCCTCGCCGAACAGTCCGCGCACCATGCCGGGCGAGCCGGCCATCGCCGGATTCCAGACCTTCTCCTGCATCAGCACGAAGTGCTCGGCCCTCTCCTCGTGGATGCGGCAGAGCGCCACGCGCAGCAGGTCGGCGTCCGTGAAGCGCGGTTCGAAACCGGTCTTCACGTCGAAGCGGTAGTCGAAGAGTCTGACCTGGGCGTCCTTGAACGTGCCCGCCTGGGTTGACGCGAGCCGGTCGTGCGACCTTGCCATGAAGGAGTCGTAGAAGGCACGGCTCTCCCAGAACGCGAAGATGTGCGCCACGTCCTGCCGCCCCCGGCTCCAGCCACCCCCCTGCCCGCGAAACCCCGGCTCCCCCAGAAGCCCCGCCCACTTCCGCTGCCCCCGCTCGAAACCGCGGCGGTCCACCACGGTGCAGCGAATCCACTTGACCAGCACCGCGCCATGGTAAGGCCACGGAGCGTGGCGTCGGTCACTCCCGGGTGGACCGCTACCCCACGCGCGCACCCACGCACGTGGCAGGATGGACAAACAGTCATGAGGGCCCGGCAGTTGGGGCCAACGGACGGGTCGGTGCGGGGAAGGGGACTCTGGTGGACGGGCTCAACAAGGGGCTTCGCAAGGTCGAGATCGCGGTGCGGTGGGATCCCAGCCCGGCGGGGCAGGCGTCCACCGATCTGGACCTGGTCGCGGCGACCTACATGGCGGACGATCCGCACGGTGATCCCGCGTACGTGGTGCACTTCGACAGCCGCTCCCCCGACGGCACCATCACGCTCAACCGGGACAGCAAGGACGGCCAGGGCTTCGGCTACGACGAAGTGATGACACTGGAACTCGACCGGCTCGACGTCCGGTACGCGCGCGTGGTGGTCGGTGTCGTCATCCAGCAGCGCCCGGCGGAGCGCACCTTCGTCAGTGTGGGCAACCCCGGACTGCGCATCCGCGAGGGGTACACCGTCCTGACGGAGGACGACTTCGGCGGCGTCCTGGGGGCGACGGCGGCGACGGTCGCGGAGTTCACCCGGGACGGCTCCGGCCCGTGGGGCTTCCGCTCCGGACTCCGTGGTTTCGAAGGCGATCCCGTGGACTTCACCAGGACGATGGGTGCCGCACAGCGGCCCTGACCTCGCCGCCGACGAGGCAGGTACGACGAGAGGGGCACCGCCCGCGGGCGGTGCCCCTCCGTCATCGGCTCAGGCGCCCGGCGTCAGCTGCAGCCGCTGGTCGAGCCGCAGCCCTCGCAGATGTAGCAGGAACCGGCGCGCTGCATCTTCGTACCGCAGGAGAAGCACAGCGGGGCGTCGGCCTGGATGCCCAGCTGCATCTCCACCAGTTCGGCACTGGTGTGGGCCTGCTGCGGGGCGGGCTTCACCGCCTCGTCGGCCTTCGGAGCGGAAACGGCCTTCAGCTCCTGGGCGCGCGGCGCCGACTGGGCGAGGCCCTCGACGTCGACCTCGTCATCGCCCATGGTCTGCTCGTACGAACCCGTCTCCAGGTGACGCTGGCGCTCCTCGGCGGAGTGGATGCCGAGCGCGGAGCGCGTCTCGAAGGGCAGGAAGTCCAGCGCCAGGCGGCGGAAGATGTAGTCGACGATCGACTGAGCCATCCGCACGTCCGGGTCATCCGTCATACCGGCCGGCTCGAAGCGCATGTTGGTGAACTTCGAGACGTACGTCTCCAGCGGCACGCCGTACTGGAGGCCGACGGACACCGCGATGGAGAAGGCGTCCATCATGCCCGCGAGGGTCGAGCCCTGCTTGGACATCTTGAGGAAGACCTCGCCGAGACCGTCGTCCGGGTAGGAGTTGGCGGTCATGTAGCCCTCGGCGCCGCCGACGGTGAAGGACGTGGTGATACCGGGACGTCCCTTCGGCAGGCGCTTGCGGACCGGGCGGTACTCGACGACCTTCTCGACCGCGGTACGGATCGTCTCCTCGGCCTTCTCGGTGATCTCCGCCTTCTCCTTCTCCTTGGTCTTGGCGGAGAGCGGCTGGCCGACCTTGCAGTTGTCGCGGTAGATCGCGAGCGCCTTGACGCCGAGCTTCCACGCCTCGAAGTAGATCTCCTCGACCTCCTCGACGGTCGCCGTCTCCGGCATGTTGACCGTCTTGGAGATGGCGCCGGAGATCCACGGCTGGATCGCGGCCATCATGCGGACGTGACCCATCGGGGAGATGGCGCGCTCGCCCATGGCGCAGTCGAACACCTCGTAGTGCTCGGGCTTGAGGCCGGGGGCGTCGATCACGTTGCCGTGGTCGGCGATGTGGGCGACGATCGCCTCGATCTGCTCTTCCAGGTAGCCCATGCGGCGCAGGGCCTGCGGGACGGTGCCGTTGACGATCTGCATCGAGCCGCCGCCGACCAGCTTCTTGAACTTGACCAGCGCGAGGTCGGGCTCGACGCCGGTGGTGTCGCAGGACATCGCCAGGCCGATGGTGCCGGTCGGGGCGAGCACGGACGCCTGGGAGTTACGGAAACCGTTCTTCTCGCCGAGGCGCAGCACGTCCTGCCACGACTCGCTGGCGGCGGCCCACACCGGGGTGTCCAGGTCGTCCATGCGGACGGCCTTGTCGTTGGCGTCCGAGTGCTGCTTCATGACGCGCTGGTGGGCGTCGGCGTTACGGGCGTAGCCGTCGTACGGGCCCACGACCGAGGCGAGTTCGGCGGAGCGCCGGTACGCCGTACCCGTCATCAGGGAGGTGATGGCACCGGCGAGGGAGCGGCCCCCGTCGGAGTCGTAGGCGTGGCCGGTGGCCATCAGCAGGGCGCCGAGGTTGGCGTAGCCGATGCCGAGCTGGCGGAACGCACGCGTGTTCTCGCCGATCTTCTGGGTCGGGAAGTCCGCGAAGCAGATCGAGATGTCCATCGCGGTGATGACCAGCTCGACGACCTTCTGGAAACGCTCGGCCTCGAAGGACTGGTTGCCCTTGCCGTCGTCCTTCAGGAACTTCATCAGGTTCAGCGAGGCAAGGTTGCAGGACGTGTTGTCCAGGTGCATGTACTCGCTGCACGGGTTCGACGCGGTGATCCGGCCGGACTCGGGGCAGGTGTGCCAGGTGTTGATGGTGTCGTCGTACTGGATGCCGGGGTCGGCGCAGGCCCAGGCGGCCTCGGCGATCTTGCGGAAGAGCGCCTTGGCGTCGACCTCCTCGATGACCTCGCCGGTCATCCGGCCGCGCAGCCCGAACTGGCCGCCCTGGTCGACCGCCTTCATGAACTCGTCGTTGACACGGACCGAGTTGTTGGCGTTCTGGTACTGGACGGACGTGATGTCGTCGCCGCCCAGGTCCATGTCGTAGCCCGCGTCGCGCAGGACGCGGATCTTCTCTTCTTCCTTGACCTTGGTCTCGATGAAGTCCTCGATGTCCGGGTGGTCCACATCGAGGACGACCATCTTGGCGGCGCGGCGGGTGGCGCCACCGGACTTGATCGTTCCTGCGGAGGCGTCGGCGCCGCGCATGAAGGAGACCGGGCCGGAGGCGTTGCCGCCGGAGGAGAGCAGTTCCTTGGAGGAGCGGATCCGGGAGAGGTTCAGGCCGGCGCCGGAGCCGCCCTTGAAGATCATGCCCTCTTCCTTGTACCAGTCGAGGATCGACTCCATGGAGTCGTCGACGGCCAGGATGAAGCAGGCGGAGACCTGCTGGGGCTGCTTGGTACCGACGTTGAACCAGACAGGGCTGTTGAAGCTGAAGATCTGGTGCAGGAGGGCGTATGCCAGCTCGTGCTCGAAGATCTCGGCGTCGGCGGGCGAGGCGAAGTACTTGTGGTCCTCTCCGGCCTTCCGGTACGTCTTCACAATGCGGTCGATCAGCTGCTTGAGGCTGGTCTCCCGCTGCGGGGTGCCCACGGCACCGCGGAAGTACTTGCTGGTGACGATGTTGACCGCGTTCACCGACCAGAAGTCGGGGAACTCCACGCCGCGCTGCTCGAAGTTGACCGAGCCGTCGCGCCAGTTGGTCATGACGACGTCACGGCGCTCCCAGGCCACCTCGTCATAGGGGTGGACCCCCGGGGTGGTGTGGATGCGCTCGATACGCAGGCCCTTGCTCGCCTTGGCGCTCTTGGCGCGGGAACTCCGTGCCGGACCGCTCGCCGTCTCTGTCATGCCGCCTCCCTGTACGGGCGAAAACGCCCTGAAGTGCCCCGTTGTTCCCGTGGCACGGTGTTCTGTCTGGTGTTGCGGGCACCCACTCGCGTCGCCCGCAACAGGTCTTCATCGCCGCCGCCCGGCCGGGCCCGGAGCTGCCTTCCGGGTCCGGCCCACCGGTCAGTCGGCGGCGCCTGCGGGCTCGGGGACCTGTTCCGCCCTTCCGGGCCCGCGGTCGTCTTCCTGGCTCCCCGCAGCCGCGTCCTCGCGGTCTCCGTCGTCCGCGTGGAGGTGCCCCGTCTCCGCCCTGAGCTCCTCGATGGCCGCCTCGAAGTCGTCGAGCGAGTCGAACGCCCGGTAGACGGAGGCGAATCGCAGATAGGCGACGAGGTCGAGCTCCTGCAACGGGCCGAGTATGGCCAGCCCCACGTCGTGGGTGGTCAGCTCGGCGCTCCCGGTGGCCCGCACCGCCTCCTCGACCCGCTGGCCGAGCTGGGCGAGCGCGTCCTCGGTGACGGGCCGTCCCTGACACGCCTTGCGCACACCATTGATGATCTTCGTACGACTGAAGGGCTCGGTGACTCCGGACCGCTTCACCACCATGAGCGAGCACGTCTCCACGGTCGTGAAACGACGGGAGCAGTCAGGGCACTGGCGGCGCCTGCGGATCGATGTGCCGTCGTCGGTCGTACGACTGTCGACGACACGACTGTCGGGGTGCCTGCAGAAGGGGCAGTGCATGAATTCCCAACCCTCCTCACAGCAGACTCAATAGCCTCGCCGGGCCTCCTGCGCCCCACGAAGCAGCCCCCAGCATAGGCGATGACCATGGGCCTCGAGACCCGGGGGACCACAACTTCTGGGCCGCTGCCGCAATCCAACCACTAGATGTGGGGATTGGCTCATACATCCACGCCGTTCCAGCGTGTCGCGCGCGGAGGCGCAGGCGACGCGCGGCAGGCCGAGCCGCACCGACTCCGCGCGCCTCCGGAGGCACCGCCGCCGACGGCCTCACCCTGGACGCGACCGCGCCCGTTCCTGCACAGCCATATCGCTGCGGCACATGCGGAGATACCGTGGGCGCCGCGAGGAGGGGACGTGGGACTCCCGCACAGATGAGGGCTGATCCCGGGGCAGGGGAATGCCGGATGGCAGACTGGGACACCGCCCACGAGGCGATCACCCCGGCGGTGAAGAGTACAGCAATGGGCGCTTTTGCCCGCCAGGCGACGCGGCTGCCAATACACCCGGACACATGATCGCGTCCGATGATTCGCGATTTTTCACTCGAACGTGTGTTTGGCGCAACCTTTCGAAAGCAACTACCGTTGTCCAGCAGGGAGACCATCGAGAGGGGCCGACGTGACCACCACCGCAGACAGTGCCGCCATCACTGCCCAGGACCGCTCCCAGGGCCGACTGGAGCCGGTGCATGCGATGAACGAAGCCACGAACCCTGAGGGGCACAAGCGCTCCCTGCCGGGCCGACCTCCCGGCATCCGGGCGGACAGCTCCGGACTCACCGATCGCCAGCGCCGCGTGATCGAGGTCATCAGGGACTCCGTGCAGCGTCGGGGCTACCCGCCGTCGATGCGGGAGATTGGTCAGGCCGTCGGCCTCTCCAGCACCTCCTCCGTCGCACACCAGCTGATGGCACTGGAGCGCAAGGGCTTCCTGCGCCGCGACCCGCACCGCCCGCGCGCGTACGAGGTGCGCGGTTCCGACCAGGCCGCCTCGGTGCAGCCGACGGACACCGCGGGCAAGCCGGCCGCGTCGTACGTGCCGCTGGTCGGCCGGATCGCCGCCGGTGGCCCGATCCTCGCCGAGGAGTCCGTCGAGGACGTCTTCCCTCTCCCCCGCCAGCTCGTCGGCGACGGTGAGCTGTTCGTCCTGAAGGTCGTGGGTGACTCGATGATCGAGGCCGCGATCTGCGACGGCGACTGGGTCACGGTCCGCCGCCAGCCGGTCGCCGAGAACGGCGACATCGTGGCCGCGATGCTCGACGGCGAAGCCACCGTCAAGCGCTTCAAGCGCGAGGACGGCCATGTCTGGCTCCTGCCGCACAACGCGGCCTACGAGCCGATCCCCGGCGACGACGCGACCATCCTCGGCAAGGTGGTGGCCGTACTGCGGCGCGTCTGACAGCGCGCACCGCGTCCGGTGGGCCCAGCGGGCCCGCCCTCTGACCGGGCCCCGGGACCTCTGCGCCGGTTCCGGGGCCCTGCGCTGTCCAGCAACACGGGTCGGACCTGTGGGCCCGCGCAGGCTCGTGCATGCTGGCACCGCGCAGCTTCATACAGGTGGGCTGGCCGGTGCTCAGCCGCCGGCCAGCCCCCGCATCTCATCCCTCTTCCGTCTGCTGGGCAGCCGCATCGATCGCCGCCAGCGACTTCCGTACCTGGTTACGGTCCGTCGTGAACCAGAAGTCGGGCAGTGACGCCTTCAGGTAGCCCCCGTACCGGGCCGTCGCGAGACGCTGGTCGAGGACGGCCACCACACCGCGATCCCCCGACGCCCGCACGAGACGGCCCGCGCCCTGGGCCATGAGGAGCGCTGCGTGGGTGGCGGCGACCGCCATGAAGCCATTGCCGCCCGCGTCCTCGACGGCCTTCTGGCGTGCGCTCATCAGGGGGTCGTCCGGGCGCGGGAACGGAATCTTGTCCATGACGACCAGCTGGCAGCTGGGTCCCGGGACGTCCACACCCTGCCAGAGCGACAGAGTACCGAAGAGGCAGGTCCTCGGATCGGCCGCGAAGTTCTTGATGAGCTCGCCGAGCGTCTCCTCGCCCTGCAGGAGGATCGGGAACTCAGGGATCCGGGACCGCAGTTCCTCGGCGGCCAGCTGAGCGCCCCGCATCGAGGAGAACAGGCCGAGGGTTCGGCCGCCTGCCGCCTGGATCAGCTCCGTGAGTTCGTCGAGCATGTCCGCGCGATCGCCGTCCCTGGCGGGACGGGCCAGGTGCTTGGCGACGTAGAGGATGCCCTGCTTGCGGTAGTCGAAGGGCGAGCCGACGTCGATGCCCTTCCACTTCGGGACGTCGTCGCCCTCGGTGCCCTCGGGAGCGAGGCCCAGGGAGGCGCCTACACCGTTGAAGTCGCCGCCCAGCTTCAGCGTCGCGGACGTCAGGACAACGGAGCGGTCCGCGAAGAGCTTCTCCCGCAGCAGTCCGGAGACGGACATGGGGGCGACGCGCAGGGAGGCGCCGAAACGGTCGTGGCGCTCGTACCAGACCACGTCCCACTCGGAGCCGTTCGTGATGCGCTCCGCCACGTCGTGCACGTTCTCCACCGAGGCGAGGGCCTGCTTGCGGACGGCGTCCTCGTCCTGAACGGACTTGTCGCGGGTCGCGCCGATCGCGGAGATGACCGTGCGGCACGCATCGCGCAGCGCCATGAGGGCATAGCCGAGGTCCTCGGGAACCTCCTCCAGACGTCCCGGCAGCGCCAGCTCCATCAGCCGTTCGAACCCCTCGGCGGCGGTCTGGAGCTGGTCGGCGGCCTTCTCGTTGACCAGCTTCGCGGCACGGCGCACCGCGCGGTTGACCTGGCCGGGAGTGAGCTCGCCGGTGGCGACTCCGGTGACCCGGGAGACCAGTTCGTGCGCCTCGTCGACGATCAGCACCTCGTGCTGCGGGAGGACCGGGGCGCCCTCGATGGCGTCGATGGCGAGCAGCGCGTGGTTGGTGACGACGACCTCGGCGAGCTTGGCCCGCTCCCGGGCCATCTCGGCGAAGCACTCGGCGCCGTACGCGCACTTCGAGGCCCCCAGGCACTCCCTCGACGACACCGACACCTGAGCCCAGGCCCGGTCCGAGATGCCGGGGGTGAGGTCGTCACGGTCACCGGTCTCGGTCTCGTCGGCCCAGTCGCGCACCCGCAGCAGGTCCTGGCCCAGTTTGCTGGTGGGTGCCGCGGCCTCGAACTGGTCGAAGAGGCCCTCCTCCTCGTCCTGCGGGACACCTTCGTGCAGCCGGTGCAGGCACAGGTAGTTCGACCGGCCCTTGAGCATCGCGAACTCCGGGCAGCGGCGCAGCAGGGGGTGCAGCGACTCGACCGTTCTGGGCAGGTCGCGCTCCACCAGCTGGCGCTGCAGGGCCAGGGTGGCGGTCGCGACGACCACCCGCTCCCCCTGCGCCAGCGCGGGCACCAGGTAGCCCAGCGACTTGCCGGTACCGGTGCCGGCCTGGACCAGCAGGTGGGAGCCGTCGTCGATCGCTTCCTCGACGGCTTCGGCCATGGCCACCTGACCGGGGCGCTCCGTACCGCCGACGGCAGTGACGGCAGCATGCAGGAGTTCGGGGAGTGAGGGCTTCGTCATAGCGCGACCACCCTACGACCCTGCACTGACAATCGGGCGATCAAGGCCGGGGCGGGGGACGGGATCAAGACCGTGGGCTCCTCGAAGGGGACGGGGGATGGGCGGCCGGCTGCGTGCGTGAGGTCACGACGGAACTGCTCGGAAGATTCGCGCGGCAGCCGGGAACTGCGGCGGCACGGGCCACGTTCAATGAGTGACGGCGCGATGACACAGCGCTACAACAGGTGTCGGAGGGACCGGTCTCGGACCATGAGGGCGGCCCGCTTGGCGGGCAGGTCGACCTCGGCGGAGAACCGGAAGCCGGCAGCCAGGAAAGCGGCGATGGAGGGGGTGTTGCGCATGTCGGGTTCCGCGATGACACGCGCGCAGGAGGGCCGCTGCGCGAGAACGAGGTCGGCCACGGCCCGGAGCAGCAGACCGCCGAGGCCACGCCCCCGGTCGGCGACCCCACCGACCAGGAGGTGGATCCCCGTGTCATGAGGCCTGGCCGGGTAGTGACGGGCCAGCGGGTCCAGATCCGCCCGGTAGATCTCCCAGTAGCTCATCGGTACTCCGTCCAGTACCCCGATGCACGGCACGCTGCGCCCGTCGCCGGCGAGCTGGGCCCTCAGGTGTTCCTCCGTTACCTCCTGCGGTCCGGACAGCTCCCAGAACGCCGCGGCGGCGGGGTCGTTCATCCAGCGGCTGATGAGCGGAAGGTCGCGTTCGAGGCGCGCCGGGACGAGGCGGAACAGGCCTGTGGGCGTGTCGGCCGGACCCCATTCGGCGACGCGGTCGAGGAGGTCGTCCTGGCGGAGAGCGAAGGAGGGGCGGAACGGCTCACCTGCCGCGGCGAGGGAGACGGACTGCGTCCCGGCCCGCTCCCGGCTCCTGGCTCCGTGACCGTCGAAAGTGTCGACCGCGGCCAGGTCGACGAGCTCGTCCGGGAGCCGCAGGTCCATGGTGTCCTCGCTGTGCCCGCCCGCCCGGGGATGCTCGCCCGGCCTCGCTCCGGGATCCGCGTCCGTCCCGCAACGGGAGTCGACGGGACCGAAGCTCCCGGCGACGGTGAGGTCGCCGGTGCAGGCGCCCGGCTCACCACCCGCGACGTCACCGTCGCAGGCACCGGACTCGGCATCGGCGCAGGCACGGTGGTCACCGTCGGAGTCGGAACCCGGCGTGACATCGGAGTCGGCGCGGGACCCGGTGCCGGAGGCCACGTCGGCCATGACGGGGACGGCGCTACCGGTCTCGGCGATCGGGTCGGCGGGAGGCACCGAACGCTCCTCTCGGACAGGGGGTGGGGCATGCCCTCACCAGGGATGAAGGAGGTGGATCAGCTGTGGTCAGGATCGATCGGGAGGGTCAGGAGTGCAGGGGGTTGGCGATGGTGACGTAGACGGACTGGGTGTCGACCGGGCCCACGAGCTCGTCGAGGCCGTGCAGCCGGGTCAGCAGGTTGGCCTTGCAGCGCAGGACGGGCGAGTCGAGCAGCCGGGCGGGCACTGAGGTGCGCAGCCGGGCCGGGCCGGAGGCGACGTCTCCGAGGAAGCGGCGGAAGGCGGCGAGCAGCAGCCGCTCGTCGGCCAGCCCCTGGGAGCCGAACGCGCCGATGAGGCCGAGCACGTTGTTGACCACCAGGTAGTACACGAGCCGTTCGTCGATGACCTCGTCGCAGACGAACGTGTCGCTCCGCTCTCCGATGCCGGGCAACCGGGCGTCGAGGTCCGCGCGCCGGGACTCGCGGTAGTAGTAGCCCTGGTTGTCGCGGTAGTGGCCCCCCGTGGGCCAGCCGTCGGCATCCAGCAGGAGCAGGGTGTTCTGCTGGTGAGCCTCCAGAGCGACGCCGGCCTCTGCGTCCAGCCAGAGGACGGGACGCACCACGTGCGCGAGGTAACGCAGGAACCACTCGGTGGCGACGGCTCCGCGGGGTCGTCCGGTCCGGCGGGCGAGCCGCGTGACGACCCCGGCCAGCCGGGACCGCAGGGCCAGGCCGTGGTTCTCCGGACACCCCGCAGCGTCCTCCGGCGGGGTCGGGGAGCACGGGCGCGGCAGGACAAGGCCGACGATGCAGGAAACGTCGTCCGAGGGGCTGAACGGGTTGTGGCGGATCACCACGTCCAGGCCGGGCATCGGGGCGCCGTCGGGCGTGTCGACGGCGAGCCAGGCCGGGTCCCGAACGATGTCGAAGCCCGGGTGCACGGCCCGCCACTGCGGTGCCAGGCCGCTGCGGAGCAGGCGGTGGACCTCGACGCCGCGGTGGAGTTCCTTGCGGAGGTTCTCGCGGCGGGAGTTGGTGATGCGCAGGCCCAGCGAGAGCTTGAGCATCGCGGGGGCCTGGGTTCGGTAGACGGTTCGTACGGAGGAGGTGGGGTGCCAGTGAGGGCCGTGGGTGCCGAGGTCACGGAGCAGTCCGGTGTCCAGCAGGGCGGCGGTCTCCGGACGGTGCCGGACCTCGTGTGCCTGCCAGGGGTGCAGGGGCAGTAGGGCGTACCCGTCCGGAAGCGCCGGTGCGGTATCGGCGAGGCGGGCGGTGAGCCGGGGCGCGGCGACAGGGCGGCCGCGTTCGGTCCAGGAGGAATCGGTGACGAGGACAGAGGGAGCGACAGCCATCCAGTGCAGTGGGAAGGAGCCGCGTGACTCGGGCGAGTACAGCGGTGCCTCGGCCTCGGAGAGACCTTCGCGGCTCTTCGGCGTGGGGTGCAGGGGGTGTCCGAGGAGGAGTGCCTGCTCGGCGGACAGGAAGAGGTCGGGGCCGTCGGCCGGGCGCTCCCGGCGGTCGGTGACGAAGCGGGCGACACGGCGAAGGGAGTCGGCGACACCCGCGACGAGTCCGGCGCCGTCGCTGTGACCAGCGGTGACGGAACTGGGGGCGCCTGTGGGGAGGGAGTCGTGGGCGCGGTTGGTGCCGGGGCCGTCGGCGGACGTCTCCCTGGTGAGCAGGGCGGCGATCGTGACGGCGTCGGCAGGTGGGGCGTGCTCGGGAGTACCGGCCAGACGAGGAGAGCCGAAGCGGTGCCAACCCGTCGGGGACCAGTAGCGGACCGGGGCGAGGACGGCCGTGCCGGTGGCGGGAAGGGGGATGCGCAGGACGCCGTCGGCCGGGGCGGGCTGGTCGGTCTCGCGCGCCCAGCAGCGCAGCAGGTTCTCCACGGCGGCGGCCTGGGCGACGGCGTGCGGGTCGGGATGCTCCAGGGGGTCAGTGCCATGGCCTTCGCTCAGCCCTTGGGCGGGCTGTGCCGCCGGCCGTTGTCGGGGGACCCACGGGTTGGGCGACGTCCCCGCGGTCAGGGCGCCGACGGGGCCTTGTCCCGGCGTCGATGCGTGGTCGTCGGGGTGGGGGGTGGCGTTCACTGCAGCTACCTCATGGGGTGGTTCCGGATCATGCAGGTGGGGGGCTGTGTGGGCCGAGCAGCTTCGCTCGGCGTGACGGCGGGGCGCGAGGGCGGAGTGCGACCGTGCGGGCGTGCGGGACTCACGGAGCAAAGGCGCCTGTCGGGCAGGTCGGCCTGTGCGCGCAGGCGGCCTGGCGCGCAGGCAGGGCACGCGCTCACACGCCGTAGGGGCTCACCGCGTTCACGGTGCGGCTGCCGTGCCGCCCCCACGGCACCGAGCCGCTGTCCGGACCGCGTCGGCCAGGCGGTCCAGCACGGCGGCCGCTTGTTCATCGGTGAGGGTCAGGGGCGGCAGTAGTTGCACGACGCTCGCGGGACGGCCGCCGAGTCCGACGATGAGGCCGCGCCGCAGGCACTCCTGCTGGACCGCGGCAGCCAGTGCGGGGGCGGCGGGGAGGGGGCGGCGTCCGCTCCCCGGCGTCACCGATGCCGGCACACCGCCATCCGCAGCTCCAGGAGCACCCCAAGAGCCGGAGTTTTCCCTTCCCTCCGGATCCACCAGCTCAACCCCGATCATCAGTCCCCTCCCCCGCACATCCCCCACGCACGCGAACTCAGATGCCAGCTTCCGGAGTTGACCCAGCATGTGTGCTCCCAGGGCCGCCGCGCGCTCGGCTAGGGCGTTCTCCCGGACGTGGGCGAGGGTCGCCGTGCCCGCGGCCATGGCGAGTTGGTTGCCGGGGAAGGCGTCGGCGGGGGTGCCGGGTTCCCAGGTACCGAGGTTCTCGCTGTGGACCACGACGGCCAGCGGCAGGCTGCCGCCGATGGCCTGGGAGAGAACCATCACGTCGGGGGTCACCCCACTGTGCTCCACCGCCCAGAAGGCTCCGGTCCGGCCCACGCCGGTCTGGACCTCGTCGACGATCAGCGGAATGGACCGGTCGGCACTGAGCTGTCGCATGCGCCGCAGCCAGGTGTCCGGTGCGGGGATCACCCCGCCCTCGCCCTGGACGGGTTCGACGATCATCCCGGCGGGCATCGGCACCCGGGACCCGGGGTCGTCGAGGAAGGACTCGGTCCAGCGGGCGGCGAGGTCGGCCCCGCGCTCGCCCCCGGCACCGAAGGGGCAGCGGTAGTCCTGCGGGTAGGGCAGGTGGGCGATCCGTGCGTCATGGGCGTCCGCGGAGGTGTCGTCGAGACCCCTGGCGGCACTTCCGCGGCCTGTGCCGGTGAAGGCCAGGAGACCTCTCCGTCCGGTCACCGCGCGTACCAGCGCACAGGCGGTCTCGACGGCTTCGCGGCCGGCAGGCCCGCAGAACCGGACGCGTGCCCGCTCGCCGAGGCCTGGTGGCAGGGTGCGGAACAACTCGGTGAGGAAGGCGTCTTTGACGGGTGTCGCCAGGTCGAGGGCGTTCAAAGGCGCGCCGGAATCGAGGACCTTGCGGATGGCCTCCAGGACGACCGGGTGATTGTGTCCGAGAGCGAGCGTGCCGGCGCCGGAGAGGCAGTCCAGGTAGCGGCGGCCGTCCGCGCCCTCGATGGTCAGCCCCCGGGCCCGCACCGGAACGATCGGCAGGGCACGGGCGTAGGTCCGGGCAGCGGATTCGCGTGCGGCCTGACGGCGCAGGATTCCCTCGTGCGCCGCGCGCACGATGAGGGCGGTGTCGTCGGCGGCTCCGCCGGAGAGGGATTTCACCTGCGTACCCCCCACCGCGGCCTCCTCTGACGCACAACCCCCATGGGTGGATCCGCCACGACTTCCCTGACCTCCCACTGGGCACGGGCATAGAGGACCGCGCACAGACAGCAGGCCCCACCGCTACCAACCCCGGACCACTCGCGGGGTTACGGGTTGCCTCAAGATCTTTTCCGTGACGGAACTGTTGCGGATCCGTCGGATCGCCCTCACAGCCACCGCATAGTGTGTGGTGCCGTTCCCGGACACCGTGAGGTCGTCCCGAACTTCCCGCATGACAGCGGGAATCGGGATCGAAGCGCCGGTTCGTCCACGTTCGTTCCGTATCAGGGGGAGTCAGATCATGCGATCCACACGGCCGTCGTCCCATGCCAGCCGAGGGGGGAGGGCGCGCCGCAGGAACTCCCCTCTGTCGGCTGCCGTGGCCCTCGCCTCGGCGCTCGCGCTGACCGCCACCGCCTGCGAGTCGGGCGATGCCACGGCGGGCGGTGAGGTCTCCGCGTCCGCCACCGCCTCCGACGACGGCAAGCTCAGGATCCCGGACGACATCAGGGACCGGCTCCGCGACCACGGGATCGACATCGACAAGTGGAAGAACGGCGCCTGGAAGAACTGGGACCGGGACGACTGGCTGCGCGAGGCCAACGAGTACATCAACCCGATCATCGAGGGGCTCTGGAACCCGGACCGAATGCGCGAGGCCGAGGAGCCCGACCAGGGCGTCGGCGACAGCGACCTCTCCGGTGACCAGGGCGTGACCGACCCGACGCCCGAGCCGGTCGAGGCGCAGGCCGTGCCGCCGTCGTACCACGCCGGCGCCCCGACGGCCGGGAAGGTGTTCTTCGACTCCCCCAAGGGGTCTGCCGTCTGTTCGGCGACCGTGGTGAAGGATCCGGCGCACCCGGGCAAGTCCAACCTGGTGTGGACGGCGGGGCATTGCGTGCACGCGGGCAAGAAGGGCGGCTGGTACCGCAACATCGCGTTCGTGCCGTCGTACAACGACGACGGCAAGCCGGTGGAGGCGCTGGAGAACGCCACCCGTGAGGACGTCGCTCCCTACGGTGTCTGGTGGGGCGACTGGGCACAGACCTCGGACCAGTGGATCGAGCAGGGCGGTTCGACGGGCGGCGACGGCGCGCCGTACGACTTCGCGGTCATCCATGTGACGCCGGAGAAGGGCAGCGGCGGCAAGTCGCTGGAGGAGGTGGTCGGTTCGGCGCTTCCGGTCGACTTCAAGGCGCCCACGGTACCGCAGGTGAAGAGTGTCACGGCGATCGGCTATCCGGCCGCGCCGCCCTACGACGGGCAGAAGCTGTACCGGTGCCAGGACCGGCCCGGGCGGCTCTCGGTCACCGCGTCGGATCCGACGATGTACCGCATCGGCTGCACCATGACCGGCGGTTCGTCCGGCGGCGGCTGGATCGCGACCGGCTCGGACGGCAAGCCTGCGCTGGTGTCCAACACCTCGATCGGCCCGGTCACGTCGGGCTGGCTGGCCGGACCACGCCTGGGCGGCGTGGCCAAGGGCGTGTACGACTCGGTGAGCAAGAAGTTCGCCGGTCGGTGACGGACCGTTGATCCGCGCCGTCGGTGGCCCACCCGGAGCACCCGACGGCCCGGCCCACCGGCCCACCATCGCCCGCCGACGATGTACCGCATCGGCTGCGGCGTGACGGGCGGTTCGTCCGGCGGCGGCTGGTTCCGGGTCCTGAACGGCAAGTCGGTGCCGGTCTCCAACACCTCGATCGGCCCGGCCGACAACACCTGGCCGGCGGGTCCGCAGCTGGGCCGCGACGCCGAGGCGCTCTACCAGAACATGAGCAAGACGTACGGCGGTCGGTGCCCCGCACCGGCTGAAGGCCCGCTCCCTGGTCACAGGAGGCGGGCCTTCTCGCGTTCAGGCGGGATGTGCGCTCAGGCCGGGCTCAGAGCGCCGGCGCCGGAGCGTACGGCGTGAGCTCCGCCGCAAGTTCCTCGTGCACCCGCACTTTGAGCAGGGTCCCCTCCGGGGTGTGCTCCTCGGAGATCACCTCGCCCTCGTCGTGGGCACGGGCGACCAGCTTGCCGTGCGTGTAGGGCACGAGCGCCTCGATCTCGACCGACGGGCGCGGCAGCTCGTTGTCGATGAGTGCCAGCAGCTCCTCGATGCCCAGGCCGGTGCGGGCCGAGACGGCGATGGAGCGCTTCTCGACGCGCAGCAGCCGCTGCAGGGTGAGCGGGTCGGCCGCGTCGGCCTTGTTGATCACGACGATCTCGGGTACGTCGGTGGCGCCGACGTCCCTGATCACCTCGCGTACGGCAGCCAGCTGCTCCTCCGGGACCGGGTGCGAGCCGTCCACCACGTGCAGGATCAGGTCGGACTCGCCGACCTCCTCCATCGTGGAGCGGAACGCCTCGACCAGGTGGTGGGGCAGGTGGCGCACAAAGCCGACCGTGTCGGCCAGCGTGTACAGCCGTCCGCTCGGGGTCTCGGCCCGGCGCACGGTCGGGTCGAGGGTCGCGAACAGGGCGTTCTCGACCAGCACGCCCGCGCCCGTGAGGCGGTTGAGCAGCGAGGACTTGCCGGCGTTGGTGTAGCCCGCGATGGCCACGGACGGCACCTTGTGACGCTTGCGCTCCTGGCGCTTGATCTCGCGGCCGGTCTTCATCTCCGCGATCTCCCGGCGCATCTTCGCCATCTTCTCGCGGATCCGGCGCCGGTCCGTCTCGATCTTGGTCTCACCGGGGCCACGGGTGGCGAGACCGCCGCCCTTGCCGCCGCCCATCTGCCGGGACAGCGACTGACCCCAGCCACGCAGTCTCGGCAGCATGTACTGCATCTGCGCGAGGGCGACCTGTGCCTTGCCCTCTCGGGACTTGGCGTGCTGGGCGAAGATGTCCAGGATCAGGGCCGTCCGGTCGATGACCTTGACCTTGACGACGTCCTCGAGGTGGATCAGCTGGCCGGGGCTGAGTTCACCGTCGCAGATGACGGTGTCCGCGCCCGTCTCGACGACGATGTCACGCAGTTCCTCGGCCTTGCCGGATCCGATGTACGTGGCCGCGTCGGGCTTGTCGCGTCGCTGGGTGACTCCGTCGAGCACCAGCGCGCCGGCCGTCTCGGCGAGGGCGGCGAGCTCCGCGAGGGAGTTCTCCGCGTCCTGCACGGTTCCCGAGGTCCACACGCCGACGAGGACGACCCGCTCCAGGCGGAGCTGGCGGTACTCGACCTCGGTGACGTCCTCGAGCTCGGTGGAGAGACCCACCACACGGCGCAGAGCCGCGCGGTCGGAGCGGTCGAACTGATCGCCGTCCCGCTCTCCGTCGATCTCGTGGCTCCAGGCGACGTCCTCTTCCATCAGGGCATCGGCCCGAAAACCCTCGGGTTGGCTGTGCGCGAAGCGCTTGGAGTCCTGGGAAAAGGAAGAAGAGGAGGTCATTGGATCCTTACGTAGGTGGGAAACCGTTCACTGTCTGCAACGCACGGGCGGTCCGGGAGATTCCCGGCGGCCCGTGCCGCGCCGACCTGAAGATGGTCGCACGGCACGGGGCGTCTCGTCACCGTGTTATCGGGCGGGTGCCCTCGCCGGCCGGGCCTGCTTCGCAGGGGCCTGCGGCTTCGCAGGGGCCTGCGGGTTTGCGGGTGCCTGCGGGTTTGCGGGTGCCTCCTGCTTCCAGTCCGGGTGCCCCGGCATCGGTGGGGTCTTCTCGCCGTAGAGCCAGCCCTGGAAGAAGCCGTCCAGGTCGCGCCCGGAGATCTCGGCGGCGAGCCGGACGAAGTCCTCCGTCGTGGCCGTGTCGTCCTGGTGACGGGTGACCCAGGCGCGTTCCAGGCGTTCGAAGGCCGGGCGGCCGATCTCCTGGCGCAGGGCGTACAGGACGAGCGCGGCCCCGTCGTAGACGTTGGGCCGGAAGATACCGGTCTTGCGGGCGGGGTCGGGTGCCTTGGGGGCGGCGGGTGGTCCGCCGGCGGCGCGCCAGCGGTCGGAGGCGCCGTAGGCGGCCTTCATCCGGTCCCGCAGCGGCTTGCCGGCCTGCTCCTCGGCGTACAACGCCTCGTACCAGGTGGCGTGCCCCTCGTTGAGCCACAGATCGGACCAGGTGCGGGGACTGACGCTGTTGCCGAACCACTGGTGGGCCAGCTCGTGGACCATGATCGATTCGACGTACCACGGGGGGTAGACCGGCTCGGTGAAGAGTTCGCGCTCGAAGAGGGAGAGCGTCTGGGTCTCCAGTTCGAAGCCGGTGGATGCGTCGGCCATGAGCAGGCCGTACGTCTCGAAGGGGTAGCGGCGGCCGACCTTGCTCTCCATCCACTCGATCTGGGCGGGGGTCTTCTCCAGCCAGGGTTCGAGCGCCTTGCGGTGCTCGGTCGGGACGACGTCCCGTACCGGCAGCCCGTGCGGGCCGGTGCGGTGCAGCACCGTGGAGCGGCCGATGGAGACCTGGGCGAGCTCGGTGGCCATGGGGTGCTGGGTGCGGTAGGTCCGGGTCGTCGACCCGCCCGACTTCTCCACGCCGGCGGGCAGGCCGTTGGCGACGGCCGTGTGTCCGTCGGGCGCGGTGACCCGGATGGTGAACATCGCCTTGTCGGAGGGGTGGTCGTTGCACGGGAATACCAGGTGGGCGGCATCGGCCTGGTTGGCCATGGCGAGACCGTCCGCGGTGCGCACCCAGCCGCCCTCGCGGTCCTTGGCGGGCATGGGATCACTGGTGTGCCGCACGGTGATCCGCATCCAGTTGCCGTCCGACACCGAGTCCTCGGGCGTGATCACCAGGTCCTCACCGGCGGTGCGGAACTCCGCGGGGTCGCCGTCGACCTCGACCGACTCGACCGTGCCGTGGGCGAAGTCCAGGTTGACGCGGTCCAGGTCGGCGGTCGTCCAGGCGTCGATGGTGGTGACGGCCCGCAGCGGCTCGCTGTTGTTGCCCGGATAGGTGAAGGAGAGGTCGTACGCCGCCACGTCGTAGCCGGGGTTGCCGAGGTACGGGAAGAGGCGGTCGCCCACGCCGAGCGGGACGGCGGGGGCGCTCGCGGCGACTAGGCAGACGGAGACCGCCGAGGTGAGCAGGGCGGCGGTGGTCCGGCGACGGCTGGGGGTGGTGGCCTGGCTGCGGGGGGTCAGGAGCATGCCCCACGGCTATCAGCGCGCGGGCGGCCGGCGGGGACGGCGCGCTTTCGTCCCACCCGAACCGGGGACCGGGGCCTGCGCCGGGTGCCGCCCCGGCCGCGTGGAGGCCGTCGGCGGCACGCGCCGGGTCAGTCGCCCTGCGGTTGTGGCTGCGCCCGGCTGACGTCGTACACCCCGGCCACGTTGCGCATCGCGCGCATCAGGGCGGGCAGGTGTCCGGCGTCCGGGAGCTGGACGGTGTACGTGTGCCGCACCTGCTGCTGGGTCGGGGGCTCCACGGTCGCCGAGACGATCTCGGCGCCCTCGGAGGCCATGGCCTCGGTGAGGTCGGCCAGCAGATGGGGACGGACGAACGATTCGGCGACCAGGGTGACCCGGCACTCGGCGGCCTCCCCCCAGCGCACGCCGACCTCCGCGCGCCCCCCGTCCTTCATACGCGCCACCGCGGCGCACTCCACGCGGTGCACGGTGACCGCTCCCCCGCGTACGGCGAAGCCGGTGATCCCGTCGGGCGGCACGGGCGTGCAGCAGCGGGCGAGGCGGACGGTCGCGCCGGGCAGGTCGGCGAGGACGTGACCGGTTGCGGCCCGGTCGGCGGGCTGCTCGGGGGCCGCGTCCGGGTCGGGTACGTCGGCGGGCCGGAGGGCCGTCCGGCCCTCGGCGATCCGCGCCTCGCTCTGCTGGGACTCCGCCTGCGCCGGATGGGCGGTCAGCCACCGCTGGATGGCGATCCGGGCCGCGGGCGTGTGGGCGTGCTCCAGCCACTCCCGGGAGGGCTCCGACGCCGGGTCCTGGCCCATGAGGAGCTGGACGGTGTCGCCGTCCTTCAGGACGGTGCTCAGCGTCGCCAGACGGCCGTTCACCCGGGCGCCGATGCAGGCGTGCGCGTCCTCGCCGTACTGCGCGTACGCGGCGTCCACACAGGTCGCGCCCTCGGGCAGGCCGAGCGTGCCGCCGTCTGGCCGGAAGACGGTGATCTCGCGGTCCTGGGCGAGGTCCTCGCGCAGGGTCGACCAGAAGTGGTCGGGGTCGGGTGCCGCCTCCTGCCAGTCGAGGAGCCGGGAGAGCCAGCCGGGGCGGGTGGGGTCGACGCGCTCGCCGTCGGCCGGGTCGTCCGGGGCCGGTGCGTACGGGTTGCCGAGGGCGACGACACCGGCCTCGGCGACCTTGTGCATCTGGTGAGTGCGGATGAGGACCTCGACGACCTGGCCGTTTTCGCGCGCCACGGCCGTGTGCAGCGACTGGTACAGGTTGAACTTCGGTACGGCGATGAAGTCCTTGAACTCCGATACCACCGGCTTCATACAGGTGTGCAGTTCGCCCAGGACGCCGTAGCAGTCGGCGTCCTCGTTCACCAGGACGAGGACGCGGCCGAAGTCGGAGCCGCGGAGCCGGCCGCGTTTGCGGGAGACGCGGTGCACCGAGACGAAGTGACGGGGCCGGATGAGGACTTCGGCCTGGATGTCCGCCTCGCGCAGCACACCGCGTACCTCGTCGGCGACCTCGGCGAGCGGGTCGTCCGTGCGGGCCGCGTTGCGGACGATCAACTCCCTGGTGTGCGCGTACTCCTCGGGATGCAGGATCGCGAAGACCAGGTCTTCCAGTTCGGTCTTGAGCGCCTGGACGCCGAGCCGTTCGGCGAGCGGGATGAGCACGTCACGTGTCACCTTGGCGATGCGCTCCTGTTTCTCGGGGCGCATGACGCCGAGGGTGCGCATGTTGTGCAGCCGGTCGGCGAGTTTGATCGACATGACGCGGACGTCATTGCCGGTGGCGACGAGCATCTTGCGGAATGTCTCGGGCTCGGCGGCGGCGCCGTAGTCGACCTTCTCCAGTTTGGTGACGCCGTCGACGAGGAAGCGGACCTCCTCGCCGAACTGGTCGCGGACCTGGTCGAGCGTCACGTCCGTGTCCTCGACGGTGTCGTGCAGCAGGGACGCGGTCAACGTCGTGGTCTCGGCGCCGAGTTCGGCGAGGATCAGCGTCACGGCGAGCGGGTGTGTGATGTACGGCTCACCGCTCTTGCGCATCTGGCCGCGGTGCGAGGACTCGGCCAGGACGTAGGCGTGGCGCAGGGGCTCCAGGTCCGCGTCGGGATGGTGGGCGCGGTGGGCCTCGACGACATGGCTGATGGCGTCGGGCAGCCGGCCCCGGGTGGTGGGGCCGAGCAGGGCGGCGCGGCCGAGACGGCGCAGGTCGATCCGGGGGCGGGCCTTTCTGCGCGGGGCTGTCGGCGTCACCGGTCCTGACACCGCGCCCGGCATCGGGCCTGGGGTCACGGAATTCGTGGCCTCCGCACTCATGGGCACCTCCGGCTGCGTCAACCGGCGGACGGGGTGCCCCAGAGCGGACACGGCTCAGGGAGCGGCTTCGGTCCCCCGTCCGGGCCGGTGCTTGATGCTACCGAGCCCACCACGCCCGACTGACCGCCTCTCGCCGAGCGTGAAACTGATCACCCATTCGAGGGACGAATGTGAGGTTTGTACCCCCAGAGGTCACGACTTCGTCGAGGTGATTCTCGCCAAGTGGCCGAATACCAACGGTGGTTTCGGGACGGAGGCCGAGGGGGAGCGAGTGTTCCAGGACGAGCTGCCCCGGCTCACGCGGACGCGGCGGTTCCCAGCCAGTCCGCGTCGATCTCGCCTTCGGCCAGGATCACGGCCGGGCCGGTCATCTCGATCTCGCCGTCGGGGCGCTCGGTGATCACCAGGGTGCCGCCGGGGACGTCCACGGTGTAGGTCGCGGGGGTGCCGGTGGCCGTCGGGTCGGCGCCGTCGCGACGCGCGGCGGCCACGGCGACCGCGCACGCGCCCGTGCCGCACGAGCGGGTCTCACCGGAGCCGCGCTCGTGCACGCGCAGCGCGACGTGCCCGGGGCCGCGGTCGGCCACGAACTCGACGTTCACACCGTCCGGGTAGGCGGCGGCCGGGCTGAAGGGGGGCGGGGAGAGCAGGTCACCCGCGTGCGCCAGGTCGTCCACGAAGGCGACCGCGTGCGGGTTGCCCATGCTGACGTTCCGGGCGGGCCAGCTGCGCTCGCCGACACTCACCGTGACGTCGCCCTCGGGGAGCACTGCCTTGCCCATGCCCACGGTCACGTCGCCGTTCTTGGCGATGTGCACGGTCTTCACGCCCCCGCGGGTGGCGACAGCGAGGTCCCCCTCGGTCGCGTGGCCGGCGCGCTGGAGGTAGCGCGCGAACACCCGCACGCCGTTGCCGCACATCTCCGCGATCGAGCCGTCGCCGTTGCGGTAGTCCATGAACCACTCCGCCTCGGCCGCCATGCCCTTGGCCTCCGGGTGGGCGGCGGACCGCACGACGTGCAGCAGCCCGTCTCCACCGATGCCCGCGCGCCGGTCGCACAGGGCGGCGACGGCGGCCGGGGGCAGGTCGATGGTGTTCTCGGGGTCCGGGACGATCACGAAGTCGTTCTCGGTGCCGTGGCCCTTGAGGAAGGCGATCCGCGTGCTCATGCCTCGATCGTAAGGGGTGCCTAGGACAGTGCCGGCGTGCCTGGGACAGCACCCCCGCGCTCCTACGGCGATCAGCGCAGCCGTGCCACTCGCCACACGGCGAGGACCACCACGAGGGCCACGACCAGGGCGTACGCGAGGACGACCCGCCAGTCGGGTCTGCGGCCGGAGCCGCGGGCCGGCAGGCCCGGCCAGGTGTAGCCGACGCGGCGGGCGGCCATCATGCCCCAGCCGGCCGCGCACGAGCAGATCAGCAGACCCAGCATGGCGATGACGGCCCCGCTGTCGCCGAAGTCGAAGGCGAGCGGGAACGCGAACATCAGGGAGCCGAGTGCCGCGAGGCCCACGATGGGGGCGAGCTGCCAGATGCGGAGCCGGCGCTGCGGGCGCAGCTCGACCTCGACCTCGTCCGCGAACATCTCGCCGGGCTCGGGACCGTCGTCCGTCACACCCTGCGTCTCGTCGGGCCCGTCGGAGCTGAGGTGGTCCGCCTCCTGCTCCGGCTCGTCCCGGTGCCCCGTCTCATCCCGCTCGGCGGTGATGTGATCGGTGCTTCGTGCGGTGTCGCGAGGGCCGGCCTCCATCGCCACGCGCCCTCCCAACTAGGACTCAACTCGGTCGATCGAAGCTCGATGATGGCACGCCGCCGAAGGACCGGATGACGGCCTGGGCGTCCCGATGCCATGACGTGATCAGGCTGTAACCGGTCGTTCGACCAAGGACAGCGCGAGCTGCGGAAGTTCCGTGAGATCGGCCGCTGCCCCACTCAACCAGTGCACCCGCGGGTCGCGCCTGAACCACGAATCCTGGCGGCGCGCGAAGCGCTTGGTGGCACGCACGGTCTCGGTCCGCGCTTCCTCGAGCGTGCACTCCCCGGCGAGCGCCGCGAGCACCTGCTGGTAGCCGAGCGCGCGCGAGGCCGTACGCCCTTCACGCAACCCCTGCGCCTGAAGTGCGCTCACCTCGTCCACCAGGCCGGCGTCCCACATCCGGCCGACACGGCGTGCGATGCGCTCGTCCAGCTCGGGGCGGGCCACGTCGACGCCGATCTGGAGGGTGTCGTACACCGAGTCGTGGCCGGGGAGATTGGCCGTGAAGGGCCTTCCGGTGATCTCGATCACCTCCAGGGCGCGGACGACCCGGCGGCCGTTGTTCGGCAGGATCGCCCGAGCGGCCTCGGGGTCGGCGGCGGCCAGGCGGGCGTGCAGCGCGCCGGAGCCACGCAGCGTGAGTTCCTCCTCCAGCCGGGCGCGGACCTCGGGGTCGGTACCGGGGAACTCCAGGTTGTCGACGGCCCCGCGCACATAGAGTCCGGAGCCGCCGACCAGGATCGGCCAGCGGCCCTCGGCGAGCAGGGCCTCGATCCGCTCCCGGGCCAGGCGCTGATACTCGGCGACGGACGCCGTGACGGTCACGTCCCAGACGTCCAGCAGGTGGTGGGGGACGCCGCCACGCTCTTCGGGCGTCAGCTTGGCGGTGCCGATGTCCATCCCTCGGTAGAGCTGCATGGAGTCGGCGTTGACGACCTCGCCGCCGAGACGCTGGGCCAGGAATACGCCCAGATCGGACTTTCCGGCCGCAGTTGGTCCGACTACGGCGATGACGCGGGGGGCGGAGGGTGCACTGCTCACCGCCCCAGTCTCGCAAACATCAACCCCTGGTCTCGAACGAGTTACGTGACGCGACGGCCGCGGGGTCGTTGCCCGTTGCGAGGTTCCTGCCGCCGGATCGCAGAGGCGGTGGCCCGGGCCGCGCAAATTGACGCACCGGGCAACGCGGGATTTCGCCCGCACGAGTAACGTATGGAGTGGATATGGGCGTTTTTGCACGACTTCTCCGGCGGTCGAAGGCCACGGCGGAGACGCCGGCGGCCGAGGCCCAGACCAGCACGGCGAAGGCCGGGCCCGAGACGGCGGCAGCCGAGGCAGCGGAGACGAAGGTCACCGACGGAGCCGAGGACGCGGCGAAGCCGACTGCCGAGGACCCCACCGAGGTCACCGAGCCCGAGGGCGTCGACATCCCCAAGCAGCAGTCCACCGACAAGGCGGCCGACAACGAGGCCGGCGAGGGCGCCCGTACGTGACCGCCCCGCGCGAGGGAAGGTGAGCCATGGGTCTCCTGGAGAACGTGAAAGCCAAGCTGAGCCCGGCCATGAGCAAGGTCTCGGACCTCGCACACCGGCACGAGGGCAAGATCCACCACGGTCTCGACAAGGCAGCGCATGCCGTCGACAGGAGGACCAAGGGCAAGTACAGCAACAGGATCCAGTCAGGCGCGGGCCGGGCCAAGGGCGCCATGGACCGACTCACCCACCATGGCGACCGCACACCTCACCCCGGCGGCACGACGACGCCGCCCGGGACCGGCCGGACGGCTCCCTCACGGGACCCGGCTCCCCCACCGGAGGCGGGCGGCACTCCGCGTCCGGAGGCACCGCCTCCCGCTTCCTGAGCGCGCATCAGCGCAGCAGGTTCCGAGCGCACACCGGCACACGGAGAGGCACATCGGCGCACGGCCGCGGAGCCAGAGGGCTCCCGGCCGTCCGCCGTTTCCCGCGCCCTGCCGCCCGGCCTACGACCAGGCGGCGACGACGTATCCCACGCCGTACGGCGCGGCCTCGTACAGCAGCGAACCGCCGAGGTCCGCGCCCTCGGCCGCGCCCGCCAGGACCTGCCAGGGGGCCCGGCCGGACACCTTCAGCTCCTGCGCCAGCCGGGTGTCCAGCGTGGCCAGTGCGGCCGTGTCCGCCGCGCCGAGCGCCCGTGCGACCTCCGCGTCGAAGGGCGCCGCCCGCTCGTCCAGATAGCCCGGGGCCTTGAGGGTCCGGCACGCGCTGGCGTCACCCAGCACCAGCAGGGCCACCCGCTCGTCCCGGGCGGCGATGTCCCTCCCGGTCCGCGCGCACAGCTCGGGCGGGTACGACTCCCCCACCCCGAGTCCCTCGACCGGGGCGTCGGACCATCCGGTCCGCTCCAGCAGCCAGGCCGCCACCGCCAACGCGTACGGCAGCCGCGGTTCCGTGCCCGCGCCCCCGGCCGGTCCCAGCCGTACGGCGAGGTCGACGCCGAAGCCCCGGAAGGACCCCGCTGTTCCCTCCGGGTACGTCTCGGGCCGCGCACGGTCCACCGGTCCGACGACCACGAGCCGGCCGGGCCTGGCAGCGGCGAGCACGCCCAGCGCGTCCGTACATGCGGCCCGCGCGGGATCCAGTTCCGGGGCTGCGCCCGCGGCGACCTCGGGAACCAGGAGGGGCGGGCAGGGGCAGACGGCGGCGGCGACAAGCATGATCGGCAGGGTAGCTCTCAGGAGCCGCCGCTACCGCACGGGGCGGCAGCGGTCCGGGTCAGTCGCGGCCGCACCCACTCGCCACGGCCGGCAGGGGCTCGGGGGCGCCGACCTTCGGCAGGCCCAGCATCACGCCGGCGGGCTTGGCCTGCTCGGCCGCGTTCCGCTTCTCCCAGGCGTCCCCCGCGCGCGTGCGGCGCACGTCCAGCACAGCGCCCTCGGCGAGGAGGTGGTGCGGGGCGGCGTAGGTGATCTCGACGGTGACCACGTCGCCGGGGCGGACCTCCTGGTCCGGCTTGGTGAAGTGGACGAGGCGGTTGTCGGGGGCGCGGCCGGACAGGCGGTGGGTGGTGTCGTCCTTGCGGCCCTCGCCCTCGGCGACCATCAGCTCCAGTGTGCGGCCGACCTGCTTCTTGTTCTCCTCCCAGGAGATCTCTTCCTGGAGGGCGACGAGCCGCTCGTAGCGTTCCTGGACGACCTTCTTGGGGATCTGGCCGTCCATCTCGGCGGCCGGGGTGCCGGGACGCTTGGAGTACTGGAACGTGAACGCCTGGGCGAAGCGGGCCTCGCGCACCACGTGCAGCGTCTGCTCGAAGTCCTCCTCGGTCTCGCCGGGGAAGCCCACGATGATGTCGGTGCTGATCGCGGCGTGCGGGATGGCGGCGCGGACCTTCTCGATGATCCCCAGGAAGCGCTCCTGGCGGTAGGAGCGGCGCATCGCCTTCAGGACCGGGTCCGAGCCGGACTGGAGCGGCATGTGCAGCTGCGGCATCACGTTCGGCGTCTCGGCCATGGCGGCGATCACGTCGTCGGTGAAGTCCCGCGGGTGCGGGGAGGTGAAGCGGACACGCTCCAGTCCGTCGATCTTCCCGCAGGCGCGCAGCAGCTTGCTGAAGGCCTCGCGGTCGCCGATGTCGGAGCCGTACGCGTTGACGTTCTGACCGAGCAGCGTGATCTCGGAGACGCCCTCGGCGACCAGCGCCTCGATCTCGGCGAGGATGTCGCCGGGGCGGCGGTCCTTCTCCTTGCCGCGCAGGGCCGGGACGATGCAGAAGGTGCAGGTGTTGTTGCATCCGACGGAGATGGAGACCCAGGCCGCGTACGCGCTCTCGCGGCGGGTGGGCAGCGTCGAGGGGAACGCCTCCAGCGACTCGGCGATCTCGACCTGCGCCTCGTCCTGCACGCGCGCGCGTTCCAGCAGGACGGGCAGCTTGCCGATGTTGTGGGTGCCGAAGACGACGTCCACCCAGGGCGCCCTCTTCACGATGGTGTCGCGGTCCTTCTGCGCGAGACAGCCGCCGACCGCGATCTGCATGCCGGGGCGGCTCGCCTTCTTCGGGGCGAGGTGGCCGAGGTTGCCGTACAGCTTGTTGTCGGCGTTCTCCCGCACGGCACAGGTGTTGAAGACGACGACGTCCGCCTCGTCGGCGTCCTCCGGGACGCGGACGTAGCCGGCGTCCTCCAGCAGTCCGGACAACCGCTCGGAGTCGTGGACGTTCATCTGGCACCCGTAGGTGCGTACCTCGTATGTGCGCGTGCCGCCCACTGACTGGCTCCGGTCGATGCTGCTCATGGGGACAAGGGTAGGCGGTCGGCGCATGTGGCTCGGCCGCCTGTGGACAACCCCGCAGCGGGCTCAGGGCTCGATGAGTCCGGCCCTGATCACGTGCCGGGCCGGCTCCAGGCGGTCGCGCATGCCGAGTTTCTGGAGGAGATTGGCGCGGTGGCGCTCTACGGTCTTGGCGCTGGTGAAGAGGAGGTCGCCGATCTCCTTCGAGGTGTGGCCCTCGGCGACCAGCTCGAGGGTCTCCTCCTCGTGTTCGGTGATGGCCCTCTCCGGCAGGCCGTCGCCCCGGTGCACCGCCCCCCTCCCCCCTCTCCGGTGACCGGCCGCTGCGTATGTCCGTCACGACACCCGTGTCGTCACCGTACGGCCGGATGGGAGCATGCGGACGTGACCCGTCCGATGATCGGCGCCGCTCATCAGGCCGTCAAAGCGCGATAGCCAAGTCGGATAATGCGAAACAAGGCAAACGAGGGGAAGTATCGTGTCAGCTCCGCGCCTGAGGGCGACGCCGCTGCCGGGGATCGGGGTCCAGTACGACCTGGAGACCCGTGAACACCGCCATCTGTCGGTGGTGGCGCACCGCGACGGCACGCGCACGGTGAACGTGTACCGGGCCGACGATCCGGACTCCTGCGCGCAGTCCCTGCGGCTGACCAGCTCGGAGGCGGGTTCGCTGATCGACGCGCTGAAGCCGTCCCACCACAGCCCGAGCCTGCTGTACACCACGGACCTGGGGCTGGTCGCCGAGCGGATCGAGGTGGCCGCGACCTCGCGCTGGAACGGGCGGGAGCTGGGCGACATGCGGATGCGGACGGAGACGGGCGCGTCGGTGGTGGCCGTGCTGCGCCGCGCCGAGGCCATCCCGTCACCCGCGCCGGACTTCCGGCTGGCCGGTGGTGACACGCTGATCGTCGTCGGCACCCGTGAGGGCGTCGACGCGGCCGCGACCATACTCGGGCGGGAGTGAGCCGTTGCACTCCGCGGTTCTGCTCATCGAGTTCGGTTCCATCATTCTCGGCCTCGGCCTGCTCGGCCGGTTCGCCGCCCGGTTCCGGCTCTCGCCGATACCCCTGTACCTCCTGGCAGGTCTGGCCTTCGGCGAGGGCGGTCTGCTGCCGCTGGGCGCGAGCGAGGAGTTCGTCGCCACGGGCGCGGAGATCGGCGTCATCCTGCTCCTGCTGATGCTGGGCCTGGAGTACACGGCGAGCGATCTGGTCTCCAACCTCAAGACCCACTACCCGTCCGGTCTGGTCGACTGCGCCCTCAACGCGCTGCCCGGGGCGGCCGTGGCGCTGCTGCTCGGCTGGGGTCCGGTGGCCGCCGTCGTGCTGGCCGGAGTCACCTGGATCTCGTCGTCCGGCGTGATCGCGAAGGTGCTGGGCGACCTGGGCCGGGTCGGCAACCGAGAGACGCCGGTGATCCTCAGCGTGCTGGTGCTGGAGGACCTGGCGATGGCGGTGTACCTGCCCATCGTCACGGCGCTGGTGGCCGGAGCCGGACTGATGGCCGGCAGCGTGACACTGGCCATCGCGCTGGGCGCGGCCGGACTCGTGCTGTTCCTGGCCTTGCGCTACGGCAGGCTCATCTCACGGTTCGTCTCCAGCGACGACCCGGAGAAGCTGCTGCTGGTCGTGCTGGGTCTGACGATCCTGGTCGCGGGTATCGCGCAGCAGCTCCAGGTGTCGGCGGCGGTGGGGGCCTTCCTGGTGGGCATCGCGCTGTCGGGCGAGGTCGCGGAGGGTGCGCACACCCTGCTGAGCCCTCTGCGCGACCTGTTCGCGGCGGTCTTTTTCGTCTTCTTCGGGCTGCACACCGACCCGTCGAGCATCCCGCCCGTCCTGCTGCCCGCCCTCGCACTGGCCGCCGTCACCGCGCTGACGAAGATCGCCACCGGGTACTGGGCGGCCCGGCGGGCCGGGATCTCCGTGAAGGGCCGCTGGCGGGCGGGCGGCGCGCTGGTGGCCCGCGGCGAGTTCTCGATCGTCATCGCGGGCCTCGCGGTCGCGGCGGGTGTCGAACCGTCCCTCGGCCCCCTGGCCACGGCCTACGTGCTGATCCTGGTCGTGCTGGGCCCGCTGACCGCGCGTTACACCGAGCCGGTGGCGTCCTGGTGGGCCCGTCGACGCGAGCCCCGCCGTCCGGAGCCCGCGCCCCGGGCTGCCGAGGCCGAGGCACCGGTAGCCGACTGAGGGGGTGGGGCCGGGCGGCCCGGGTCCGGATGGCCCGGAGCGTGCCCCCCGGGTCAGGCGCCTCCGCCCGGCACCCATCCCTGCCGGCGCAGCACCCCTGGCACGTCCGGCGCCTCGTAGTGCTCTCCCTTGAGGACCTTGCCGTCCTCGCGGCGGGACACCGAGCCGTCGGGGCCGATCTTCGTCATGTTGGAGCGGTGGATCTCGGCGAGCACCGCGTCCAGGTCGATGCCGTGCACGAGAGCGGTGCCGTACGCGACGTAGACCACGTCCGCCAGCTCGTGGGCGAGCCGGTCGAGCGGGCCCCGCACCGACACCTCGGCGACCTCCGCGGCCTCCTCCGCGAGGAGGTCGCCGCGGTGTGCGGCCAGTTCCGGTGAGACCTCCGTCGGCGAACTGCGGGCGTCCAGGCCGAATGCGCGGTGGAATTCACGGACCAGGTCGGCGGGCGAAGAGCTCATGGGGGCGACTGTAGTGGCGCCCGCCGACACGCCCCCGCCCTCCCCCTGTGACCCGTTGCCCTGGTCAGGGGGGCGCCCCGGCTGGCAGGATCGCCCGCATGTCCAGAACGCTTCCCCCCATCGGCAGGCGCCGGGCCCTGCAGGGCGGCACCGCCTCCCTCGTGGTCCTCGGCCTGCTGATGTGGTGGCTGCGTCCCTGGGCCGAGGAGCCGCCGAGCGGGACCATCACGTTCAGCACGGGCACCCGAGCGGGGGTCTACCACGAGTACGGGGAACTCCTGCGCAACGAGATCGACAAGGACATGCCCGAGCTGAAGGTGCGGCTGCTGACCAGCGCCGGCTCGCAGGAGAACGTCGCCGACGTGGCGACCGGCAGGACCGACTTCGCGATCGCCGCCGCGGACGCGGTCGCCACGTACGGACTCGACAACGGCCCGGGCGCCGACCGGCTGCGCGGCGTGGCCCGTCTGTACGACGACTACGTCCAGCTCGTCGTGGCGCCCGACTCGGACATCCACTCGGTCGCCGACCTGCGGGGCAAGCGCGTGGCCATAGGGCTGCCCGACTCCGGCGTACGGCTGATAGCCAACGGCGTTCTCAAGGCGGCCGGCATCGACCCCGAGAAGGACATCAAGCCGTCGTCGGACGGCATCGACACCGGGCCCAGGCGGCTCGGGCACGGCCTCGACGCCTTCTTCTGGTCGGGCGGACTGCCCACGGACGGTCTCAGCCGGCCGGCCAAGGAGTCGTCATCGGCCTTCCGGTTCGTGCCGATCGATGCCACGCTCGTGGCCAAACTGCACGACCAGGGCGGTGCCACGCGCTACTACCGCGCCACCAAGATGCCCGAGTCGGCCTACCCCACCATCCAGCGCGGCACCCCGGTGCCCACCCTGGCCGTGTCCAACATGCTGCTCACGCGCAGCGACATGGATCCGCGGCTCACCAAATGGCTGACCCGCACGGTGCTCGACAGCAGGGACCTCATCGGCGCGACCGTCCACTCCGCCCAGCTGGTCGACGTCCGCACCGCGATCTACACCGACCCGCTGCAGCTGCACGCCGGTGCCCGGCGCTACTACCAGTCGGTCAAGCCGTAGCGCCCGAGCCCTCCGCTTGCCGGCTGCCGTCCTGCCGCAGCGCCCGGTCCTCGCCGTCGCCATCCGCCTTGCGGCAACGCCCGGCCTCCGCCGTCGCACTCCGTCATGCGGCAACGCCCGGCCTCCGTCATGCCGCAGGCGCCGACCTCGGCACCGCCACCGTCACCTTCAGCCCGTGCGGCTCGTGACGGTCGAACGCGATCGAACCGCCGCCCGCCGCGAGCAGTGCCCGAGAGATGGACAGCCCGAGGCCCGAGCCCTTGACGTTCTGATGCCGGCCGCTGCGCCAGAAGCGGTCGCCTACGCGGGCCAGCTCCTCGTCGGTGAGACCGGGGCCGTGATCAGTGACGACGACGGTGGAGGTGTCCCCGTGGGAGGCCACGGTCACCTCGACGGTCTGGTCACCGGGGGTGAACTTCACCGCGTTGTCGATGACCGCGTCCAGCGCGCTGGACAGCGCGACCGGGTCGGCCCACGCGGTGGTGGGCCGGCAGTCCCCCACCAGGCGTACGCCCTTGGCCTCGGCGGTCGGGGCCCAGGCCGCGAGGCGTTCGGCGGTGAGGCCGCCGATGTCGGTGATCTTCAGATCCGCCTCGGTGTGCTCGGCCAGCGCCAGGTCGAGCAGGTCGTCCAGGACCTGCGCGAGGCGCTTGCCCTCGGCCTGGACCGAGGCGATCTCCTTGTTGCCCTCGGGCAGCTCGAAGGAGAGCAGCTCGATGCGCAGCAGCAGCGCCGCGAGAGGGTTGCGCAGCTGGTGCGAGGCGTCGGCGACGAAGGCGCGCTGCTGCTCCAGCACGTCCTCGACGTTGTCGGCCATCTCGTTGAACGACCGGGCCAGCCGCTGGAGTTCCGGCGGCCCGCCGGCGGCGGCGACCCGGGACTTGAGCCGCCCGGTGGCGATGTCGTGGGTGGTGGCGTCCAGGACCCGCACGGGCTTGAGCACCCAGCCGGTCAGCCGCAGGGCGGCACCGACGGCCAGCAGCATCGCGGCGGACTCACCCGCGCCGATGACCAGCCAGCCGTGCAGGGTGCGCGAGCGCATCTGCCCGGTCGGCGAGTCGGTGACGACGACCGCGACGACGTCGCCGTCCCGGATGACCGGCGAGGCGACCACCAGGGTGCGGCGCTGCCAGGGCCACACCTGCTTCGGGTCGTGGCTGCGGCGACTGAGCTTCGCCTCGTCGAAGGCGTCCCGGACCTCGCCCTCCTTGGGCAGGGACCACTTGGCGGGAGCCTGGGCCATGGGGTGGCCGGTGCGGTAGAAGACACCGGAGCGGATGCCGTAGACCTCGTAGTAGCTGCGGAGCTCGCTGCTGAGGGTGGCCAGGCGCTCGTTCTCGAACGCGCTGGTGGCACCGTCGGGAGAGTCGGTGACGAACTGTGCGAGGGCCGCGAAGCGTGCCGTGTCGTCGATCCGGTCGACCACGACGTTCTGCTGCTGCGCGCCGGCGAGGCTGACCGCGAGCGGGATGCCGAGCGCGAGGAGCACGGCCGCCATCAGGACGATGAGCAGCGGGAGCAGACGAGTGCGCACCCGGCCCCGCTATACGGAGGGCGCGACGAGCCGGTAGCCGACTCCGCGTACGGTCTCGATGAGGGCGGGCATCCGCAGCTTGGCGCGCAGGGACGCGACGTGCACCTCGAGGGTGCGCCCGGTCCCCTCCCAGCTGGTCTGCCACACATCGCTGATGATCTGCTCGCGGCGGAAGACCACGCCGGGCCGCTGAGCGAGCAGGGCCAGCAGGTCGAACTCCTTGCGGGTCAGCTGGATCACCGACCCGTCCACGGTGACCCTCCGCGTGGGCAGCTCGATGTGCACCGGGCCGAGCCGCAGCTCGGTCTCGATGCCGCTGGAGGTGTCCTCGTGGGAGGTGCGCCGGCTCACCGCGTGGATGCGGGCGAGCAGCTCCCCGGTGTCGTAGGGCTTCACCACGTAGTCGTCGGCGCCCAGGTTGAGGCCGTGGATGCGGGAGCGCACGTCGGAGCGCGCGGTGACCATGATCACCGGGGTGCTGGTGCGCTTGCGGATCTTGCCGCAGACCTCGTATCCGTCCTGGTCGGGCAGGCCGAGGTCGAGGAGGACGACACCGAAGCAGTCGCCCTCGGGAACGAGTGCCTGGAGGGCTTCCTCACCGCTGCGCGCGTGCGTGACGTCGAACCCGTGCCGCGCCAGAACCGCCGACAGGGCGGCGGCGACGTGGTTGTCGTCCTCGACGAGCAGCAGTCTCATCCGGGCCCCTTTCGGTTCACTGGCCGTACGATCTGGAGGTGTACAAAAAGGCGTGCACGCGCGCGTGCACCGTGTGCAGTCACGCTGATGGATGAGGACGGCGTCAAGAGGGTTCCGGTTGCGGACCGCTTCCGTTACCCGGCTGGTATGAGCGCTGGTCCCAAGTGCTACGACACGTGTCCGATTGCTATCGGATCGTGATGCTCAGATTCCCCTCAGATGTAATGACGCAGGTCGTAGAGGGTAACTACTGTCCTCCGAAACCGAGGAGGACGGAGCCTGAGAGCGATGACCGAAGTATCGGTGGCCAAGGAAGATGTGGCCGCGACCGGAGAACTGGTCGTCCTGAAGAGCGTCAACAAGCACTTCGGCGCGTTGCACGTACTCCAGGACATCGACCTGACGATCGCCCGCGGTGAAGTCGTCGTGGTCATCGGGCCCTCCGGGTCCGGCAAGTCCACCCTGTGCCGCACCATCAACCGCCTGGAGACGACCGACTCCGGCACGATCACGATCGACGGCAAGCCGCTGCCCGCCGAGGGCAGGGAGCTGGCCAAGCTGCGCGCCGATGTCGGGATGGTCTTCCAGTCCTTCAACCTCTTCGCGCACAAGACCGTGCTCGAGAACGTGATGCTCGGCCAGATCAAGGTCCGCAAGAAGGACAAGAAGGCGGCCGAGGAGCGGGCCCGGGCGCTGCTCGACCGGGTCGGCGTGTCCGCGCAGGCCGAGAAGTACCCGGCACAGCTCTCCGGCGGCCAGCAGCAGCGCGTCGCCATCGCACGGGCACTGGCCATGGAGCCGAAGGTGATGCTCTTCGACGAGCCGACCTCCGCGCTCGACCCCGAGATGATCAACGAGGTGCTGGAGGTCATGCAGCAGCTCGCCCGCGACGGCATGACCATGATCGTCGTCACCCATGAGATGGGTTTTGCACGATCGGCCGCAAACCGCGTGGTGTTCATGGCAGACGGCCGAATCGTCGAGGAGGCTGCGCCCGACCAGTTCTTCAGCAGTCCGCGCAGCGATCGCGCCAAGGACTTCCTGTCGAAGATCCTGCATCACTGAGGCGCGCGTCGCGCTCGCGACGACCCGCGTCACCCGCAACGACGGTTTTCTCTTCACGGCAAAGGATGTTCACCATGAAGCTCCGCAAGGTCTCCGCTGCGGCCGCCACCGCTCTTGTCCTCGCTCTGACCGCCACCGCCTGTGGTGGCGACGACGGCGGTGACTCCAACGGCTCCGGCTCCGGCGGCGGTGACAAGATCAAGATCGGCATCAAGTACGACCAGCCCGGTCTGGGCCTGAAGGAGCCCGACGGTTTCTCCGGCTTCGACGTGGACGTGGCGACGTACGTGGCCAAGGAACTGGGCTACGAGCCCGACCAGATCGAGTGGGTCGAGACCAAGAGCGCCGACCGTGAGAACGCGCTGGCCCGCGGTGACGTGAAGATGATCGCGGCCACGTACTCGATCACCGACGAGCGCAAGGAGAAGGTCGACTTCGCCGGTCCGTACCTGCTGGCCCACCAGGACCTGCTGGTGAAGGCGGACTCGGACATCAAGGAGGGCACCGACCTCAACGGCAAGAAGCTGTGCTCGGTGACGGGCTCCACGTCGGCGCAGAACGTCAAGAACGAGATCGCCCCGAAGGCACAGCTTCAGCAGCGCGGCGGCTACTCGGAGTGCATCGCGGGTCTGCAGAGCGGCGCCCTCGACGCCGTGACCACGGACGACTCGATCCTCGCGGGCTTCGCGTCCCAGGACGAGTACAAGGGGCAGTTCAAGCTCGCCGGACTGAAGCTGAGCAACGAGAACTACGGCATCGGTGTGAAGAAGGGCGACACCGAGACCGTGAACAAGATCAACGACGCGCTGGAGAAGATGGTCAGCGACGGCGCCTGGAAGAAGGCCGTCGAGGAGAACTTCGGGCCGGCGAACTACAAGTACGAGGAAGCCCCGAAGATCGGCCAGATCGTCCAGTAACGCGGAACTCCGCCGACGCAGGATCCCCGCGGTCGCAGCGGGGATCCGCAGGCGCGCCGCCGCCCCTCGCTTCTCCGGCGGCGGCGCGGCACGTCCGCCACCTAAGCCACACACCCGGAAGCGCGGGAGATCGTGTTCGACTTTCTTTCTGACTATGACAACCCGACCCTGCTGGGTGCCTTCTGGGTCACGGTGCAGCTCACCGTCTTCTCGGCCATCGGCTCGCTGATCTGGGGCACCCTGCTGGCGGCCATGCGGGTCAGTCCGGTTCCGCTGATGCGCGGGTTCGGCACCGCCTATGTGAACTTCGTCCGGAACATCCCCCTGACCGTCATCATCGTCTTCACCTCGCTCGGCCTGTCCGACATCTTCGGTGTGACGATGGGCGCGCCCGACGATTTCGAACTCAAGAACTTCCGGCTGGCCGTACTCGGCCTCGTTGCCTACACCGCGGCCTTCGTCTGCGAGGCGATCCGCTCCGGCATCAACACGGTGCCCGTCGGGCAGGCGGAGGCGGCCCGTGCCATCGGGCTCAGCTTCAGCCAGGTCCTGCGGCTCGTCGTGCTGCCGCAGGCGTTCCGTTCGGTCATCGGACCGCTGGCCAACGTGTTGATCGCGCTGACCAAGAACACCACCGTGGCGGCTGCGATCGGCGTGGCGGAGGCCGCCCTCCTGATGAAGGAAATGATCGAGAACGAAGCTCAGACAGTGCTCATCGGCGCGGTCTTCGCCTTCGGTTTCGTGGTACTGACCCTGCCCACTGGCCTCTTCCTCGGTTGGCTGAGCAAGCGACTGGCGGTAAAGCGATGACGTCCGTTCTCTACGATGCCCCGGGCCCGAAGGCCAAGCTGCGCAACGTGCTCTTCTCGGTGCTCTTCTTCGTCCTGCTCGCCCTCCTGCTGTGGTGGATCTGGCAGACGATGGAGGACAAGGGCCAGCTGAAGTGGTCCCTGTGGAAGCCGTTCACCACGTCCGAAGCCTGGACGACGTACCTGCTGCCTGGACTGGCCGACACTCTGAAGGCCGCGGCTCTCGCCATGGTCATCGCCCTCCCGCTGGGAGCCGTACTCGGCATCGCCCGCATGTCCGACCACCGCTGGGTGCGCATCCCGTCCGGCGCAGTGGTCGAGTTCTTCCGGGCCATCCCGGTGTTGCTGCTGATGCTGTTCGCCAACGAGTTCTACGTCCGCTCCACGGGCATCCCCAGCGACGAGCGGCCCTTGTACGCGGTCGTGACCGGCCTGGTGCTCTACAACGCCTCGGTTCTCGCCGAGATCGTACGCGCCGGCATCCTGTCCCTGCCCAAGGGGCAGTCTGAGGCCGCCATGGCGATCGGTCTGCGCAAGAGCCAGACGATGTCGAGCATCCTGCTCCCGCAGGCCGTCACCGCCATGCTGCCCGCCATCGTCAGCCAGCTGGTCGTCATCGTGAAGGACACCGCGCTGGGCGGCGTGATGCTCGGGTTCACCGAACTGCTCAACACGCGCAGCACACTCGCGGCCAACTACGCGAACGTCATCCCCAGCTTCATCGTGGTGGCGGTCATCTTCATCGTCCTGAACTTCATCCTCACATCCTTCGCCTCGTGGCTGGAGGGCAGGCTGCGCCGCAGCAGGAGGAGCACGGGTGCTGTTCTCGGTGCAGACAAGGTCGACGACGTGAACGCGGCCGAGGTGGGCGGCACCTACGGAACCGGTGCCGGCGGCTCTATCTGACGGCCCGACGACCTCTACTGCTGTGGCCCGCCGGATCCCCGGCGGGCCACAGCAGTGCCGAGCCAGAAGCCATGCGGTTTCCGTGCCACCCTGGCGCCCCATCACGTGACGAGCGAGTCGTCCCGCAACCCTTGATGCGATGCCATGATCGGCACCAGCCCTTGGTCACTTGACGCAAGCACCGGCAATGGGTTGCATACGTTCTGTGATCGTGCACCCTGCTCCGACTTTCTGTTCACCTACGTCTCTCAGGACACCTCAGCGGGCAGGGGGCGCCGCGTCGTGGACCCGGTGATCATCGTCGGAGCGGGACCCGTCGGGCTCACGCTCGCCTTGGCGCTGGCGCGTCAGGAGGTGCCGTGCGTCGTCCTCGACGAGGGCCCGGGCAAGGACGAACCCCGTGCGGCGCGCACCGTCGTCCTGCGCGAGGACACCGCCGCTCTGATGGCACGGCTGACCGGCATGCCCCTCGCCCGAGCCGGTGTGCACTGGGCCGGATGGCGGTCGATGCGGCGCAAGCAGGTGATCCGCGAGATCGTCTTCGACGACACCGAGCCCACCCCCCTGCACATCGCCCAGCACGTGCTGACCGGCGCCCTGCGCGCGGCCCTTGCGGGCGAACGGCTCGTCAAAGTCGCGGTGGAGAGCAGGCTCGACGGTGTCGAACAGGAGTCCTCGGGCGTCACGGCCCACACCCGCGGTCCCAAGGGAACGTGGTGGCGCGGCAGCTACCTGGTCGGCTGCGACGGCCCCCGCTCGACCGTGCGCAAGCTCCAGGACATCCGCTTCCCGGGCCGTACGGCGGTGGAACGCCACGCCGTCGCCGCGCTCCGCACCGAATTGCCCTGGCACGACGAGGCGTTGCTGCACCGGCTGCCGCCCTGGCGCATGTCCGGACCCTCGGCCGGCGAGGTCGCCGCGCGCCCGCTCCCGGACGGCGTCTGGCGCCTGGACTGGCTCCTGCCGCCCGGCAAGGACCTGGTCACGCCCGAGCTGCTGCTCACCCGCATTCGGGAGACCCTGGCGGGCTGGGCGGGCGGCACGACCCCGTCGTACGAGCTGCTGGACACCGGTGTCCACACCGTCCACCACCGGCTGGCCCGCCGCTGGCGCGCCGACCGCGTGTTCCTCGCCGGGGACGCGGCCCACCTGCTCGGGGCGCTGGGCACGCACGGGCTCGACGAGGGCCTGCGGGACGCCGACAACCTCGCCTGGAAACTGGCCCTGGCCTGGCACCACGGGCCTCACGAGGCGCTCCTCGACAGCTACCAGACGGAACGCCGGGCGGTCGTCGCCGCCCGGCTGCGCGCCGCTGACCAGGCGTTGCCGCTGCTGCGCGGCGGTGGAGGGCTGCGCGCCGTCGTCCCCGGCTCGTCCCGTGGCCACGACGCCCTCCTCACCGACGGTCACCTGGGGCACGGCCAGCTCGGCGCACCGGGGACGTACGCCGACTCACCGCTCGCGCCCCGATGCCTCGAAGGAGAGACCCCGGTCGGCACACCGATCGGAGCACCGGTCACCGATGTACGGGTCACCGCGGAGGACGGCACCTTCGTACGACTGCGGGACCGGCTCGGCCGCGGGGCGCTGCTCGTGGTGCTGATCGCGCCGGGCACCGGCGTCTGGGAGCGCAGGCACTGGGTCGGCGCGGGCATCATGCCGCAGCTCGCGGCGGCGGTCTCAGCACTGCCGCACCCCGCCGAGCTGCTCGTCGCCGAGAGCTATCCGGGCGCGGCCGCGCACACGGTGCTCCTGGTGCGCCCCGACGGGCACCTCGTCACCGCGCTGGGCGGAGTGCGCCCGGCCGCCCTGTACGCGGCGGCGGAGGCCACGGTGGGCGGACCGGTGAAGGCGCAGGCAGAGGCCGGTGCTACAGCCGGCTCGCGCTGACGTCAGTCAAGGCCACCCGGGCCGGCGACGCGCCCCGGGCCGATATCCGCTACGCCGCCCTGCGCGGACAGGATGGCCTCATCCCGGCGCCCTCGTCGTCGAGCGCAACGAACTGGAATGGCGCCTCGACCCCCAGGGCAGCCACCGCCTCCGCGAGGTCACTGGCCACGCCCTGCGCATCGTCGTGATCTGCAACGAGGGCTACGCGTCCAGTCTGGCGGCCCGGTCCTCGCACCGGCTGGGACTGCACCGGGCCACGGACCTGGTCGGGGGGTTCCAGGCTTGGCGGGGGGGCGGGGTTGCCGGTGGAGTGAGCTCTGGAGTGGCTGCGGGAGGGCTGGTCCTGCGGGCCTCAGCCCTCGATGCAGTTGCGTCGGCTGGTCATGCGTCGCAAGCTATGGCGACCCGAGCCACCTCAGGCTTCAGTCTCTCCCCCGCGAGGGGATGTAACGGCGGAACCCGTCGGCCAGGGCCCCCGCTGCCTCAACGACGGCACGTCCGCCTCCACCGCCGGTCGCACGTTGATCTTCATGCGCTGAGCCTAGGACGGGCACAGCCGCACATGTCGCGGCAGTTGCTCGGCAGGCCTCGTGCGGCTGCCTTGCCACCCGGACCTCAACCCCGTCAGTACGCCCCTCAGAATCCCTCGTCCCCGAGAAGGTCCGTGTTCTCCCCCTCCTCCTCCAGCGCCTGCCGGACCACCCGCAGGGCCATGCCCTCGGGGTAGCCCTTGCGGGCGAGCATGCCCGCGAGGCGGCGGAGGCGTTTGTCGCGGTCGAGGCCGCGGGTGGAGCGGAGCTTGCGGTCGACGAGTTCCCGGGCGGTCGCCTCCTCCTGCTCGGAGTCGAGCTGGGAGACGGCCTCGTCGATCAGCGTGGAGTCGACGCCCTTGGTCCGCAGCTCCCTGGCGAGCGCGCGCCGGGCCAGCCCTCTGCCGTGGTGGCGGGACTCCACCCAGGCGTCCGCGAAGGCCCCGTCGTTGATGAGGCCGACCTCTTCGAACCGCGACAGCACCTCCTCGGCGGCGTCGTCCGGGATCTGCCGCTTGCGCAGGGCGTCGGCGAGTTGCTTGCGGGTCCGCGGGGTCCCGGTGAGCAGGCGCAGGCAGATCGCCCGAGCCTGCTCGACCGGGTCCCCTGGAGGTGCCCCCTGCTCGGCCCTCGACGAGGAGGGGGCACCTCCGTCCTCGGCATCGGCCGCGGCCTCACCGAAGCCACGCCGACGACGACCGCGCCTGCCGCGCGGCCCGCCGTCACGCGAGCCACCCCCGGGCGAGCCGCCCCCGCGCGGCCCGGTCTCGTCCCCGTCCCCGTACAGCAGGTCGTCCTCGTGCGGTGTGTCCCAGAGGCCGTCCGCCCCGTCCGCGGCCGATCCCGTGTCGCCTCCGGTGTCCCTCCCCCGTGGGACACCGGAGGCGGCGTACTCGTACTCCGCCCAGTCGGTTCGCCGTGTCACGGGTCAGCTCTTGGCTGCGGCGGCCTTGGACTTGGCGGTCTTGGCCGGTGCCGGGGCGGGGACAGCGGGTGCCGCGTCAGCCGGCACGGAGACCGCGGCGTCCGTGCCCGGCTCGGCGGCCGGCTCCTCGGGACGCACGCCGACGCCCAGCTTCTCCTTGATCTTCTTCTCGATCTCGTTGGCCAGGTCGGGGTTGTCCTTGAGGAAGTTGCGCGCGTTCTCCTTCCCCTGGCCGAGCTGGTCACCCTCGTACGTGTACCAGGCGCCTGCCTTGCGGACGAAGCCGTGCTCCACGCCCATGTCGATCAGGCCGCCCTCGCGGCTGATGCCCTGACCGTAGAGGATGTCGAACTCGGCCTGCTTGAAGGGCGGCGCGACCTTGTTCTTGACGACCTTGCAGCGGGTGCGGTTACCGACCGCCTCCGTACCGTCCTTCAGGGTCTCGATGCGACGGATGTCGATGCGCACCGAGGCGTAGAACTTCAGCGCCCGGCCACCGGTCGTGGTCTCCGGGGAACCGAACATCACGCCGATCTTCTCGCGGAGCTGGTTGATGAAGATCGCGGTGGTCTTGGACTGGTTGAGCGCGCTGGTGATCTTCCGCAGGGCCTGGCTCATCAGGCGGGCCTGCAGCCCGACGTGGCTGTCCCCCATCTCGCCCTCGATCTCCGCGCGCGGGACGAGCGCGGCGACGGAGTCGATGACGATGAGGTCGAGGGCGCCGGAGCGGACCAGCATGTCCACGATCTCCAGGGCCTGCTCGCCGTTGTCCGGCTGGGAGAGGATGAGGTTGTCGATGTCGACGCCGAGCTTCTTCGCGTACTCGGGGTCGAGTGCGTGCTCCGCGTCGACGAAGGCGACCTGGCCTCCGGCCTTCTGCGCGTTCGCCACCGCGTGCAGGGTCAGGGTGGTCTTACCGGAGGATTCCGGTCCGTAGATCTCGACGACACGGCCGCGGGGCAGACCGCCCACGCCGAGGGCCACGTCCAGGGCGGTGGAGCCGGTCGGGATGACCTCGATGGGCTCGTTGGTCCGGTCACCCATGCGCATGACCGCGCCCTTGCCGAATTGCCGTTCAATCTGTGCGAGCGCGGCATCCAGTGCCTTCTCGCGGTCGGTTCCTGCCATGGGTTCCACCCGATTTGCTTGAGTCGATCGCTTCACGTCAAAGACGCTAACGCCTGCCACTGACAATGCGCCCCGACGCACGTCCGGCCTGTGGATAACTCGGGCATTTCTCTACCCAAAGTACGTCGAAATGCCCTTCGTTGAGCCTCGCCGGTGCCTTCATGAGAATGGATGTTCGATTTTCGTGTCAAGCGCACCACGCGGCATCGCGCGCCATGTTGCGTGCCGGGGCGTGCCCGTGCCTCAGTACCGTGCTGTCCCGCCAGGGTCCCGGCCCTCACCCGCGGCCTGCTCGATCCGGCCACGGCTTCCGAGGCGGAGCGGGTGCTCTGCAACGCCCTGACGGACGGTGTCTTCAGACGGGGCCCGGCCATGCCGGCAGCTCTGCCGTTCCTGCTCCGTCTCGCCGCCGATCCGCCGCCGATCCGTCGGTGCCGTGCGGACCGAGCTGGTCGAGGTCCTGCTCGTCGCGGAGCGCTCATCCCACCCATCGAGCGGGCGAGCCTCTTGGAGGCCGCGACGCCGTAGGAGCCGGGCGGCCAGGGCCTCTCAGGAGGAGCTCTCCCCGGAGCATCCGTCTCCGGGCCGCTCCACCCCCGGCCGCCGTATCCACACCCCTCTGGCGCGCGTGAGCAGGCCCGGCCCCTCTCCTCGTCGGCGGTGGCCGTGCACCCGGGGGTCGTCCGTGACGTCGTAGCGCCTCACATACGCCCCCAGGAACGCCTGGAGGGTGGCGATGGCGGGGATGGCGATCAGCGCGCCGACGGCGCCGAGGAGAGCGGTGCCGGCGACGACCGAGCCGAAGGCGACGGCAGGGTGGATGTCGACGGTCTTGGAGGTCAGCTTGGGCTGCAGCACGTAGTTCTCGAACTGCTGGTAGATCACGACGAAGACCAGCACCCACAGCGCGTACCAGGGATCCACCGTGAATGCGATCAGCATGGGCAGGGCGCCCGCGAGATAGGTGCCGATGGTGGGGATGAACTGCGACACCAGGCCCACCCACACGGCGAGCACGGGCGCGTAGGGCACGTCCAGAGCCTGGAGCAGGACGAAGTGCGCCGCACCGGAGATCAGCGCCATCAGGCCACGGGAGTAGATGTAGCCGCCGGTCTTGTTCACGGCGATCTCCCACGCGCGCAGCACTTCGGCCTGGCGGGCTGGCGGCAGGACCGAGCAGATCGCGCGGCGCAGTCGCGGGCCGTCAGCGGCGAAGTAGAACGAGAACAGGGCGACTGTGAGCAGCTGGAAGAGGCCACCGATGACCTGGGCGGACACGTCCAGGACGCCTGTGGCGCTGTTCTGGACGTAGTTGCGCAGCCAGTCGGAGCGGAGCAGGCCCTCCTGGATGTCGACGCGCTTCAGGTCGGTCCTGAAGTGCGTGTTGATCCAGTTGATGACGGAGTCGAGGTACTCGGGGAAGCCCTCGATCAGCTTGATGATCTGGTCCGCGAGGACGGAACCGAGCAGGGTGACGAAACCGGCCGACACGATCATCACGCCGATGAAGACCACGAACGCGGCGAACCCTCTGCGCATGCCGCGCGAGGCCATCCAGCCCACCGCGGGTTCTATCGCGAGCGCCAGGAAGAACGCGATGAGGATGTTGATCAGCAGGCCGGTGAGCTGGTGGAAGGCCCAGCTGCCCAGTTGGAACACAGCGACGAGGGCGAGCGCGAGCACCATGGCTCGGGGCAGCCAGCGCGGCATGCGGCCGTTCGCCCCGGCCCCGCCGACCGGAGGCCTGACGGGCGGCGTCGTACCGGAAGCTGAGGGCTGCTGGGTTGCCTGCCCGGTCTCGTCAGTGGGTGCCACGGTCCAAGTCTCGCCCACGCCACCGACAGCCGTGTACCCGTGTGCGATCTTCGTGACCGGTCAGCGACGTCCGAGGCCGTCCGGCCGATCCGGCCGGTGGTCTCCGAGGCTCATCGGCAACGGTCAGCGCCTCTCCCGGGGCACGTCCATCACCGAGCAGACCACCTGCCAGACCTCTTTGGCGTCCCAGCCGGCCGCCAGCGCCTCGTGCACCGTGCGTCCGCCGAGCTCGGACATCACATGGTCGCGCGCGAAGGTTTCGGCGTAACCAGAACCGAAGTGCTCCGCCATCCGCTGCCAGAAGACCGTCAACCGCATGCCTCCAGTATCCCGCCCCTGGGGTGGGCCTGAGCCGTGGCCGCCTGCCGCCACCGCTTCGCGCCCTACGGTCTGACCCATGGCCCAAACAGGAGCTACCGAAGTCCCCCCGACGTCCCCGCGGCACAGCCCCGTCTCGCGTGCGGAGCGTTTCGTCTGGCTCACCGCGCGCGTGCTCGAGCAACACCGCTTCGCCCACCACTTCCGGGGCGCCGCCGCCGATCCGGTGGAGACCGCCCTGGACGCCTACCGCAACGAGGACGGTGGATACGGCCATGCGCTGGAGCCCGATCTGCGCGGCCCGGTCAGCCAGCCGCTGCACACCGCGCACGCCCTGCGCGTCCTGGACGCGGTCGGACGCTGCGCCGGTCAGCGCGTGGAGCGCATGTGCCGCTACCTGACGTCCATCTCCACGACGGACGGTGCCCTCCCCGCGATCCACCCCAGCCAGCGTGACTACCCCACGGCCCCGTTCGTGAGAGTGGTGGACGACCCGCCCAGCGACCTCCTGGCCACCGGGCCGGTGGTGGGTCTGCTGCACCGCAACGAGGTGTGGCACGCCTGGCTGTTCCGGGCCACGGACTTCTGCTGGCAGGCGGTCGAGTCCCTGGAGACGTCGCATCCGTACGAGATCGAGGCCGCCGTGGCCTTCCTGGACTCCGCCCCCGACCGCCCGCGCGCGGAGGCGGCCGCCGGCCGTCTCGGCCGGCTGGTCCGCGAGTACCGTCTCGCGGCCCTGGACCCCTGCGACCTGGACGGGTATCCGGTGTCCCCCGGCTACGCCCCGGGGGAGCACCACTTCCCGTACGACTACGCGCGGACGCCGCGCTCGCTCGCGCGCGCGTGGTTCACGGACGCGGAGATGGCCCGCTCCCTGGACCATCTAGCGGCCCAACAGCAGGAGGACGGCGGCTGGCCTGTCCGGTGGCGCCACTGGGCCCCGGCCCCCGCCCTGGAGGCGCGTCCGCTCGTGACGATCGAGGCCCTGCGCGTGCTCAGCGCGTACGGCCGCGCGATCGACTGATCATCCCGCCCCCATGGCCCGCACCCCCGCGGTCACCAGCACGGCCGCGGCGACGACGAGCAGGAACGGGGCGCGCAGCATCAGCGCGACGGCCGCGGCGGCGAGTCCGGCGGCCCGGGCGTCCAGCACCAGGGTCTGCCCGTCGGCGAAGGTCTGCTGAGCGGTGAGGGCCGCGAGCAGCGCGACGGGCAGCAGCGCGGCGAGGCGTTTGACGACGGGCCGCTCCAGGGCTCCTGCGGGCACCAGGAGCCCGGCCAGCTTGACGGCGTAACACCCGAGGACGGTCGCCCCGATCGCGATCCAGACGTTCACCGTGTGTCCCCCTGTCCCCTGCGCCGGCCGTCCGCCCACAGCACGGCCGGCGCCGCCAGCGCGGCCAGCAGCACGGGCACCCCGGCGGGCAGCACCGGCAGTAGCCCGAGCCCCAGCAGCACGGCGAGCCCGGCGACGGCCCGCTCGGTGCCGGACCTCAGCATGGGCGCCAGCAGCGCCAGGAACACCGCGGGCCCGGCGGCGTCGAGACCCCACGCGTCGGTGTCCCCGAGGGCCTCGGCGCCCAGGGCACCGAGCAGCGTGGTGAGGTTCCACAGGAGGTACAGGCTCAGCCCGGTCACGACGAACCCGAGCCGTGCGGCACGCCGGGTGGGCTGGGCGAGCGCGACGGCGGCCGTCTCGTCGATCACCCACTGGGCGGCGAACGGCCGTACCGCGCGCGGGAGGGCCAGCAACTGCGAGAGACGCAAGCCGTAGAAGGCGTTCCGTACGCCCAGGAAGAAGGCCCCGGCAGCGGCGGTGAACGGGCTGCCACCGGCCGCGAGGGCCCCCACCAGGGCGAACTGGGACGCACCGGTGAACACCAGAAGACTGAGCGCGCACGTCTGCAGCAGCGTGAGTCCGCTGCCGGCCGCCGTCACGCCGAAGGCGAACCCGGACAGCCCGACGGCCACCCCGACACCGAGGGCGTCGCGTACGACCGCCCGATCCGCCTTTCCACCGATATCCGCGTCCTCGAGAACCGTCTGATCTGCCACGCCCCGCACGCTACGGCCAGTGACTAGCGCGAATCTTGTACGTTCTTGCGCTCCCGCTGGTACGCCCCCGGAGGCACACCGACCATCCGGCTGAAGTGCCGGTTGAGATGCGGCTGATCGGTGAACCCGACGGCCACGGCGACCTCGGCGGGCGCCGTCCCCGCGTCCAGCAACCGCCGCGCCCGCCGGACCCGCGCGTCCGTGAGCCACGCGTGCGGCGGCATCCCGTAGACGTCCCGGAAGGCCCGCAGCAGGGCGAACGGGCTGGTCCCGAGGCCGGCCGCGAGCTGCTCCAGGGTCGGCGGACGTGCCATCCGCTCCTCCAGCACCCCACGCGCGCGTGCGGCGATCCGAGCTCCCGCCGTCCGCACCTCCCGCCGCGGCAGGTGCCCGCCGTTCAGCCGCAGCAGCCTGGTCACGGCGACTCTCAGCAGCGTGTCCGCGGCCAGCGCGTTACCCTCGTCGGCGGCCCGCAGCACCTGGTGCACCAGGCCCACGGCGTAGGGATCGTCCATCACCGGGCTGACGAACCCCGGCGTCCCGCGCAGTGCCGTCGTCTCGGCGGCGATCTCCGCCACCACGTCGGGCGGCGGGTACACGGCCCCGTACCGCCATCCTTCGGGCACCCCGGCCCGCCCGGTGTGCGGCGTGTCGGGATTCACCAGTGCGAGGGCCCCGGCCCCGGCGTACTGATCACCCCCGCCGTGGTGGAACACCTCCACCCCGTCGGCGATGGCGGCGATCACGAAGTTCTCGTGCGTGTGCCGCACGAACGTCTTGCGCACATACCGGGCCCGCAGCAGATCGACCCCGGGCAGCGCGTCGTACTGCCAGTGCCGTGCGCGCTCGTTCATACGACCATTGTCCGCGGCTGCGGACGACGCGATGCACCCCCTGCCGCCACCCGCGGCGAAACGGCAGGCCGCGAGCCGTCGAGGCCCCGTTGATGTTCCTATCGCTGTCAAGCGGCTTGGAGCCAGTCGCGGTAGGCGTGGGCGAGGTCGTCGTCCCTTCTCAGTCCTCTTTCGACTCTGGAAATGGTGGTGGGCCAGACTCCGAAGTGCTGCGCGACGGCGGTGAGGGTGATGTTCTTGGTTTGTCGCAGGGGCCGCAGGCCGGCGATGCCGGGGATGGTGACCGTGGTGGTCAGGCAGCGGAACATCTCCCGGGCGATGGCCCGTTTCAGGAGCCGGATGATCTCCTTCGGCCCGCGGCGGTCTGCCGTGCCACGTAGGCGCGGGTGTGGGAGTCGCTGGACATGCGGACCAGGGCGATGCGATAGAGGGCGGCGTTGGCTGCCCGGTCACCGCCTCGGGACAGGCGGTGCCGGTTGGTCCTGCCGCTGGAGGCGGGGGCCGGGGCGGCTCCGCAGAGGGCTGCGAAGGACGCTTCGGTCCGTAAGCGTTCAGGGTTGCCTCCTGCCGTGGCCAGCAGCTGGGCCGCGGTGTCGGGGCCGACTCCGTAGGCGGCCCGCAGGCCGGGGTTATGGGTGGTGACCTCGTTGTCCAGGGCCTTGGTGAGGGCCTCGTGCTCGGCGGTCAGTTCTTTGACGCGTCGGCCGAGGCTCTTCAGTGCGGTGAGGACCGCGACGTGGAGCGCGTCCCCGGTCGGCCGCAGCCGGGCCAGGGCGTCGGTGCGGGCTGTCCCTTTGAGCTGTCCGTATCGGGCGCGGATGCTCTCGGGCGCGGTGATGAGTGATCTGGTTCAGGGCGGCGGCGCGTGCCTTGACGGCGGAGCGGGCGGCGTTGTGCAGGGCGCGTATGCCGGCGACGGTCTCGTCTTTCGGCGCGCCTTGGGCTCGTCCGGACAGTGCGGCCCGGGCGGCGGCGTAGGCGTCGATGGGATCGGACCTTCCGATGCGGCGGCGTTCGGCCCGGTCGGGCCGGTTGACCTCGACGACCTGATGCCCGTGCGAGCGGGCGGCACCGGTGAAGCCGGCGCCGTAGGAGGCAGTGCCTTCTACGCCGATCGCCATACGTGGCCGTGGGCGCTCAGAAATGCCAGAGCCGCAGCGTATCCGGCTGCCGTGGTGGTGAACTCGGCGTCGGCGAGGTGTCCGCCGTTGTCGCTGATGACCGCGACGTGGACGGTGTCGGCATGGGAGTCGCCCCCGCCGAACACATCCTGGTCCGCGGTCTCCTCTGCGTCCTTTGATGCCCTGCTGGTAATGCCTTCCCAACCGGAGGTGGGCACCGGCCGGGTGGCGCAGACAGGACATTGAAGGGGCTTCTGGCCAAGCTCCTGTCAGGTCATGTTCCGTCCGGCCGGAGCCATGAGAACAGGTCCCGGCGACCGGACAGAACAACACGAGGACAGCCCAGCAGGACGTCAGTCAGTGCCCGGGGCACGACCACCGGAACCCGAGTATCAGCATCAATGTCAGTGCCGGGGTGCACGATGGACGCATGCCCAGCAATGCGTACCGAGCCCTGGACGGCTTCTCCCCCGCGACCCGCGCCTGGTTCACGGGGGCGTTCTCCGCGCCCACCTCGGCCCAGGCCGGCGCGTGGCAGGCCATCCACGAGGGTTCGGACGTGCTGGTCGTCGCCCCCACCGGCTCGGGCAAGACCCTGGCGGCTTTCCTGGCCGCGCTGGACCAGCTGGCCTCGGCGCCTCCCCCCGCCGACCCGAAGAAGCGCTGCCGGGTCCTGTACATCTCGCCCCTCAAGGCCCTGGCGGTGGACGTCGAGCGCAACCTGCGCAGCCCGCTGACCGGCATCCGCCAGGAGTCCGTGCGCCTCGGCCTGCCCGAGCCCGAGGTCAAGGTGGGCATCCGCTCGGGCGACACCCCCGCCGCCGAGCGCCGCGCCCTGGCGACCCGCCCGCCGGACATCCTGATCACGACCCCCGAGTCCTTGTTCCTGATGCTGACCTCGGCCACCCGAGACGCCCTGACCGGCATCGACACGGTGATCCTGGACGAGGTGCACGCGGTCGCCGGCACCAAGCGCGGTGCCCATCTCGCGCTCTCCCTGGAGCGGCTGGACGACCTCCTCCCGAAACCCGCCCGCCGCATCGGCCTCTCCGCGACGGTCCGCCCGGTGGACGAGGTGGCCCGTTTCCTCTCGCCCCGCCGCAAGGTGGAGATCGTCCAGCCGGAGTCGGGCAAGGAGTTCGACCTGTCCGTGGTCGTCCCCGTCGAGGACCTGGGCGAGCTGGGCGGCTCTCCGGTGGCGGAGGGCCGGGAAGGCGCCGAGCGACCGTCCATCTGGCCGCACGTGGAGGAGCGGATCGCCGACCTCGTCCAGTCCCACCGCTCCACGATCGTCTTCGCGAACTCCCGCCGCCTCGCGGAGCGCCTCTGCAACCGCCTGAACGAGATCGCGTACGAACGGGCCACGGGCGAGACGCTCGACGAGCACCACTCCCCCGCCGCACTCATGGGCGGCTCGGGAGCGGCCCAGGGCGCACCCCAGGTCATCGCCCGCGCCCACCACGGCTCGGTGTCCAAGGAGCAGCGCGCCCTGGTCGAGGAGGATCTCAAGGCGGGGCGTCTGCCGGCGGTCGTGGCCACGTCCAGTCTCGAGCTGGGCATCGACATGGGCGCGGTGGACCTGGTCGTGCAGGTGGAGTCGCCGCCGTCCGTCGCCTCCGGCCTGCAGCGCGTCGGCCGGGCGGGGCACCAGGTGGGGGCGGTCTCCACCGGTGTGGTCTTCCCGAAGTACCGCGGCGACCTGGTCCAGGCTGCGGTGGTCACCGAGCGCATGCGCACCGGCTCCATCGAGTCGCTCAAGGTCCCCGCCAACCCTCTGGACGTCCTGGCCCAGCAGGTGGTCGCCATGACGGCCCTGGACACGTGGCAGTTCGACGACCTCCTCGCCGCCGTCCGCCGGGCCGCCCCCTTCGCCTCCCTGCCCGAGTCGGCCTTCACGGCGGTCCTCGACATGCTGGCCGGCCGCTACCCGTCCGACGCGTTCGCGGAGCTGCGCCCTCGCGTCGTGTGGGACCGCGTCACCGGCGAGATCACCGGCCGCCCCGGCGCGCAGCGCCTCGCCGTCACCTCCGGCGGCACGATCCCCGACCGCGGCCTCTTCGGCGTCTTCCTCGCGGGCGCCGACCCCAAGAAGGGCGGCGGCCGGGTCGGCGAGCTCGACGAGGAGATGGTCTACGAATCCCGCGTCGGTGACGTCTTCACGCTCGGCACCAGCTCCTGGCGCATCGAGGACATCACCCGCGACCGCGTCCTGGTCTCCCCGGCCCCGGGCGTACCGGGCCGGCTGCCCTTCTGGAAGGGCGACCAGCTGGGACGCCCGCTGGAACTGGGCCGGGCACTGGGCGCGTTCCTGCGCGAGGTCGGCTCGCTGCCCAAGGACGACGCCCGCCTCCGTCTCCTCGCCGCCGGCCTGGACGCGTGGGCGGCGGACAACGTGCTGTCCTACCTGGACGAACAGCGCGAGGCCTGCGGCCACGTCCCGGACGACCGGACGATCGTCGTGGAGCGCTTCCGCGACGAGCTCGGCGACTGGCGCGTGGTCGTGCACTCCCCCTTCGGCGCCCAGGTGCACGCCCCCTGGGCGCTCGCGCTCGGCGCGAAGCTCTCCGAGCGGTACGGCATGGACGCGCAGGTCATGCACGCCGACGACGGCATCGTGCTGCGCCTGCCGGACGCCGACCTGATGGGCCTTGACCTGCTGGACCAGGAGCCGGTCACGATGGGCCGGGAGTACGACGCCGAGCAGGCCCCCTTGGGCGCGGCGGACGTCGTCTTCGACAAGGGCGAGGTCGACCAGGTCGTCACCGACCAGGTGGGCAGTTCCGCCCTGTTCGCCTCCCGTTTCCGTGAGTGCGCCGCCCGCGCGTTGCTGCTGCCGCGCCGCAATCCGGGCAAGCGCACCCCGCTGTGGCAGCAGCGGCAGCGCGCCTCGCAGCTGCTGCAGGTGGCGAGCGAGTTCGGCTCGTTCCCGATCGTCCTGGAGGCGGTCCGCGAGTGTCTGCAGGACGTCTTCGACGTTCCCGGCCTCGTGGAGCTGATGGGCGACCTGGAGTCCCGCAGGGTCCGCCTCGTCGAGGTCACCACTCCCGAGCCGACCCCCTTCGCGCGCTCTCTCCTCTTCGGCTACGTCGCACAGTTCCTGTACGAGGGCGACTCCCCGCTCGCCGAGCGCCGCGCCGCCGCCCTGTCGCTGGACTCCCGGCTGCTGGCCGAGCTCCTGGGCCAGGCGGAGCTGCGAGAGCTGCTCGACGCGGAGGTCCTGGCCGAGCTGGAGCGTGAGCTCCAGTGGCTCACCGAGGACCGACGCGTCAAGGACTCCGAGGGCGTCGCGGACCTCCTCCGCCTCCTCGGCCCGCTCACGGACGAGGAACTGGCCGAGCGGGGCGCCGAACCGCAATGGGCGCGGGAACTCGCCGGGGCCCGCCGCGCCATCCGGGTCCGGATCGCGGGCAGAGACCACTGGGCCGGGATCGAGGACGCGGGCCGCCTGCGCGACGCGCTGGGCACAGCCCTGCCGGTCGGTGTCCCGGAGGCCTTCACGGAGCCCGTCAAGGACCCGCTCGGCGACCTCCTCGCGCGTTACGCTCGCACCCACGGCCCTTTCACCTCGGCCACGGCGGCGGCCCGCTTCGGCCTGGGCGTCGCCGTCACCGAGGGCGCCCTCCAGCGACTCACGGCGGCGGGCCGGGTCGTCCAGGGCGAGTTCCATCCGGCCGGGATCGGCCAGGAGTGGTGCGACGCCGCCGTGCTGCGCCGGCTGCGCCGCCGTTCCCTGGCCGCACTGCGGCACGAACTGGAGCCGGCGCCGCCGGCCGCACTCGCCCACTTCCTCCCCCAGTGGCAGCACATCGGCAAGGGGCACTCCCTGCGCGGCATCGACGGGCTGGTCCGGGCCATCGAGCAGGTCCAGGGCGCGTCCGTACCGGCCTCCGCCCTGGAAAAGCTGGTTCTGCCCTCCCGGGTCGTGAACTACACCCCGGCGATGCTGGACGAGCTCACCGCCGCCGGCGAGGTGGTCTGGGCCGGGGCGGGCTCCCTGCCGGGCAAGGACGGCTGGGTCTCCCTCTATCTGGCGGACGCGGCCCCCCTGCTCCTGCCGCCCCCGCACCCCTTGGAGCTGACCGCCCTGCACCAGTCCGTGCTGGACACCCTCTCCGGCGGCTACGGCCTGTTCTTCCGCCAGATCGCCGACCAGGTCCGCGCCACCACCCACCCGGACGCCACCGATCCCCAGCTGGCCGACGCCCTGTGGGACCTGGCCTGGTCCGGCCGCCTGACGAACGACACGCTCACCCCCATGCGCTCCCTGCTCGGCTCGGGCCGCACCGCAGGCTCCACGGCCCACCGAGCCAAACGCTCGATGCCGCGCGGCCGATACGGCTCCCTGACGGCCGCGGCCCGCACCGCGTCCCGCTCCGGCCCGCCGACGGTCGCCGGCCGCTGGTCCCTGCTCCCGGCCCACGAGCCCGATCCCACCGTGCGGGCCCATGCCCTCGCCCGCACGCTGCTCGACCGGCACGGCGTGGTCACCAGGGGCGCGGTCTCGGCGGAGGGCGTCGAGGGCGGCTTCTCGGCGACGTACCGCGTCCTGTCGGCCTTCGAGGAGAGCGGCCAGGCCCGCCGCGGCTACGTGGTGGAGGGCCTCGGCGCCGCGCAGTTCGCGATGGACGGCGCGGTGGACCGCCTGCGCGCGGTGTCCAGCGCCCGCGACCGCGGCGAGGACCTGCCCGGCCCCCCGCCCGGTCCCGAACCCGGCCCGTTCCCCGCCCACGACTTCGCCGGTCCGGACGACTCCACCCCCTCCCACGACCACACCGACGCCCCCGACGGCTTCCCCGGCCCGGACGCCTCCTACGACACCCCCAGGCCGTCCCCGGGCGAGTGGGTCTCGCCCCGCGACTACCCCCCGCAGGCGGCACCGCCCGGGCAGAACGGCGGGCGTGCGGCGTACGACCAGGGCTTTCCGGGCCGCCGTACCCGCCCTGACGGTGCCTCCCGGGCCGTCGTTCTCGCCGCCGCCGACCCCGCGAACGCGTACGGTGCCGCCCTGGCCTGGCCCGAGCCCCCGGCCGGCGCCGGACACAAGCCGGGCCGCAAAGCGGGCTCCCTGGTGGTGCTGGTCGACGGTGAGCTGACGCTCTACATGGAGCGCGGGGGCAAGACCCTGCTGGCCTGGGCCGCAAGCCCGGACGGCGACCCCGCCGACGACCCTCGTCTGCACAGCGCCGCGGAGGCCCTCGCCGCCGCTGCCCGTGCGGGCTCGCTCGGCACGGTCACGGTGGAGCGCGTCAACGGCGCCCAGGCCCTGACCTCCCCCATCGGCGCCCTCCTGGAAGGAGCGGGCTTCATCGCGACGCCCAGAGGACTCCGGCTGCGCGCCTGATAGCCCCCGCCCAGCAGCCGGCCGGGCCGAGCACCCCGCCCTCGTGCCACCCTTGACCCATGCCCGAAGGTGACACGGTCTGGCAGGCCGCGAGGCGGTTGCACGACGCCCTTGCGGGCAGGGTGCTGACCCGCAGCGACCTCAGGGTGCCCCGGTTCGCCACGGCCGACCTCACGGGCCGTACGGTCCTGGACGTCACCCCGCGTGGCAAGCACCTCCTCACCCGCATCGAGGGCGGCCTGACGCTGCACTCCCACCTGCGGATGGACGGCTCCTGGAAGGTGTACGGGAACGGCCGGCGCTGGAGCGGCGGCCCCGGCCACCAGATCCGCGCGATCCTCGGCAATCCCGACCGCACGGCCGTCGGCTACCGTCTCCCGGTCCTGGAACTCCTGCGCACCACCGACGAGCACCGCGCGGTCGGCCACCTCGGCCCCGACCTCCTCGGCCCGGACTGGAACCCCGACCGGGCTCTCGCGAACGTCCTCCAGGACCCCACCCGCGAACTCGGCGAGGCCCTGCTCGACCAGCGCAACCTCGCCGGCATCGGCAATGTCTACAAGAGCGAGCTCTGCTTCCTCCTCGGCATCACCCCCTGGCTCCCGGCAGGCGACCTGCCCGCCGACCGCGCCGCGAAGCTGCCCGCACTCGCCAAGAAGCTGCTGGAAGCCAACCGCGACCGGCCCATCCGCAGTACGACGGGCCGCCGCGGCCAGGACCTCTTCGTCTACGGCCGCGCCCCCCGCCCCTGCCTGCGCTGCCGCACCTCGATCCGCGTCGCCGACCAGGGCGACGGCTCCCGCGAACGCCCCACCTACTGGTGCCCCACCTGCCAGCCCGGACCCGCCCCCGCCTCGACACGGCGCGGTCACCTCAATTGACGACCTGTCAGAATCGCTCGTACGGTCCCTGTATGCCCGTCACGGCGTACGACCTCACCGGCCGCACCGCGTTCGTCACCGGCGCCGCGAGTGGCATCGGCCGCGCCTCGGCGCTCCTGCTCGCGGAGGCGGGTGCGACCGTGCACTGCGCGGACCGCGACGCCGAGCGCCTGCACGAGACGGCGACCCTGATCGAGAACAGCGGCGGCACCGCCCACACCCACACCCTCGACGTCACGGACCGGGCCGGGCTGAGACAGGCCCTCACCTCCTGCGAGCGCCTGGACACCCTGGCCGCGGTCGCCGGGATCATGCACAGCAGCCCGGTGCTGGAGACCCGGGACGAGGACCTGGACCGGGTTTTGAACGTCAACTTCAAGGGAGTGCTGTACGCGTGCCAGGAGGCGGCCCGCCTGATGATCGCCCGCGGCACCCGGGGCAGCATCGTCACCATGGCCTCGGGCGCCGTCGACACGGGCGGCCCGGGGCTGCTCTGCTACGGCGCGGCCAAGGCGGCGGTGGTCCAGCTGACGAAGACCCTTGCGACGGAGGTCGGCCGGCACGGCATCCGCGTCAACGCCGTCGCCCCGGGCTGGATCCGTACGCCGATGACCGACCGCCACGACAGCGGGTCCCAGGCGCACGCGGAGTCCGTCATGGCCCGCATGTCACCCTTGGGCCGTGTGGGCGAGCCCGAGGACATCGCCCACGCGGTCCTCCACCTGGCCTCCGACGCCTCGGCCTTCACCACGGGCCAGATCCTCCGCCCGAACGGAGGTGTGGCGATGCCGTGGTGAGACGGCCCACCCATGCACGCCACGCCGCGGCCTCACCGACCGCCGCACTCCTGGACGGCAGGCCCGTCGGCCACCGACACCCACACGGGCACGCAACCAACCACGCGACTCCCGAAAACCCACCGCTCTCACCGGCAGCGAGCCCCTCAGCCCCAGCCCCCAACCAAGGCAAGCCTCCGGCCCCCCGGCCACCACCCCTCACGCACCAAGCTCTCAAGCAAAACCCCCTAAACACCCCCCGACTTCACCCCCGCCGCACCCTCACCCCCAGCCCGCAGAACCCTCCGCCACCGCCCCGCCCCCACAACCCCCCGTGCCCGCCGCTTCGGCACGCAATGCACGGGCAGCACGCTCAACCCCCACCCCCCGGCCGCGACCGCCGCCTCCAGCACCCCCGCCTCGGGTACGGCCACCAGCCGCAGCACAGCCCACCACCACAGCGCCCCCAGCCCGAGCACGGCCCCGCGGACCCCCCAGCGCTGACTCCCCCTGCGCGCTATCACCGCCATGGCCGCCACCTCCAGCCCGACGCTATGCGGCCACCCGGGGCCGCGCAGAGGGCGCACCACGGGCAAACGAGCGCACCACGCCCACAGCTCAGGCCACCCAGGACGCTCGGGCCTCGCACGTGGACCCGGCCAACGCCGCCCAGCCCTCCGAGCCGAGCCGTGGCGAAACTCCCGCCCGACCCGTCACCCGCTCCCTCTTCCGTCACCCGTTCTCGGCCTGGAACATCCAATGATGCTTCTCCAGGTCCGCCGTGATCCCGATGAAGATGTCCTGGCTCACCGGATCCGGCTCACCGGTCGCCTCGACCCGCTCCCGCATCCGCGCGATCACCGCACCCAGCGCTTCGACGAGCGCACCCACGGCGGCCGTGTCGTCGACCCACCCTTCGGGGGTCACCCCGATCCCGCTGCCGACGGCCACCGTCGCGGCACGCCCGTCAGGAGAGATCCCGAGGGCCGCGGAGCGCTCGGCCACGGTGTCGGAGTACTTCCGCGCGGTGTCGACGACCTCGTCGAGCTGGAGGTGCACGGAACGGAAGCGCGGCCCCACCACGTTCCAGTGGATCTGCTTCGCCACGAGGGCGAGGTCCACCAGATCGACAAGGGCACCTTGCAGCGCCTCGGACACGGTTTTGAGGTTCGCGTCCGACAACGGGCTCTTCACGACATACATCCGCACCTCCGAGGACTGCCCCCCGCCATCCCTTCAACGATGACCGCCACACGCCATACCGGCAAACGCACACACAACGGACACAGCACGCGCGAGAAGGCACGGCACAGCGCCAGCCGGCCCCCACACAGGCGAAAACCCCGGGCGGCACCCCTCCGGGTCCTCCGGAGAGGCCCGGCCGGGGCCTCGATCATGCCGTGTGAGCGCAGAGCCTCACGCGGCGACGACGTCCACCGCTTCGGCAGGCGCCTTGATGGTCACCCGTTCCGGTGGCACACCGGTCACCGATACGGAACCAAGCATCGGGCGAACCGCCACAGGCTCGCTGGGGGTGGCCGCAGCAGACTGGGCCAGCTCGGCGAGGGCGAGCTCGTCGCTCACTTCCCGCATAAGCTCGGACATCCGTACGTCCAGCGCGTCGCAGATGGCGGAGAGCAGCTCGGAGGAAGCCTCCTTCTGCCCCCGCTCCACCTCGGAGAGATAGCCGAGTGAGACTCGGGCGGACGAGGAGACTTCGCGCAGAGTACGGCCCTGGCGCTGGCGCTGCCGACGCAGCACGTCACCCAGCAGGCGACGGAGCAGAATCATCGGTGGCTCCCTCCTCGGACCGCGTAGCCGCATCCATTACGCCCCACCGTACCGCCTTGCGCCGCGGCCGTGCGGGGAGCGATGTCGTGTTCACTCAGGGCTGCAAACATCAAAACCCCCCGTTCCGTTCCGTATCCTGTGCCCGCTCATTCCCAGTCTGTTCGCCCGCAAGCTCCTTCAGAAGCAGTGCGAGTACGCTCCGTACACTCTCTCTACGAATTTCCTCGCGGTCGCCGTTCAACCGCAGAGCCTCCACTTTTCCGCCGCCGGCAGAACCGGAATCGGCTTCGGCGGGTCCGTCCACGGCGACGAAGACCGTGCCGACGGCCTGCCCGTCCTGCGGCTCGGGGCCCGCCACACCGGTGGTCGCGATACCCCAGTCGGCACCGAGCGCCTTGCGTACACCCGCCGCCATCTCTGCCGCGACCTGCGCATCGACCGCTCCACGCGCCGCCAGCAGCGGGGCGTCGACACCGAGCAGGTCGTGCTTCAGGTCGGTGGCGTAGGCGGTCACGGAGCCCCGGAACACCTTGGACGCCCCGGGGACGGATGTGAGCTCCGCCGCAACGAGGCCACCGGTCAGCGACTCCGCGACGGCGAGCGTCTCGCCCTTCACCGTGAGTAGTCGCACCACGTCGGTGGCCGTGGAACTCACGCTTCCTTCTCCTCCAACGCGGCCTTGCGCTCGGCGATTCCCTGTCTGCGCAGCACAATGGCCTGTTTCACATAGTCGAGCCCGGTCACCACGGTCAGCACGACCGCCGCGGCCATCACCCACCACCTCAGAGTGGCCAGCCACCCCGTCAGCGCCAGGACGTACATGCCGACGGCCACGCCCTGGGTGAGGGTCTTCAGCTTGCCTCCGCGGCTGGCGGGGATGACGCCGTACCGGATGACCAGAAAACGCAGCAGGGTGACGCCGAGTTCCCGGCCGAGGATGACGCCGGTCACCCACCAGGGCAGATCACCGAGCGCGGACAGGCAGATCAGCGCCGCCCCCATGATCGCCTTGTCGGCGATGGGGTCGGCGATCTTCCCGAAGTCCGTGACCAGGTTGTACGTGCGCGCCAGATGCCCGTCGAACAGGTCGGTGATCATGGCGATGGCGAAGGCGGCCCAGGCCAGGGACCTCCACGCCGGGTCGTAACCGCCCTCGGCGAGCATCAGCACCACGAAGGCCGGTACGAGAACCAGCCGGAGCATGGTCAGGAGGTTGGCGATGTTCCAGACACTGGCCTGGTTGACGGCCGCGGCAGCGATCTTCCCGCCCCGCGGGGTCTTCCCGTCGCCCTGGGCATCGGCGCCGACGTCCTCGCCCGGAACAGTCTCACCGGCACCGGGCACCGCACCGGCGGGCCCGCCATGACTCACGCCGGACGAGGCACCGGGCCCCGCACCGGCAGTCCCGCCCTCGGCCGACCGCGCGACTGCCGCCCCCGGAACCTTCCCTGAGGCCGCCGAGGCCGCGGACGCCGCAGCGGCCGCACCTGCCGCTGCCCTCCTCGCGCCGGAGGAGCCTCCCGCCGCGGATGCCGGGACACCCGTCATCTGCCCGCCTCCTCACTCCACGCAGGCGACGCGAACGAGCCCTGCAGCGGCTCGGCCACCAGGTCGACACCCTCCGTGCCGACCACCTTCGCCTCGACCATACGGCCGACCCGCAGGCCCGCGCCGCTCGTGAGCAGCACCTGGCCGTCCGTCTCGGGCGCCTGGTGCTCCGCGCGGCCGTACACGCCGTCCTCGTCGACGGACTCGACGAGGACCCGCACGGTCTGGCCGACCCGGTCCTCGGCCCGCTGCGACACGAGTTCCTCGGCGATGCGCGAGATGTGGGCCAGCCGCTCGGCGACGACGTCCTCGTCGAGCTTGCTGTCGTAGGTCGCCGCCTCGGTGCCCTCCTCGTCGGAGTAGCCGAAGACGCCGATGGCGTCCAGCCGCGCGCCGCTCAGGAACCGCTCCAGCTCGGCGAGGTCGGCCTCGCTCTCCCCGGGGAAGCCGACGATGAAGTTGGAGCGCACACCCGCCTCGGGCGCCTTGCTGCGGATGGTGTCGAGCAGTTCCAGGAACCGGTCGGTGTCGCCGAATCGGCGCATCGCGCGCAGCACGCCGGGCGCGGAGTGCTGGAAGGACAGGTCGAAGTAGGGCGCGACCTTCGGGGTCGAGGTCAGCACGTCGATGAGGCCGGGCCGCATCTCGGCCGGCTGGAGGTAGCTGACGCGGACGCGCTCGATGCCGTCGACCTCGGCGAGCTCCGGCAGCAGCGACTCCAGCAGGCGGATGTCGCCGAGGTCCTTGCCGTAGGAGGTGTTGTTCTCGGAGACCAGCATGATCTCCTTCACGCCCTGCTCGGCCAGCCAGCGCGTCTCGTTGAGCACGTCGCTGGGGCGGCGGGAGATGAAGGAGCCGCGGAAGGAGGGGATGGCGCAGAAGGAGCAGCGGCGGTCGCAGCCGGAGGCGAGCTTCACGGAGGCCACCGGGGAACCGCCCAGACGGCGGCGCAGGGGCGCCCGCGGGCCGGAGGCCGGGGCGAGGCCCTCCGGAAGATCCGCCGGCGCGACGGCGGGCTCGGCCGGGGCGTGCCCGGGCAGTGCGACCTCGGTCGCCGACTCCTGGCGCTCAGCCGGGCTGATCGGCAGCAGCTTGCGCCGGTCGCGCGGGGTGTGCGAGGCGTGGATACCGCCGTTGAGGATGGTCTGGAGGCGGTCCGAGATGTCGGCGTAGTCGTCGAATCCGAGTACGCCGTCGGCCTCGGGGAGGGCGTCGGCGAGGTCCTTGCCGTACCGCTCGGCCATGCAGCCCACCGCCACGACGGCCTGGGTTCTGCCGTGCCCCTTGAGGTCGTTGGCTTCCAGAAGGGCGTCGACGGAGTCCTTCTTGGCGGCTTCGACGAAGCCGCAGGTGTTCACGACAGCGACGTCCGCTGCCTCGGCGTCCTCCACGAGCTGCCAGCCGTCCGCCTCCAAACGGCCTGCGAGCTCCTCCGAGTCCACCTCGTTACGGGCGCAGCCAAGGGTGACGAGTGCGACGGTACGGCGTTCAGGCATGGGCTCAAGACTACTTCGTCCCGGTGACACCCCACGTCGACGGGGTTGGCCGTTTCCCGGCCAACCCCGCATCAACTGGACCTTTCGGACGGTTCACCCGGCCTCGGGGTCGCCCTTCGTGTACGTCAGGTGTTCGACAGAGCCCGGCCGGAAGTTCTCCTCGATCTTCTTGCCGTTGACGAAGAGGTCGATCACGCCGGCGTCTCCGATGACGAGCTGGACCTTCGAGCTGTCCTGGAAGGTCTTGCTGTCGCCCTGCTTGATGAGGCCGTCGAAGATCATCCGGCCGTTGTGGTCCTTTGCCGCGACCCAGCTCTCGTCGTCGACGGCACTGACCCGGACGGTCACCTTGTCCTGCGGGACGGCCGCGATGGCGCTGTCGGACGGCTCGGGCTTGGGGGCGGCGGGCTTCTTGGTCTTGGTGGTCGGGGAGGCGGAGTCGCCAGGCGTGGGGCCCTCGGCCACGTTCGCCTCGTTGCCGCTGTCGTCACCCTGGAACATCGTGAAGCCGACGAAACCGATCACGGCGACGATGGCGGCGACCATGGCCGCGGTCCAGTTGGGCCCGCGCCGCTCCGGACGGATGCGTTCCGCCTCGAAGAGAGGAGCGGCCGGGGTGGGTGCCGGACGCCCGCCGTGCTCGTCGCCGTACTGGGCGAGCAGCGGCCCGGGATCGAGGCGGACAGCCCTGGCCAGGGTCCTGATGTGCCCACGGGCGTAGACGTCCCCACCGCAGGGCGAGAAGTCGTCCGCCTCGATCGCGTGCACGATGTTCATACGGACCCGGGTGGCGCTACTGACGTCGTCGACGGTCAGCCCGGCGGCGATACGAGCCTGCCGCAGGGCACTACCGATGGAGGGGCGGGCTTCCTCGCGGTCTGCTTCGACGTGCTCGTTCTCGAACGGACGCTCGTCGTCAGGGGAGTTGCCGATGGACACGGGGACGCCTTTCGAGCGTGTAGCCGCCTGTGCTGGAAGTTCAGTCTAGGGGGGTACCAAAAGGGTGGGGCAACCGGGCGGTGTCACTTTGTACGCCATCGGAATGGCCTGACATTCCGATGGTGGGTTCGTCACTTGTCGCTTCCCTCAACTTGACGTACGTCGAAGGGAAACGGTTGCTCGATGATCCCTCACGGATAAGTCACGATCCGGACACCCGATTGCCGTAACGCCCCGTGAGACGATCACCGTGTTCCGGTGCCCTACTCTTCAGACTCCCCCCGGATCAGGGCGAGCACGCCATCCAGCTCATCAGGCTTCACAAGAACGTCACGAGCCTTCGAACCCTCGCTCGGTCCGACGATGTTCCGGGACTCCATCAGGTCCATCAGCCGGCCGGCCTTGGCGAAGCCGACGCGCAGTTTGCGCTGGAGCATGGACGTCGACCCGAACTGCGTGGAGACGACCAGCTCGGCCGCCTGGCACAGCAGGTCGAGGTCGTCGCCGATGTCCTCGTCGATCTCCTTCTTCTGCTTGGTGCCGACGACGACGTCGTCCCGGAAGACCGGCGTCATCTGGTCCTTGCAGTGCCGGACGACGCCCGCGATCTCCTCCTCGGTGACGAAGGCGCCCTGCATACGGGTGGGCTTGTTGGCCCCCATGGGCAAGAACAGTCCGTCGCCCTTGCCGATGAGCTTCTCGGCGCCCGGCTGGTCGAGGATGACGCGCGAGTCGGCCAGCGAGGACGTGGCGAACGCCAGCCGGGACGGGACGTTCGCCTTGATCAGGCCGGTGACGACGTCCACCGACGGCCGCTGCGTGGCGAGCACCAGGTGGATGCCGGCCGCGCGCGCGAGCTGTGTGATGCGCACGATGGCGTCCTCGACGTCACGCGGCGCGACCATCATCAGGTCGGCGAGCTCGTCGACGATGACCAGGAGGTACGGGTAGGGCTGGAGCTCGCGCTCGCTGCCCTCGGGCGGCTTGACCTTCCCCTCGCGCACGGCCCGGTTGAAGTCGTCGATGTGCCGGTAGCCGTAGGCCGCCAGGTCGTCGTAGCGCAGGTCCATCTCGCGTACGACCCACTGGAGCGCCTCGGCGGCCCGCTTGGGGTTGGTGATGATCGGCGTGATCAGGTGCGGGATGCCCTCGTAGGCGGTCAGTTCGACCCGCTTGGGGTCGACCAGGATCATCCGGACGTCCTCGGGGGTCGCCCGCATCATGACCGAGGTGATCAGACAGTTGATGCAGGACGACTTGCCGGAACCGGTGGCGCCGGCGACCAGTATGTGCGGCATCTTCGCCAGCGAGTGCATGACGTAGCCGCCCTCGACGTCCTTGCCGAAGGCGACCAGCATCGGGTCGTCGTCCTCGGCGGACTCCGCGAGCCGCAGGACGTCGCCGAGGTTGACCATCTCCCGGTCGGTGTTGGGGATCTCGATGCCGACCGCGGACTTGCCGGGGATCGGGCTGATGATCCGCACGTCCGGGCTGGCGACGGCGTAGGCGATGTTCTTGGTCAGCGCGGTGATCCGCTCGACCTTCACGGCGGGGCCGAGCTCGACCTCGTAGCGCGTGACCGTCGGCCCGCGGGTGAAGCCGGTGACACTGGCATCCACCTTGAACTCGGTGAAGACCGTCGTCAGCGACTCGACGATGAGGTCGTTGGCGGCGCTGCGGGCCTTGCCCGGGCCACCGCGCTCCAGGAGGTCCAGCGACGGCAGGGAGTACGTGATGTCGCCGGAGAGCTGGAGCTGCTCCGCGCGCGGGGGCAGGTCGCGGGGTTCGGAGGGCGGGGCCTTGGTGAGGTCGCGGACGCCCGCCCTCGGTTTCTGCGGCTCGGGCTTGCCCTGCTCGGGCTTGTGCGGCTCGGGCTTGTCCTTCTTGAGCCTCTCCTGCTGGGGGCGCGCGCCCGGGACGGGCGTCGGGGTGGTCGCGTCCTGGTCCCCCACCCGTACGCCCTGGGTGAGGTCGGCGACGATCGGCGAGGGCGGCATGCCGTGCAGCACGGCCCCGTCGAGCGCGGCGGCGGCCGCCGCGGCGACGTCCACGGCGTCCCTGGGCCGGTCCATGTCGGGCTGCGGCACCGCCGAACGGCGGGGGCGGCCACGACGCCGCGAGAGCGCCTCCTGCTCGGTGGCGTCCGGGTCGTACGCCTCGGGCGCCGGAGCGCGCCTGCCACGCGAGCGCGCGGGCAGCGCCTCGCGCCACTGCTCCTCGTAACGCTCGTCGTCCTCGGCGAAACCGAACTCGTCCTCGGCCGGGTCGCGGACGATCCCCAGACGCACCCCGAGCGTCCGCAGCCGCTGCGGAATGGCGTTGACCGGAGTGGCCGTGACGACGAGCAGCCCGAAGACGGTCAGCAGCACCAGCAGCGGCACGGCGAGCACATCACCCATGGCGTACGACAGCGGAGTCGCCATGGCCCAGCCGATGAGACCGCCGGCGTCCCTTATGGCCTGCATGCCGTCGCCGCGGGCGGGTGAACCGCAGGCGATGTGGACCTGGCCGAGCACGCCGATGACGAGTGCGGACAGGCCGATGACGATGCGTCCGTTGGCCTCGGGCTTCTCCGGGTGGCGGATGAAGCGCACGGCGATGACGGCGAGGAGTATCGGCACGAGCAGGTCGAGCCGGCCGAAGGCACCGGTCACCAGGATCTCGACGAGGTCACCCACCGGGCCCTTGAGATCGGCCCAGGTGCCCGCGGCGACGATCAGCGCGATGCCGAGCAGCAGCAGAGCGACACCGTCCTTGCGGTGGGCCGGGTCGAGGTTCTTGGCTCCCTGCCCTATGCCGCGGAACACGGCACCGACCGCGTGCGCCACTCCGAGCCACACGGCGCGTACGAGCCGGTAGATGCCACCGGTGGGGCTGGGGGCCGGTTTGGGCGCGACCTTCTTGGCCGCGGCCTTCCTGGCGGTCGCCTTCTTCGCGGGAGCCTTCTTGGCGGCGGCCTTCTTCGCCGGAGCCTTCGCGGCCGCCTTCTTCGCGGGCGGCGGCTTCTTGGCTGCGGAGGGACGTGAGGCCATGGGTGTGAGGTTACCGGTGGAGACGACAGGGGACACGTGTGTCTACGGCTTCACCCGTTCGTGTCGCTCCGGGAGAGGCGCGAAACTGACGCGCGGTCACGGGTGGACAACCCCGTCTGCGCACGCGTCAGTTCTGCGAGGACACCGAGGAGGTGCTCCCGGTGCCCGGTTCCAGCGCGTCCAGCGCCCGCCGCAACCCCGTGAGCTTGCGCTCCAGATGAGCCGCCGTGGCCACCGCGGCGGCGTCCGTCGAGTCGTCGTTGAGCTGCTTGGTCAGCGCCTCGGCCTGCTCCTCGACGGCCGCGAGCCGTGCGGAGAGCTCCGCGAGCAGGCCGGCCGACTCCGTGGCCTCGGCGCCCGCGTCCTTGCCGTTGCCCTCCAACTGGAGCCGCAGCAGGGACGCCTGCTCACGCAGCTGGCAGTTCTTCATGTACAGCTCGACGAAGACGGAGACCTTCGCGCGCAGCACCCACGGATCGAACGGCTTGGAGATGTAGTCCACCGCACCCGCCGCATAGCCCCGGAAGGTGTGGTGCGGGCCGTGGTTGATCGCCGTGAGGAAGATGATCGGGATGTCCCGGGTCCGCTCGCGGCGCTTGATGTGCGCGGCCGTCTCGAAGCCGTCCATACCGGGCATCTGAACGTCCAGCAGGATGACCGCGAAGTCGTCCGTGAGTAGCGCTTTGAGTGCTTCCTCCCCGGACGATGCCCGCACCAGCGTCTGATCGAGCGCAGAGAGGATCGCCTCCAGCGCCAGCAGATTCTCCGGCCGGTCATCGACCAGGAGGATCTTGGCCTTCTGCACCATGGCCCGCCCTCCTCGCCCCGGCGTGGGGCCTCCCCTGTCCGCAGGACCTGCAACAGCACCGGTGGGTGCCGCCCCAGGGGGCGACTCCCTTGCGCCGCCCGTCCTTGTGCCGGTCATCGTAGCCGCACCCTGCCCGTCGCCACACCCTGTCACCGTGATGTCACTGTGCACGTAGCAGAAACGCAGCAGGAGACCAGAAGGTTCCCCAGATCTTGTACTTCTACACGACTATGCGCACACCGAGTCGGCAACTCCGTGTGAACACCGAACCTTCCCGTCATGCTCGCGCAACTACCCAGCATTCCCCTCATTCCCCTCGCATCCACTGGTCCATCACCGCCAGCAGGTGATCGGGGTCGACCGGCTTCGTCACGTAGTCGGAAGCGCCCGACTCGATCGCCTTCTCGCGGTCGCCCTTCATCGCCTTCGCGGTCAGCGCGATGATCGGCAGCCCGGCGAACTGCGGCATCCTGCGGATCGCCGTGGTCGTCGCGTACCCGTCCATCTCGGGCATCATGATGTCCATCAGCACGACCGCCACGTCGTCGTGCTGCTCCAGGACCTCGATCCCCTCCCGGCCGTTCTCCGCGTACAGCACGGACAGGCCGTGCTGCTCCAGGACACTGGTCAGGGCGAACACGTTGCGGATGTCGTCGTCGACGATCAGGACCTTCTGACCGCCGAACCGGATGCCGCGGTTCGGCCTCGGCGCCGGCTGCTGCTCGGGCGGCGTCCACTGCTCGAGCTGGGCGGGGGGCGGCGGCAGCTCCGACATCCTGCGGCGCCGCCGGAACAGAGCGGCCGGACCGTTCTGCGTCTCGCGGTACGACGTCACCTCGGCCGGCGTCTCGGCCTCCACGTCCGACAGCTCGGACGGGTCGGAGGTCGACGCCACAAGGTCGCCGGCCTCCAGGGCGGGCAGCTGCTGCTGGTAGCCCTGCGGCGGCAGTTCAGTGGGGTACAGCGGCAGATACAGCGTGAACGTCGAGCCACGGCCCGGCTCGCTCTGCGCGTAAATCTCACCGCCGAGCAGCTGCGCGATCTCCCGGGAGATGGACAGCCCGAGGCCTGTACCGCCGTACTTGCGGCTGGTGGTGCCGTCGGCCTGCTTGAACGCCTCGAAGATCACCCGCATCTTGCTGGACGCGATACCGATCCCGGTGTCGGTCACGGAGAACGCGATCAGCCCGGCGTCCGGATCCGTCAGCGACCCGGTCTCCAGCAGCTGCTCCCGGATCTTCTGCGGCACATCGTCCCGCGCCGGCCTGATGACCAGCTCCACCGACCCGGAGTCGGTGAACTTCACCGCGTTCGACAGCAGGTTGCGCAGCACCTGCAGCAGCCGCTGCTCGTCGGTGTGCAGCGTCGCGGGCAGCTCCGGCGAGACCCGCACGGACAGGTCGAGGCCCTTCTCCGCGGTCAGCGGGCGGAAGGTGGCCTCCACGTAGTCCACGAGCTGGACGAGCGCGATCCGCGTCGGGGAGACGTCCATCTTGCCCGCCTCGACCTTCGACAGGTCGAGGATGTCGTTGATGAGCTGGAGCAGGTCCGAACCGGCCCCGTGGATCGTCTCGGCGAACTCGACCTGCTTCGGGGAGAGATTCCCCTCGGCGTTGTCGGCGAGCAGCTTGGCCAGGATCAGCAGCGAGTTGAGCGGCGTACGCAGCTCGTGCGACATGTTCGCCAGGAACTCGCTCTTGTAGCGCATCGACACCGCGAGCTGCTCCGCGCGCTCCTCCAGGACCTGCCGCGCCTCCTCGATCTCGGTGTTCTTCACCTCGATGTCGCGGTTCTGCTGGGCCAGCAGTTCGGCCTTCTCCTCCAGTTCGGCGTTGGACGCCTGGAGGGCCTTCTGCCGCTGCTCCAACTCGGCCGAGCGCTCACGCAGCTGCTCGGTCAGCTCCTGCGACTGCGCCAGCAGCAGCTCGGTCTTGGTGTTGACGGAGATGGTGTTGACGCTCGTCGCGATCATCTCGGCGATCTGGTTGAGGAAGTCCTTCTGGATCTGCGTGAACGGGGTGAAGGACGCCAGCTCGATGACCCCGAGCACCTTCCCCTCGAACAGCACCGGCAGCACGATCACCTGCGCGGGCGGCGCCTCACCGAGCCCCGAGGAGATCTTCAGATAACCGCTCGGCGCGTTCTCCACCAGGATCGTGCGCTTCTCCGTGGCGGCCGTCCCGATCAGCGCCTCACCGGGCTCGAACGACGTCGGCATCGAGCCCATCGAGTAGCCGTAACTGCCGAGCATGCGCAGCTCGTACTGGTCGTCGTCCGCGGCGTTCATGTCCTCGCCGTCGACGAGCGGCATGGCCAGGAAGAACGCGCCGTGCTGCGCGGAGACCACCGGCGTCAGCTCGCTCATGATCAGCGAGGCCACGTCCTCCAGGTCGCGGCGGCCCTGCATCAGCGCGGAGATCCGGGCCAGGTTGCCCTTGAGCCAGTCCTGCTCCTTGTTCGCGATCGTGGTGTCACGCAGGTTGGCGATCATCTTGTTGATGTAGTCCTGGAGCTCCTGGATCTCCCCGGACGCGTCCACGTCGATCTTCAGGTTCAGATCGCCGCGGGTCACCGCGGTCGCCACCCGCGCGATGGCACGCACCTGCCGGGTCAGGTTCCCGGCCATCTCGTTCACCGACTCGGTCAGGTCACGCCAGGTGCCGTCCACGTCACGCACACGCGCCTGGCCGCCGAGCGCCCCTTCCGTGCCCACCTCGCGGGCGACCCGGGTGACCTCCTCCGCGAAGGACGACAGCTGGTCGACCATCGTGTTGATGGTCGTCTTCAGCTCCAGGATCTCGCCGCGCGCGTCGATGTCGATCTTCTTCGTCAGGTCACCCTTGGCGATGGCCGTGGTCACCATGGCGATGTTGCGCACCTGGCCGGTCAGGTTGGACGCCATCTGGTTCACGGACTCGGTCAGGTCCTTCCACGTACCGGCCACACCGGGTACGTGCGCCTGGCCGCCGAGGATGCCGTCCGTCCCCACCTCACGGGCCACCTTGGTGACCTGCTCGGCGAACGAACTCAGCGTCTTCACCATCGTGTTGATGGTGTCGGCGAGCTGCGCGACCTCACCGCGCGCCTCGATGGTGACCTGCCGCGTCAGGTCACCGTTGGCGACCGCCGCCGAGACCTGGGAGATGTTCCGCACCTGAGTGGTGAGGTTCTTCGCCATCAGGTTGACGTTGTCGCTCAGGTCCTTCCAGATTCCCGTGACACCCGGCACGTGCGCCTGCCCGCCCAGGATGCCCTCGGTGCCCACCTCACGGGCCACCCGGGTCACCTGCTCGGCGAAGGAGGAGAGCTGGTCCACCATCGTGTTGACGGTCGTGACCAGCTCGAGGATCTCGCCCTTGGCGTCGACGGTGATCTTCTTCGACAGGTCACCCCGGGCCACCGCGGTCGTGACCTCGGCGATGTTGCGCACCTGAATCGTCAGGTTGTTCGCCATGCCGTTCACGGACTGGGTGAGGTCCTTCCAGGTGCCGGAGACGCCCTGCACCTCGGCCTGACCGCCCAGGATGCCCTCCGTCCCCACCTCACGGGCCACACGCGTGACCTCTTCGGCGAACGAGGACAGCTGGTCCACCATCGTGTTCAGGGTGTTCTTCAGCTCCAGGATCTCCCCGCGCGCGTCCACGGTGATCTTCTGGGACAGGTCACCGCGGGCCACCGCCGTGGCCACCTGGGCGATGTTGCGCACCTGGCCGGTCAGGTTGGACGCCATGCCGTTCACGGAGTCCGTCAGGTCCCGCCACACACCGGCCACGCCCGGCACCTGTGCCTGACCGCCCAGCCGGCCGTCCGTGCCCACCTCGCGCGCGACCCGGGTCACCTGGTCGGCGAAGGCCGAGAGCTGGTCGACCATCGTGTTGATGGTGTTCTTCAGCTCGAGGATCTCCCCGCGCGCGTCGACGTCGATCTTCTGCGACAGGTCACCCCGCGCCACGGCCGTCGTCACCTGCGCGATGTTGCGCACCTGTGAAGTGAGGTTCCCGGCCATCGAGTTGACGGAGTCGGTGAGCTCCTTCCAGGTGCCCGAGACACCGTCCACCCGGGCCTGACCGCCCAGGCGGCCCTCCGTGCCCACGTCCCGGGCCATCCGCGTCACCTGGTCGGCGAAACTCGACAGCTGGTCCACCATCGTGTTCACGGTGTTCTTCAGCTTGAGCATCTCGCCGGAGACATCGACGGTGACCTTCTGCGAGAGGTCGCCGTTGGCCACCGCCGTCGTCACCTGGGCGATGTTCCTCACCTGTCCGGTGAGGTTCCGGAACGCCGTGTTGACGGAGTCCGTCAGGTCCTTCCACGTTCCGGCCGCGCCCGGCACCTGCGCCTGGCCACCCAGCTCACCCTCGACACCGATCTCCCGCGCCACACGCGTCACTTCGGCACCGAAGGCGGACAGCTGATCGACCATCGTGTTGACGGTGTTCTTCAGCTCCAGCATCTCGCCGGCCACGTCGACCGTGACCTTCTGCGACAGATCACCATTGGCCACCGCCGTCGTCACGGCCGCGATGTCCCGCACCTGAGTGGTCAGATTCCGGAAGACCGTGTTCACCGAATCGGTGAGGTCCTTCCACGTCCCCGCCGCACCCGGCACGTTCGCCTGACCGCCCAGACGCCCCTCGGCCCCGACCTCGTTGGCCACACGCGTGACCTCGTCCGCGAAGATCCGCAGCGTCTCGGTCATCTGGTTGATCGTCTCGGCGAGCTGCGCGACCTCGCCCCGCGCCGGAACGGTCACCTTCCGCGACAGATCACCGTTGGCGACCGCGGTCGTGACCTCCGCGATCCCGCGCACCTGGGCCGTGAGGTTCCCGGCCATGGTGTTCACCGAATCGGTGAGCTCCTTCCACACACCGTCGACCCCGGGCACCTGCGCCTGCCCGCCCAGAGCGCCCTCGGTGCCCACCTCACGGGCCACCCGGGTCACCTCGGAGGAGAACGCCGACAGCTGGTCCACCATCGTGTTGACGGTGTTCTTCAGCTCCAGCATCTCGCCGGCCACCTGAACCGTGACCTTCCGGGACAGATCACCCTTGGCGACCGCCGTCGTCACCAGCGCGATGTCCCGCACCTGAGCGGTGAGCCGGTACGCCATCGTGTTGACGGAGTCCGTCAGGTCCCGCCACGAGCCCGACATGCCCCGCACCCGAGCCTGCCCGCCCAGCTTGCCCTCGGTGCCCACCTCACTGGCCACACGCGTGACCTCGTCGGTGAACGTCGAGAGCTGGTCGACCAGGTTGTTGACGGTCCGCCCGACCTTCAGGAACTCGCCGCGCAGCGGCTGACTGTTCCCGTCCGGCACCTGTGTCCGCAGCTCCATGCGGGGCGACAGATCGCCCTCCGCCACCGCGGACAGCACCCGCCCGACCTCGGAAACCGGCCGCACGAGGTCGTCCACCAGGGCGTTCGAGTTGTCGATCGCCGTCGCCCAGGAACCCTCACAGGCACCCGTCTCCAGCCGCTCGGTGAGCTTGCCCTCACGGCCCACCATCCGCCGCACCCGCGACAGCTCACCCGTCAGATGCAGATTGCGGTCGGCCACCTCGTTGAAGACCGCCGCGATCTCGGCCATCACGCCGTCCCCGGAGACCGTGAGCCGCTTGCGGAAGTTCCCGTCCCGCATCGACACCAGGGCAGCCATGAGCCGGTTCAGGGCCGCCGTGTCCACCTCGGTCGTGCCACTACGCACCTTGCCCTGGTTGATCGGGGACTGTCCGCCCTTCGCGCGCGTCTTCTTGCCACGCGTCGCTGCGCCAGACTCCACTGTGTCCCTCCCGCAGGGGTCGACCGTCTCTGCTGTGCTCGGGTACCACGCTCGGCGTACCAGTTACTACTGCGTATTCTCTGCCCTGCATACCAGGCCGCTTTCCAGGGGCTGCTGCCCAAGGTCGACCTCGTGCACACAGCCTGCCCTGACCTTCACAGGTAGCTTGCCCAGTGTTTCACCCCGGCCGAACCAGGCCATAACAGTTCGGCAGCTTCGCACATCGTCCGCACACCCTCCGGGCGGAAACACTGCAGACCGGCATCCGCATGGACCGCGAAGGTAAGTAACCTTGCATCCGGCTGTCCAGCCGCGCCGGTCCGTCCGGCCTGGGCGGTGGCACGAAGACGAGCGGGCATCGGAGGGGCGGCCGCACACACATGACCACCGGACTGATCCCGGGGGGACAGCCCCCGGACCCCCGGCCGACGGGCGCCCTGCCGCAACAGCGGCACGAGCCGGCCGGCCACGCAGCCCAGCACGTCGAGAACCGGTCGAGGAGTTCTGTGATCACCGCGCGCGCGGCCGCCAGTTTCGAGCCCGTCGGGCGATCGGTCGCGAGCGCCCGCTCCTTCGTCCGCGACACCCTCCAGGGCTGGGGCTTCGCCGACATCGTCGACGACGCCGTCGTTCTCACCAGCGAACTGGTGACCAACGCCGTGGTCCACGCCGGCACCTCCGCCGACGTCCTGTGCCTGCGCAGCGACGAGGGCGCGCGCATCGAGGTGGCCGACCGCTACCCCGAGCGCGAAATCCCCCTCCAGGGCACCGCGGTCAACATGGGCAGCCCCGACCGCGAGGGAGGCCGCGGCCTCCAGCTCTGCGCGGCACTCGCAGGCCGCTGGGGCGTCGAGTACACCCCCGCCCACAAGACCGTCTGGTTCCAGCTGAACCTGCCCGCACGCGCGGTGGGCACCCGCGCGGCCGGACCGGCCCTCCCCTCCGACCTCCTCCCGCTCGCCGACGGCCGGGTCCGCGTGGCCGTCGTCCAGATCGACCGCACCGGCCACATCAGCGCCTGGAACGAGGACGCCGAGGAGCTCTTCGGCTACCCGGCCGAGCAGGTCACCGGCAAGCCCCTGACCGACCTCGCGGCCTGGCCGCACACCCCGGGCACCAGCACCGGTATCGCGGAGGCCCTCCGGCTCTCCCGCTGGGAAGGCAGCTACGGCATCCGTGCCGCCACCGGCCGCGTCACCCCCGTCTACGCCTCCCACCTGCGTGTCCGCGACACCGGCGGCGAACCGTCAACCGTGTGCCTCCTGGTACGGGACCACGAACGGGCAGTTCTGCAGACGCCCCTGCGTGTCCCCGCCTCCGACACCTCGAGCGGCTCCGAGGGCCAGAGCACCGACCCCTTCGAGGTCTTCATCGGCTCCCCCGCCCCGGACGACCTCGACGGCCTGCTTCAGCGCACGGTCGAACGCGCCCGCGACATGCTCGACGGCGACTCGGCGTTTCTCCTGCTGGCCACGGACGACGAGACGGAACTGGAAGTCCGCGCCTCCACCGGCCTCCCCTCCGCCCGCCAGCGTTTCGCCCGCGTCCCCGTCGAGGCGGGCCCCGGGCGCTACGGCTCGGCCCGCATGCCCGCCGTCCACGACGACCTGACCGCGGTCCCCGGCGCGGTTCCGCTGCTGAACGGCACGGGCATGCGCTCGGTCGTCACGGTCCCACTGAAGGTCGAGGGCCGCCTCACCGGCTCCCTCGGCGTCGCCGCCGAGGCCCCCGCCAGATACTCCAACGAGGAGGCCCTGCGCCTCCAGTTCGCCGCCGACCGCATCGCCCTCGCCGTCGAATCGGCCCGCCTGGGCGAGCTGGAGCGCCTGCGCCGAGGTTCCCTCAGCTTCCTCGTCGAGGCATCCGACCTGCTGGCCGGCACCCTGGACCGCGACCAGACTCTTGCCCTGATGGCCCAGATGACGGTCCCGACTCTCGCCACCTGGTGCGCCGTGTACACGATCGCCGACCAGGCTTCCGAGCCCTACCTCTCCTACGTCCTGCACGAGGACGAGGAACTGATCGACGGCATCAAGTCCCTGCTGTCGAAGGTTCCCTCCCCCGACCCGGTTCCCACTCCCGGCGCCCGCGTCTGGACGGCCCCCGGCGAGGTGGCCCACCAGGCGGCCCTGCGCAGCTCCATGCGCAGCCTCGGCCTCAGCGGCAGCCCGACCCGCCAGGTCACCCCCGGCATCGGCCCCACCCTCGCCACCGCCTCCGCCGTCGGCGGCGAGACCGTGGTTCTCCCCTTGGTCGCCCGCAACCGCGTCATCGGCATGCTGACCCTCGGCAAGCCGACCGACGAACACTTCCGCCAGGAGATCCTGGAACTCGCCGAGGACCTCTCACGCCGGGCCGCCCTAGCCCTGGACAACGCCCGCCTCTACTCGGAACGCACCGCGATCAGCCAGGCCCTCCAGCGCAGCCTCCTGCCCCCGGAGCTGCCGCTGATCGACGGCGTCGAGGTGGAGGTCATCTATCGCGCAGCCGGCGAGGGCAATGAGGTAGGCGGCGACTTCTACGACGTCTTCCCCATCCGCGACGGTGCCTACGGCTTCGCCATCGGCGACGTCTGCGGCACGGGCCCGAACGCGGCGGCGGTCACGGGCCTGGCCCGCCATGCCCTGCGCCTCCTGGCCCGCGAGGGCCTCAGCGGCCCGGCGGTCCTGGAGCGCCTCAACTCCGCGATCCTCGACGAAGGCGCCCGCAGCCGCTTCCTCACTCTCCTCTACGGCGAGATGCGCCCCCAGGAAGACGGCAGCGCGGAACTGAAGGTGGTCTGCGCCGGCCACCCGCTCCCGCTGCGTCTGCGCCAGGACGGCTCGGTCGAACCCGCCGCGGAGCCCCAGCCGCTCCTCGGCGTCATCGAGGATCTGGAGCTTTACGAGCAGACCGTCACCCTCGACCCGGGCGATGTCCTCCTGTGCGTCACGGACGGCGTCACCGAACGCCGTGAGGGCGCCCGCATGCTCGGCGACGACGGCCTCGCCGACGTCCTCACGACCTGCACGGGCCTGACGGCCGGCGCGGTGGCGGCCCGCATCATGCGCGCGGTGGAACGCTTCGCGTCGGACGCCCCTTCGGACGACATGGCGATCCTGGCGATGCGCGTCCCGGGCCTGCACCAGGACTAGGAGAACGAAAAAGGCCCCACCTGTGAGGGTGGGGCCTTTTTGCTGGAGCCCCCAAGCGGAATCGAACCGCTGACCTTCTCCTTACCATGGAGACGCTCTACCGACTGAGCTATAGGGGCCTGTCGCTCTGCGAGGTCCCCCTCGCGGCAACGGAATAGATCATACCCTGAACAGACCCGTGCTCCCAACCACGTCAGTAGGCAGGCTGGAGGAGCCCTCCGAGGGCATTGCACGCGGATACGGTCCGCTGCATGTCCCGCTTGGTCAGTGACGCGTCGACGGGCAGCGCAAGCGTCTCGTCCGAAGCCCGCTCGGTCTCCGGAAGCGAAACACACCGCCGGAACTCGGACAGCCGGTGCACGGGCGTCTTCACCGGCACCCGGCACTCAACTCCCCTGGCCCGCACGGCCCGCGCGAAGGCATCCCTATCGGGTCGCCCATTGCCCGGAACCCGCACGACGTACTGCTGATAGGTGTGCCCGTCTCCGTCGTCCGGAGTCCGCACACCCCTCAACTTGGCATCGAGATAGGCCGCGCGCTCCCTGCGCTGGGCTATTTCGTCGCAGGGCGCCTCGGACTCCGCCTGCTCCAGCACCAGCAGCCCGTGCCGCTGCCCGAGGGCGTGCAGCCGAGCGATGTCGGCGAGCCGGCCGAAGCGGTGTACGACCACCACGGCTGCGGTCCGCGAGGTGACGGCGGCTTCCACGGCAGCGGCGTCGAGGCAGTAGGTGGCGGGGTCGATGTCGGCGAACACCGGCAGCGCCCCGGCCATGGCCACGGCCTCGGCGACCTCGACGTTCCCGAAGGCCGGCACGACGACCTCGTCACCGAGTCCGACACCGGCGGCCCTGAGCATTGCAGCAGTACCCATGCTGTGGATGCTCGTTGCACAACGTGAACTTCAAGTAACGGGCAACAAAAAAGGGTTGGACCCGGAACCGAAGTTCCAGGTCCAACCCTTTCAATGATTGTTCGGCGGCGTCCTACTCTCCCACAGGGTCCCCCCTGCAGTACCATCGGCG
>NZ_JBHVCP010000015.1:0-138018 GCF_042803315.1 Streptomyces sp. NPDC057424
CGAAGGGCCCCTTTCCCGGACGGAAAGGGGCCCTTCGCCGTGCTCAGTTCCAGGTGCGGGTGCGCAGCGGCATGTCCGACGCCCCGGACTCGGGGGTACGGACGGCCAGGACCTGGTTGACGCCGATGCGGTTGTGTTCGAAGGCCAGCGCGGAGGCCGCCATGTACAGGCGCCAGACGCGGGCGCGGCCGGGGCTGGTCAGCTGGACGGCACGCTGCCAGTCCGCCTCCAGGCGTGCGACCCACTGGCGCAGGGTGAGGGCGTAGTGCTCGCGGATCGCCTCGACGTCGCGTACCTCGAACCCGGCGCGCTCCAGCCGGTCCACGGTGCTGCCGATCGGCTGGAGCTCGCCGTCGGGGAAGACGTAGGAGTCGATGAACGCGTCGACGCTGTACGTCGTCTCGTCCCCCCGCGGGCGGCGGGCGATCTGGTGGTTCAGGAGCCGCCCGCCGGACCTGAGGAGGTTGTACAGGTCGGCGGCGTACTCCAGGTACCGCTCGGCGCCGACGTGTTCGGCCATGCCGATGGAGGAGATCGCGTCGTAGGGCCCGTCGCGGACTTCGCGGTAGTCCTGGACGCGGATCTCGACCTTGTCGGTGAGGCCCTCGTCGGCGACGCGCTTGCGGGCGTAGGCGGCCTGCTCCTGCGAGAGCGTGACGCCGACGACGCTCACGCCGTGCTCGCGGGCGGCGTGGATGGCCATGGAGCCCCAGCCGCAGCCGACGTCGAGCAGCCGCCTGCCGGGGCTCAGGCCGAGCTTGCGGCAGACGAGTTCGAGCTTGTCCCGCTGGGCCTGTTCGAGGGTGCTGTCCGGGGTGGGCCAGTAGGCGCAGGAGTACACCATGGACGGGCCGAGGACGATCTCGTAGAAGTCGTTGCCGACGTCGTAGTGGTGGCTGATGGCGCGCCGGTCGGTGCGCTTGGTGTGCAGGTGGCGGCGGGGGCTGCGGGTCTCCTCGCGGGGCGGGGCGGGCGGCAGCGGGGGTCCGGCGAGTCTGACCAGTCCGCGGACGGCGGCGCGGACCTCGGGGTCGCGCAGGGCCTCGGCGAGGGTGCGGGCGTCGTCGCCGCGCTCCCAGATGAGTCCGGCCAGCAGATCGAGGGTCGTGTAGAGGTCGCCCTCGATGTCGAGGTCTCCCGCCACCCAGGCGCGGGCCAGGCCCAGTTCGCCCGGCTTCCACAGCAGGCGGCGCAGCGCGCGGCGGTTGCGTACGACCAGAGTCGGCGCGCCCGGCGGGCCCGCCTGCGAACCGTCCCAGGCGCGGATGCGCACCGGGAGCGGTGCTCCCAGCAACTGTGTGAAGAGGCCCTGCAGCCGCGACGCGGCGTCTGCCATGGTGTACACCTCCGTTAGGGGTATCCCCTGCTCGAGCGAAGTCGAGAGCTTGGGGAAGGGGAATCCCGGAATGTCCAACACCACGTAAGCACCTGCGGGGCTTCGGCGCAGTCCCCGGCACGCGTCATGTCTGGGCAATACACGCCGAAGGGCCTCCCGCACCACGGATGGCGGGAGGCCCTTCGTCAGGCGGATGACCGACCGGAGGTCAGGAGGCCTTGGCCTTCTCCTCGGTCTTCTCCTTCGGCGCGGCGGCGACCGGGGCCGGCTTGGCGGCCTCGTAGAACTCCTCGCGCGGCGTCTCGATGGCGCCGAGCGAGACGACCTCGCGCTTGAGGAACATGCCGAGGGTCCAGTCGGCGAAGACGCGGATCTTGCGGTTCCAGGTCGGCATCGCCAGGCCGTGGTAGCCACGGTGCATGTACCAGGCGAGACGGCCCTTGAGCTTGATCTTCATCTTGCCCATGACGATCATCGCGACGCCCTTGTGGAGGCCGAGACCGGCCACCGCGCCCTTGTTGGCGTGGGCGTAGTCCTTCTGCGGGAAGCCCCGCATGCCGGACACCACGTTGTCGCCGAGGACCCGGGCCTGGCGCAGCGCGTGCTGGGCGTTCGGCGGGCACCAGGCGTTCTCGTTGCCCGCCTTGCGGCCGACGAGGTCCGGGACCTGGGCGTTGTCGCCGGCGGCCCAGATGTAGTCGGTGCCCTTGACCTGGAGGGTCGGCTCGCAGTCGACGTGACCGCGGGGGCCGAGGGGCAGGCCGTAGCGGGTGAGGGCCGGGTTGGGCTTGACGCCGGCGGTCCAGACGATGGTGCTGGAGTCGACCTCGAGGCCGTTCTTCAGCACCACGTGGCCGTCGACGCAGGAGTCCATGGAGGTGGACAGGTAGACCTCGACACCGCGGCCCTCGAGGTGCTCCTTGCCGTACTTGCCGAGCTTGGGACCCACCTCGGGGAGGATCTTGTCGGCGGCGTCGACCAGGATGAAGCGCATGTCCTCACGGGACACGTTCTTGTAGTACTTGGCCGCGTCGCGGGCCATGTCCTCGACCTCGCCGATGGTCTCCGCACCGGCGAACCCGCCGCCCACGAAGACGAAGGTGAGCGCCTTGCGGCGGATCTCCTCGTCGGTGGTGGAGTCGGCCTTGTCCAGCTGCTCGAGGACGTGGTTGCGCAGGCCGATGGCCTCCTCGACGCCCTTCATTCCGATGCCCTGCTCGGCGAGGCCGGGGATCGGGAAGGTGCGGGAGACCGCGCCGAGCGCGATCACCAGGTAGTCGAAGGGCAGCTCGTAGGCCTCGCCGACCAACGGGGAGACCGTGGCGACCTTGCGGTCCTGGTCGATGGTGGTGACCCGGCCGGTGAGGACCTCCGCCTTGGGCAGCACGCGTCGCAGCGGGACGACGACGTGGCGCGGGGAGATGTTGCCGGCGGCGGCTTCGGGGAGGAAGGGCTGGTAGGTCATGTACGACCGGGGGTCGACGACCGTGACGGTCGCCTCGCCGTAGCGCATCTTCTTCTGGATGCGCCGAGCTGCGTACAGGCCTACGTACCCACCGCCTACTACGAGGATCCTGGGACGCTCCGTGGTGCTCATGCCATCGAGTATCCACCCGTCTCAGGGGGGTGGCTCGTGCGCCCCTTCACAAGCTCGGGTGGGCAGTGTGTTATCCTCCGCCGCCCGCGTGATCCACGTCATGGTGACAACCGGGCTCCTTTATGCACCTCGGAGCGTTGTCAATGCCGCGTGAGCTGCCTCTCTGTGCCCGAGGAGCCTCCGTGAGGCACTCCCCGAGGGGTACACCGAGCACCTCCCGGAACACCTCCATACCATGCTTCTGAACATGTTCAAAGGCCCGTTCAGTCCACGGACGGGTCAACGGGGCCCCTCTCGTCGCCCGGGAGGGCCGAATTCCTTGTGAAGAACTTCACGAACTTTTCCGACGGGCTGCCGCCGGAGGGTTCTTCCGAGCCCTCCGGCCGCGCTCATTCGTGATCCATGCCTGCTCAGAAGCGGGCTGGGCGACCGAGCGCGCGACGCCGTGGAGGATCGCGTACAAAGGTCACTCGGCGGACGCACAACTCCAAGCGATCCCGTCGAGGATGTCGTGCTCGCTGACGACGACCTCCTGCGCGCCGATCCGCTCCATGATCGACAGGAGTACGAGGGCGCCCGCCCCGATCACGTCGACCCGGCCCGGGTGCATGGAGGGCACGGCCGCGCGCTCGGCGTGGGTGGAGCGCAGCAGCCACCCGGTGATCTCGCGGACCCGGTCGTGGGAGACACGGGAGTGGTGGATGGCCTCGGAGTCGTACTCGGGCAGCTCCTGCGCGATCGCCGACACGGTCGTCACCGAACCGGCCAGGCCGACCAGCGTGCGCGCCTCGCGCAGCGGAACCGTCTGCTCGGCGAGGTCGAGCGCGGCCTCGATATCGGCCCGCATCGCAGCGATCTGCTCCTCGGACGGCGGGTCGCTCACCACCCCGTCCCGGACCAGGTGACGCTCGGTCATCCGGACGCAGCCGATGTCCACCGAGCGCGCCGCACGCACATGGTCGTCGCCCACGACGAACTCGGTCGAACCGCCGCCGATGTCCACGACCAGGTAGGGCTTCGGGAGGTGGTCGCCCCCGGCGAGCTCCTTGGTGGCGCCGGTGAAGGAGAACTCGGCCTCCTGGTCCCCGGAGATCACCTCGGGCTCGACGCCCAGGATGTCCAGCACACCGCGCACGAACTCGTCCCGGTTCTCGGCGTCCCGGGAGGCGGAGGTCGCCACGAACCGCAGCCGCTCCGCCCCGTGCTCCTTGATGATCCCGGCGTACTCGCGGCACGCCGCGAAGGTCCGCCGCAGCGCCTCGGGGGCGAGCCGGCCGGTGCGGTCGACACCCTGCCCGAGCCGCACGATCGTCATCCGGCGGTCCAGGTCGGTCAGCTCTCCGGTGGCGGGGTCGGCGTCGGCGACCAGGAGCCGGATGGAGTTCGTGCCGCAGTCCACGGCCGCGACACGGGTCACTGGGCGTCCTCCTCGGCGGTCGTCACACAGGCGCCCTTGCGCCACCACTCCGGCAGCATCGCCAGCGCCTCGTCGCCCAGCGGGTTCACACCCGGCCCCGCGGCCAGGGAGTGGGCCACCAGGACGTGCAGGCACTTCACCCGGTCCGGCATGCCGCCCGCGCTCGGGAAGTTCTTCAGTTCCTCGATCTCGTCGCGCCGCCGGATGTAGTCCTCGTGCGCGGCCCGGTACGCCGCCGCCAGCTCCGGGTCCGAGGCCAGCCGCTCGGTCATCTCCTTCATCACGCCGTTGGCCTCCAGCGTGCCGATGGCCGAGTTCGCCTTCGGGCACGTCAGGTAGTACAGCGTGGGGAACGGCGTGCCGTCCGGCAGCCGCGGGGCCGTCTCGACGACGTCCGGCTGTCCGCACGGGCAGCGGTGCGCGATCGCGCGCAGACCGCGCGGGGGCCGACCGAGCTGCTGCTTGAAGGCCTCGACGTCGGTGTCGGTGGGCTCGGTGCGCGGGGTGGTCGGCGGAGGCGTTTCCATGACTGTCTTCAGGCTGTCTTTCTCTGGGTTCAGGTCACTGACTGGGGCTCGGTCACTGGTCGGAGGCGTCGGCCTTGTCGACCCCGTCCCAGACGTTCGAGTACCAGGGGCGGTCGGCCGCCCCCAGGTCCGTGCGCGACTGCTTCGCCGCCTGCGGGTCGACGACGATGAAGCCCGTCTCCCCCGGCATGACGTAGTGCAACCGCTTCCGGATCTGCTGCTCGGCGTACGCGTCGTCCTGCCAGCGCGCCTTCAGGTCGCGCAGCCGTTCGACGCGCTCGCGGGCCTGCTGCTGTTCGCGCTGGAGGTCGTCGATCTCGGCGCGCTGCGAGACGTACTCCCGCATCGGGTAGGCCAGGGCCACGATCAGCGAGCACATCACCAGGGCGAGCAGCGCGGCCCGGCCGGTCAGCCGCGAGCGGCGGGCCTGGCGTTTGGTCTGGGAGCGGTAGACCCGGGCCGCGGTCTGCTCGCCGAGCAACCGGATCCTGGTCGCGGTGGAGAACCGGTCCCGGTCCTTCACGGCCATCTGTCCGCCTCCCGCTCCACCGTCCTACGCGCGTACGTCCCCGGACACGGTACGGGACCGAGTACGGGGACGTACGTACGACGCTGCTACTTACGGGACGGGTCAGCCCTTGCTGTGCCTAATAGTTCGCGGAGCGAAACCGCGGGAAGGCGCTGCGGCCGGCGTAGACGGCGGCGTCGTCGAGGATCTCCTCGATGCGCAGCAGCTGGTTGTACTTGGCGACGCGCTCGGAGCGGGCCGGGGCGCCGGTCTTGATCTGGCCGCAGTTGGTGGCGACGGCCAGGTCGGCGATGGTGACGTCCTCGGTCTCGCCGGAGCGGTGCGACATCATGCACTTGAAGCCGTTGCGCTGCGCCAGCTCGACGGCGTCCAGGGTCTCGGTGAGCGAACCGATCTGGTTGACCTTGACCAGGAGCGCGTTGGCGGCGCCCTCGTCGATGCCGCGGGCCAGGCGCTCCGGGTTGGTGACGAACAGGTCGTCGCCGACGAGCTGGACCTTGTCGCCGAGCTTGGCGGTGATGGTCTTCCAGCCGTCCCAGTCGTCCTCGAACAGCGGGTCCTCGATGGACACGAGCGGGTACGCGTCGACGAGCTCCGCGTAGTACTCGGTCATCTCGGCGGCCGAGCGGTCCTTGCCCTCGAAGGTGTAGACGCCGTCCTTGTAGAACTCGGACGCGGCGACGTCGAGGGCGAGGGCGATCTGCTCACCGGGGGTGTAGCCGGCCTCCTTGACGGCCTCGAGGATGAGGTCGAGGGCCTCACGGTTGGAGCCGAGGTTCGGGGCGAAGCCGCCTTCGTCGCCAAGGCCGGTGGCCAGGCCCTTGCTCTTCAGGACCTTCTTCAGCGTGTGGTAGACCTCGGCGCCCCAGCGCAGGGCCTCGGAGAAGGACTCCGCGCCGATCGGGGCGATCATGAACTCCTGGATGTCCACGTTGGAGTCGGCGTGCGAGCCGCCGTTCAGGATGTTCATCATCGGCACCGGCAGCAGGTGCGCGTTGGGGCCGCCCAGGTAGCGGAACAGCGGCAGGTCGCTGGCCTCGGAGGCGGCGTGGGCGACGGCGAGGGAGACGCCGAGGATGGCGTTGGCGCCGAGCGAACCCTTGTTGTCGGTGGCGTCCAGGTCGAACATCGCCTGGTCGATCAGGCGCTGCTCGGTGGCGTCGTAGCCGACCAGCTCCGGGCCGATCTGCTCGATGACCGCGAGGACGGCTTTCTCCACACCCTTGCCGAGGTAGCGGTTCGAGTCGCCGTCGCGGAGCTCGATGGCCTCGAAGGCGCCCGTGGAGGCGCCGGACGGGACGGCGGCACGACCGGTGCTGCCGTCGTCGAGGCCGACCTCGACCTCGACCGTGGGGTTGCCTCGGGAGTCCAGGATTTCCCGGGCTACGACGACGTCGATGGACGGCACGAGCATCTCCTTCTTGGTGTGACGCGGGTACGCGGGTCGCGTGGACCCGGCGAGGTGCGGGCCGCGGTGGCTCGCGACATGAGCCTAACCGGCTCGGGCCGATCGGCCACCGGGTCGCCCACCCCATGGACAGAACCGAGAGTAAATTGTTTCCGAACGGAACAAAGCTGGAGGGCGAAGACCGGCCGAAAGCCGGGCAGAAAAAACCCCGCCCCGGTGCGTACGGGGGATGACGCACCGGGGCGGGGAGCCCATGGACCCTGGGCGGGCCGCTGCCTACTTCAGGTGCAGCTGCTGGCCCGGGTAGATGAGGTTGGCGTCCTCGACGATGTCCTTGTTCAGCTGGAACAGCTTCTCCCAGCCGCCCTTGACGTTCTCGTCCTCGGCGATCGAGCTCAGGGTGTCACCCTTGACGACCTTGTACTCGCCGTCGCCCTTCTTGACCTTCTTGCCGGTCGGGGTGGTGACGGTCTTCTTGGCCGCCGGGCGCTCGTCGGAGCGGGAGGCCGGCTGCTGCTGGGTCTCGCGGGACTCGGTGCTCTGCTGGTTCTGCTGCGAGGAACTGCCGGAGTCGCTCGAGGAGCCGCCGCCGGTGTAACCGGCGCTCGACAGGCCCTTGCCGCAGACCGGCCAGGCACCCTTGCCCTGGCCCGCCAGGACCTTCTCGGCGATCTCGATCTGCTGCGCCTTGGTGGCCTGGTCGGCGGTGGAGGCGTACTTGGTGCCGCCGTAGCCGGACCAGGTGGAGGCCGAGAACTGCAGGCCCCCGTAGTAGCCGTTGCCGGTGTTGATGGACCAGTTGCCGCCGGACTCGCACTGGGCGACGGTGTCCCACTCGGAAGCGGTGGCGGCGGAGGCGTTGCCGGCCGCCATCAGCGGGGCGGCTACGGCGGCACCGGTGACACCGGCGATGGCGATGGCGCGACTGGCCTTGGACGGACGGCGGTGCGTGCCCTTGCCGGAAAACAGCATGGAGAGATCCCCTCACCGACGCCTGCGAGGTGAGCTGTCGGGTTCGGGCCGGTTGAGTTGCCCGGCCGCGTCCCTCCCGGGACACGGCTTCACCCCAAGCCCTTCCGGCACAACCGGCCGGTCGGGCACCTACCTTGGGTCCCCCGCTCCTGCCTACGGCGCTTGACGCGACGACTGTTCCCGTACCGCCGCTGGCAGGATTCGGCGTTGCGGCAGCCGGGGCTCGCGGTGACGAGCGGTCACGACCGTAGACACGCGATCCGCCGAATTTCAAAGACGATCAGGGCTTCTGAGATCTATCTCTCACGGGCCACAAACAGGACATTCATCGCGAATCATGACGTGAACTCGTGTGCTTTGGGGGCGACTTCCACCCCTGTTTCCGCACTGCCCGAACGGCTACTTCTCGTCCCCTTCGCCCGCCACGGTGAGCTTCTGACCGGGGTGGATGAGGTTCGGGTCGGTACCGACGGCCTTCTCGTTGCCGTCGTAGAGCACGCGCCATCCGCCGCTGACCCGAAGGGCGTCGGCGATGGACCAGAGACTGTCACCGACGCCCACGATGTAGTCGCCTTGGGGCGCGTCAGGAGAGTCCTCGTCGCCGCGCGAGGAGTGACGGCCCGTGGACTCGTCCGCGCGGCCGCTCTCGGGCGTGCCGGTCTCGTCGGCGCTCGGGCCGCGATGACGACCGGAGCCGGTGTCGGTCAGCGCCGAGGAGTCGTCACTCTGCTGCGAGTTGCCGGACCGGCCGCTCTCGGGGGCGGCCGACTCAGCGCCGTCGGACTGCCGGCCAGCCGATGAGTCGGAGGATTCAGGCGTCTTGTCGGACTTGTCGGTTTCGTCACTAGCGGGTGACGATGCGTCAGGCGACGACGACGGGGACGTGGAAGGGCTCGCGGACGGGGACGGATCCAGCGAGTCGAGCAGACCACGCGAGTCCTCCGAACCGGACGATTCGGATGAGTCGGACGAGCCCGACCCCTTGTCCTGCTGAAGGCCGGAGAGCAGTCCGCAGGTGCGCCACGTGCCGACCCCCTGGTCGGCGAGGATTCTCTCGGCGACGGATATCTGCTGAGAGCGGCTGGCCAGGTCGGCGCTCGCGGCGTAGTCGAGGCCGCCGTGGTTCTCCCAGTCCTCCTGGGACAACTGCAGGCCGCCGTAGTAGCCGTTGCCGCTGTTCTGGCTCCAGGCGCCACCGGTCTCGCAGTCCGCGACCCGGTCCCAGGTCGTGCCGTCGGCCGCACTGGCGCCGGAGGCCCCGAGGAGCGGGATCGCGATGGCGGAGCCGGTCACTCCGGCCGCCAAGAGGAGAGCCGGAGCCTGGCGGGGGCGACGGTGCCGACCGTTCCCGGAGAGCATACGGAGACCTTTCGCGAGACAGCTGTGACCACGCGGTGGGAATCCCGGGCCGCGTTGATGGGTGAACGTATCGGCAGACGATCACTTGTCACAAGTTCATGCCGCGTAGATCACGTGAAGATCACAGGTCTGATGTTTCGTCACTTTCAGCCGGTGTGAACTCCACCGGCAGCGTGCGCAGCCCGCGCATGATGAGGCCGCCGCGCCATCTCAGCTCGGCCGGATCCGCCGCGAGCCGGAGGTCCGGAAGGCGGGTGAGGAGGGTGGCGAGCGCGGCCTGGCCCTCCAGGCGGGCGAGCGGGGCACCGAGGCAGTAGTGGATGCCGTGGCCGTACCCGAGGTGCTGGTTGTCGCGGCGGGCGAGGTCCAGCACGTCCGGATCGGCGAACCGCTCCGGGTCCCGGTCCGCGGCGGCCAGGACGACGAGGACGGGGTCGCCGGCCTCGATGCGCTGCCCGCCGAGGGTCAGGGGCTGCGTGGCGAAGCGCCAGGTGGCGAGTTCGACGGGGCCGTCGTAGCGGAGGAGTTCCTCGACGCCGGTCTCCAGGAGGGCGGTCTCCCCGGCGGCGAGGGAGCCCTGGAGCCGTGCGCGCTGCCCGGGATGGGTGAGCAGGGCGTAGGTGCCGTTGCCGATCAGGTTCACGGTCGTCTCGAAACCGGCGAACAGCAGGATGAAGGCCATGGCCGCCGCCTCGTTCTCGGTGAGGTGCTCGCCGTGGTCGGAGGCGCGGATGAGACCGGAGATGAGGTCCTCGCCGGGGGCGGCCTCGGCGGGCAGCGCCTCCCGCTTGCGGTGGATGAGGTCGGCGAGGTAGCCGCGCATCTTCTTCACGGACCGCGCCACGCCGCCCCGGGGGCCGCCCTGGTGACGGATCATCATGCCCGCCCAGTCGCGGAAGTCGTCCTGGTCCTCGCGCGGGACGCCGAGCAGGTCGCAGATGGCGTAGATGGGGAGCGGGAAGGCGAACTCGTGGATCAGGTCGGCGGACCCCTTCCGCGCGAACCCGTCGATGAGGGAGTCGGTGAGCTCCTGCACCCGCGGCGCGAACTCGGCGACCCGGCGGGGCGTGAACGCCTTGGACACGAGCCGCCGCAGCCGGGTGTGGTCCGGCGGGTCGATGTTCAGCAGATGCGTCATCAGCTCGGCCTTGCGCTCCCCGGGGATCCCGGTCTTGCCCCTGGCGTGCGCGGGCTCGTGGTGATGCGCCGGGTTCTTGGAGAGCCGGTTGTCGGCGAGCGTCTGCTTTGCGTCGGCGTACCGGGTGACCAGCCAGGCCTCCACACCGCTGGGGAGCCGCGTCTTGTGGACGGGGCTGTGCTCGCGGAGCCAGGCGTAGGCGGGGTAGGGGTTGCTCGCGAACTCCCAGGTGAAGAGGTCGGGAGCGGTCGCGGGGGTGCGGGTCTGGGGCTGGTCGGTCACGCCCCGACCGTATCCGGCTTCGGGGAGCGCCCCTGCTTCCGCTCCGGCATCCCGGAGTCCCCCCTCTTCCGTCCCGGCATCCCGGAGCGCCCCTGCCCCGGAGCGCTCAGCTCTCCGCCTCCCTGATCGCGTCCCGGTACGCGCGGGCCGCCGCTCTCAGGGCCGCTTCCGGGTCGACGCCCTCGGACTCGGCGCGGACGGCCAGAGCCAGGAGGTCGTAGCCGACGCCCTCGACGGGTGGGAGCGGTATGTCGAGGTTCGCGGTGCGGGCGCGGGAGGCCAGCTTGGCGGCGAGGGCCAGGCCGGGCTGGCCGAGGGGGATGCCCTCGGTGATCGAGGTGCGCTGCTTCTCGACCGCCTTGGTGCGCAGCCAGTGCTCCTTGACCTCTTCCGGGGTGGTGGCCGTCGCGTCGCCGAAGACATGCGGATGACGGTGGATCAGCTTGGCGACGATGCCGCCGGCCACGTCGTCGATGGAGAAGGGGGTCTCCCCCTCTTCCGGGCGGGCCTCTTCAGCGATGCGGGAGTGGAACACGACCTGGAGCAGAACGTCGCCGAGCTCCTCGCGCAGCTCGTCGCGGTCCCCCTCCTCGATCGCCTCGACGAGTTCGTACGCCTCCTCGATGCCGTACTTGGCCAGGCCCTCGTGGGTCTGCTGGGAGGACCAGGGGCACTCGGCGCGGATGCGGTCCATGACCTGGACGAGGTCGAGGAGCCGGGCGCCCGGCAGGTCGTAGGAGGCGGGCAGCAGCTCCAGCTCGGGCATGGCGATCCGGCCGGTGCCGGCGAGGCGGGCCAGGCCGTCCGTCAGGACCGGTTCGCCCTCGCCGGTCGCCACCACGACCACCGCGCGTCCGCCGGCGCAGGCGCCGACCAGTTCCTGAGCGGTCGGGGACGCCTCGGCGACGGTGATCCCCGCCTCGCGCAGATACGGCAGCTGCGGGTGCGCACCGTCCGCGCACAGGACCCGGTCGGCCGCGTGCAGCGCCTGCCAGGCGGGCCAGGAGAGCAGGCCGGGGGCGACGCGGTGGCTGGTGGTGAGCAGGATGATGCGGCCAGGGGCAGCGGCCGCATCGGGAGCGGTCCGCTCGGGGCCCGGGGTGGCTTCGGGGCTGTTGGCGTTCACGGTTCGAAGCTATCCCACGCCGCCGACGGTCCCCGAAGTTGTCCACAGGCCCGGGAGCGGATTCCCTGCCTGGCCTGCCCGCCCCGCCTGGCCTGCCTGCCCTGCACCTGCTCTACATGCCCTGCTGGGTCTGCGCCGCCGTGACGTCCCGCACCCACGGCGTCTTGGCGTCGGCACGGCTGCTCTTCTGGACGTCCCAGGTGCCGTAGCGCGGGTTGAGGTCGACGTTCAGGTCCTTGGAGGCGTCGGAGAGCGCCTTCCAGAACTCGGGACGGTCGGTGTTCGTGCCGAGCTCCTCGGCGAGCTTCTGGGCCTCCAGCTGGAGGCGGAGGTTCTCGTCGAGGCGCTGCGGCGGGATGCCGTACTGCTGGAGCCAGGCCGTCTCCAGCGCCTCGGCGCCGCCGGCCTGCTGTTCCAGGCCGGAGCGCATCGCCTGGATCTCCTTGCGGGAGACGGTCACCCCGGCGTCCTCGGCGGCGCGGTGCAGCACCCTGTCCAGGACCATGGTGTGCAGGGTGTCGCGGGTGAGGGTGCCGGTTCTGGCGATGACCTGCTGGTACTGGGCCTCGTCCTGCACGGCCGCCCGCTGGGCCGCGCGTACCTCGCCGACCCGCTCGTCCAGCTGGGAGACGGTGATCCGCTGGCCGCCCACCACGGCTGCCGCGCCGGGATGCGCGTCGCTTCCACAGGCGGTGAGAAGGGGCGCCGCGGCGGCGATCGAGGCGGTGAGGAGGAGCGCGGTGCGACGGCGGCGGTGCAAGGAAACCTCCCGAGGAGATTGTGCGACGGTGCACAAGGTCTTGCGATGATCGATGGTAGGCAGTGGCCAAGCTCTGGCCAACCCATTCGACCAACGATTCACCGGGACTTCCGGCACCGCCGCGCCACCCCCGGGGCGGTCGTCAGCCGCGGACCTGCCCCAGCCACTGCAGTGTCCTGCGGATTTCCGTGCCGATCGGGTGCCCGGGGCCGTGGGTGCGCTCCACGTCGTGCAGCAGGCGGGCGAGGGTGTCGTGAGCGGCGCCTCGGTCGCCGAGGGCGAGCAGGAGGTGCCCGATCCGGCGGCGGACGTCGTGCGCGAGCTCGGGTCCGCCGGCGGCGACGTACTGGTTCTCGTAGTACGGCAGCAGCGCCCGGTACTCGGCGAGCGCCGCGGCCGGTTCGCCCAGCTGTTCGAGGCACTGGGCGGCCTCGTAGCGGTGGCGCAGGGCTTGCGGGTCGGCCTGGCCCGCCTCGGCGGCGCGTTCGTCGGCGAGCCGGCGCAGCTCGGGCAGGGCGCGCCGGTACTGGCCGTCGTCCAGGAGCGTCGCCGCGTACTGCTTGCGCAGGGTGCGGACGACCGGGGAGTGCGCGCCGTGCTGTTCGGCGGCGGCGGGCAGGATCGCCCCGAGGATGTCCACGGCCTGGGTGACACGGCCTTCGCCGAGGAGCCGCTTGACCTCGTCGACGGCGCGGGCGATGTCCGTCTGCCCCGGAGTCCCGGTGACCGGTGTGGCGGGCGTGGGCTGGGGCGCTGGGGTGCGCGCACGGTCCGGCCACGGGGCGTGCGGGCGCAGGAACGGGCGGGTGGGGTCCAGGGCCGCTCCGGTGGGCGTCCCTCGCGCGGGCAGGAGCAGCTCCAGGTGCTCGTAGACCTCCTGCGCGGAGGCGGGCCGGTGCTGCGGATCCTTGGCGAGGAGGCGCAGGACGAGGGCCTCCAGGGCCTCGGGGACTTCGGGGCGGGTGCGGCGCACGGGCAGCGGCGGCTCGTACAGGTGCCGGTGCAGGACTCCGAGGGCCGTGGAGCCGGAGAAGGGGACGTCGCCGCTGAGCAGCTCGTGCAGGACCACGCCCAGCGCGTACAGGTCGGTGTAGGGGCCGACCGCGCCGCCCATCGCCTGCTCGGGGGCCATGTAGGCGGGCGAGCCGATGGGGGTGCCGGTGTGGGTGAGACGGGTGGTGTCCGCGTCCATGACGGAGGCGACGCCGAGGTCGAGGACGCTGACCGTGCCGTCCTGCTTCACCATCACGTTGCGCGGCTTGAGGTCACGGTGGACGATCGGCACGGCGTGCACGGCGCTCAGCACGGCGCACAGCTGCGCGGCGACCGCGACCGCCCACTGCCAGGGGTACGGGTCGTGCTCGGCGAGGTGACCGGCGAGGTCGGCGCCGTCGATGTACTGCATGACGAGGAACAGCTCCTCGCCCTCGCTGCCCGCGTCGTGCACGGTGACCAGGCCGGGATGGTCGACCTGCGCGGTCACCCGGCACTCACGCACGAACCGGCGGCGCAGTTCCTCCGCGTCCTGGCCGGCCACCTTGTCGGGGCGCAGCAGCTTCACCGCCACGCGCCGGTCGAGCCGCTGGTCGTAGGCCGTCCAGACCTGGCCCATGCCGCCCTGCCCGAGGACCGTGGACAGTTCGTAGCGGCCGGCGACGACACGTCCCGCGGCCCCGGTCACCGTCCGCCCTCGTGGTTGCCGTCCCGGGGTCCTTCGCCCTCGTGCCGGCGCAGGTAGTCGCTGAGCTCGTCGAGTTCGGCGCGGACCTGGTCGATGCGGGCGGGGGCGGGGCGCTGGGGGGACGGGGGCGGCTGGATCGGGCCCTGGGCATGGGGCGTGGCGTCGTGGGGGGCCGGTGTGTGAGGTGCCGGGGGCTGCGGGACGGGCGTGGACGTCGGGGCGTACGGCGGCGCGGGCTGCGGATAGCCGTACGGGGTGTGCACGACGGTCGGCGCGTGGGGCGAGGCGTAACCGGCGAACTTCCGCCGCTCGCCGTGGTGGCCGATGTCCACGACGAGGAAGTGGATGGCGGCGCCCGCTCCGAGCAGCAGGACCATGGCCAGCGCGATGTCGGTGCGGTAGTCGCCCTCCGGCAGAGCGCCGACCACGGCGAAACACGCGATGGACAGCGGCAGGCTCACCCAGGCCAGCACCCAGTCGAGGGCCCGTCCGCGCAGGACGGCGACCCGGAACAGCGGTACGCAGGCCAGCACGCCGCACGTGAGGAAACCGGCTGCGACGAACAGCACCCGCAGGGAGATGACCGTTGCCGCGCTGCGGGGAGGCGGTGCCGCGCCGTGGCCGTACATGACTGCTCCTGGACCGGTGTGGCCGATGGGGACGGACGTGCGAGTGACAGACCCTGTTGGGGAATCCGAGCGTATAGCCCGACACGGACAACCGGTCACGGGTTGTACCGAACCGTTGTCATGCTGATCACTTCGTGTGAACAGCCGTCCCGGGGCCGGTCGCGGCCGACCGTCCGTCATGCCCTACAAAGGGTGCCGCATCCACACGTTGGGCTCGACGTACACCGCGTACCCGCGCTCCACCTCGCAGCGCACCGGCACCAGACCGCCGGGCACCTCGATGTCGCCGTCGGTGTCGAAGGGCAGGCCCGTCCAGCGGCGCCAGTCCGCGAGCGGGGCGGACACCGTCATGGACGCCGGTGCCACCGAGTCGATGGTGGCACCGGCCCGGGCGTGGACGCGCAGCCACGGGTCCTGAGGCAGGCCGTCGGGGCGGAAGCGGTGGGCGTACTCCTCCATCGGCGTGTGCGGTTCGAGGTGTTTGGCGTTGGGGCGGACCGGGGCTACGACCTCGCGGAAGCCGCGGGCCCGGGCGTTGTCGCGCATGGCCGAGAGCATCACCGCGGACAGGCCGCGGCCCTGTGCCTGCGGGGCGACGGAGACCGAGATCGCGCTGGCGGTGTCGGGCCGGACTCCGCGCCGCAGGTCGGAGAAGGCCCACACCAGCACCGCGTCCCAGCCGTTGGCCGGCAGCCGGCCGCGGTGCTCGGCGTCGAGGGCGAACGGCACGCTGTAGGCGTTCGCCACGATCTCGCCCCGCTCGTCCTCGGCGAACAGGACGTACTCCGGGAGTTCGGTGGCGATCCGTGGGAAGTGGGCGGCGCCCACGAGGTCCTGGATCACGAACTCCGGCCAGCTGTCCGCCATCCCGACGACCCGCTCCAGCATGTCCGGGCGGTCGGCAAGGCTCGATATCTTCGGCTGCATGTGATCACGGTAGGCACGGGGGCGGACACCCGGAACCGAATTACCGAGCGGGCACCCGGTCCGCCGCGCCCCCGTAGAGCGGCGCGGTGCAACCGAGACCCACGGAGATGGCCAGGTCTCCGAGCCCATCGCCATCAACCGGCCTCCGGACAGGGACACTTACCCGCCGCACTGCTCCAGCATCATCTCCTTGTCGGCCGCCGTCACGGCGAGTTCGTACTTCAGCGACACCTGGGCGAAGCGCACCGAGTAGGCGCAGCGGATCTGCTTGTTCGGGGGGAGCCAGGACGCCGGGCCGGAGTCTCCCTTCGAGCCGTTGGTCGGCCCGTCCACCGGGACGAGGTTGAGCGGGTCGTTGGCGATGGACTCCCGCTTGTCCTTCGTCCAGCGCGAGGCGCCCATCTGCCAGTCGTACGACAGCGGCATGACGTGGTCTATCTGGACCTTGATCGCATGGGACTTGGTCCACTCGATGACCTTCCCGGTGTACGGGTCGTGCAGCGTCAGTGAGGTGACGACGCAGTCCGACCCCGCCCGGAAGCGCAGGTCTTCCCCGTCTCGTTTCAGAAGGTCGTTCCGCGTGTCGCAGCCGTTGCGGGAGAAGGGGACGTCGCGGGGTGCCGAGTCCATCCAGGCGTAGCCGAACTTGTCCCGTTCGTAGCCCGTCTTGGGGCCGCGGCCCTTCGTCGTCACCTTCTCGATCAGGGCACGCGCCTTCTCCTTGTCCGCGCTGGAAGTGATCGCCGCCAGCCCCGGCTTGGTGCCGTCCGGGTTGTCCAGCGGGCTCACGGCCCGTCCGTCACCGGCGGCCGGAACGCCGGAACCGGAGGGTCCACCACTGTCCGCGGGCGGGGCCAGGCCCTCGCAGCCGGCCAGTGCCGAACCGGTGAACACCATCGCGACAGCCAGTGCCGCCCCACCCCTCAGACGCCTCACCGTGCGCCCCTCCTCTGTCTGCGTGTTCCGCTCCGGCACGGGCGGCCGGTGCCCGGTCCCACGGTAGCGAGGAAGAGGTTCAGACCACATCGGGCCTCAATGCGCATTCTTCGCATCTCGCGCGTATCGTCGGTTCTGAGTCACCTCCGGAGGGAGCTTTGCATGGGCATCTTCGACAAGTTCAAGAGCCAGGCGCGGCACAAGGGCAAGCAGGGCTCTGACACCGCGGAAGAGCGGATGAACGAGAGGACCGGCGGCAAGTACGAGGACCAGGTCGACTCCGGCCAGCAGCGCGTCGAGGGCTCTCTGGGCATGGACCGCGACCGGGACCGGCCCGAACAGCAGTAAGGCCTCCGAACCCGAGGCCGTCCGCGGAGACCCAGACGTATCTCCTGCGGGCGGCTTCCCATGTGCGAAGTCTGGCCGCCCCCTCCGGTCAGACCTTGCCTATGCCCAGCGTCGTCTCCGAGGGCAGCAGGCCCGACGCCAGGACCGCGACCCAGAAGTCGCCCAGCAGCTCGGCGAGACGGTCGGCACCGACCGGGCCGAGGGACTCCCAGGGCCGGGCGGCCAGTTGGTCGGTGTGCCGCTCCACGCGGTGACGCAGGGCGCGGCCCGCCTCCGTCGCCGTACCGTCCGCGTCGACCAGTCCCCTGGCGGCCAGGCGGGCGCGTGCGGCCGTCCACTGCTCAGGACTCCAGCCGCGGCTCTCGAAGCGCTCCACCGACGCGGCACCTATCGCGGCGAAGGAAACGAGCGCCTCCACGGGATCGAGTTCCGCCATGAGCAGGGCCGCGAGGTGGCCGTCACCGCGGTGTTCGCGCAGGATCGTCGCCGCGTGCCACAGCTGCAGGTGCGGGGCCTGCGGCCAGTCGAGCCCCGCGTTGGCCGCGGCCAGTGGGCGGGCGGCGGTGTCCGCGGCCTCTGCCGCGCGCCGGGCGAGTGCGGCGGCCTCCGCCAGCTCCGGGCCGGACACCCGGTCGCCGAACAGGGAGCGGTAGGCCCTGTCGACCGCCCGCGTCCTCGCCTCGATCACCGCGATGGGGCTCGCGATTCTCCACGCCGGTTCGACGTACTCGGCGACCATGCGCGGGCTGAAGCTGTAGAAGGCCGAGGCCACCTGTTCCGGTCCGGCCTGCCCCAACGGGGCGGCGCGATACGGGAAGTAGCTCGGCCAGCGCTCCCCCGTGTCGTATCCGAGGGCAGCCGCCTCCGCGAAGGCCTCCGGGGCGTAGTACAGCACCGCGTGCAAGGGCTCCAGCAGGTGCCACATCTGCCGTACGCGGGCCGGCTCCACGCCGCCCTCCCGCGCCGCGGCGCCCTCGCCGATCTCACTGACCTGTTCCGGCATGGCGTACCTCCACTCGCATCCGGCCACGCGCAACTTGACACTGACAAGATTGCCCGAGCCGAGGCCAACTTGTCAATGACAAGATTCGGCGTACGCTCCTGACCATGAGCTCCAGCAAGGCATCAGCGAACGAAAAGGGCCCCGCGAACCGCCCGTACCACCACGGTGATCTGCGCCGTGCCATCCTCGGCGCCGCCCTCGACGTCATCGCGGCGGACGGTCCGGCCGCGCTGAGTCTGCGCGACCTCGCCCGCCGCGCCGGTGTCTCGCACGCCGCGCCGGCCCACCACTTCAAGGACCGCGCGGGGCTGCTCACGGCGATCGCCGCCGAGGGCTTCGGACTGCTCGCGACCACGCTCGGGGAGGCGGCGGACCTGAAGGAGGCGGGCGTGCGCTACGTGCGTTTCGCGCGGGAGTATCCGGCGCACTTCCAGGTGATGTTCGCGCCCGAGCTGCTGCGCGGCGGCGACCTGGAACTGACCACCGCCCGTGCCCTCGCCTCGGACGCCCTGCGCGACGCCGTCGCCGCCGTGCCGCCGGAGGGCCGCGGCACCGACGCCCGGCTCGCCGGTGTCGCGGCCTGGTCCCTGGCCCATGGTTTCGCCACGCTGCTGCTCAGCCACAACCTCGACGGCCCGGTGGGCGATCAGGACCCCGAGGAGGTGTTCCGCGGGCTGGCGGCGATGCTGTTCCGCCCCGCCGACTAGCAACCCCGGGTGGGGCACGCGGTTGACCTTGCCCCTGACGTCATGGGCATGCCTTCGCCGACGAGGGCGCGCGCACGTCGTGGCGGTGGGCCGCCGCCGCGAGGCGCCGCTCGTCGGGACCGCGCGAGGCGCCGCTCCTCGGGACCGCCGGCCATGACCCGTCCCGGACCAGCCCGCTCGTCGCCGACATCACGGCCGCCGGCGGCCCCGAGAGCGCCGTCGGGACGGCGCTCGACCGGCACGGCCCCGCACCAGGCCACCGCTACCCACGTACGCCCGGTGGCCTGACGGAACCTCAGCGGAACCAGGGCGTCAGCGCCGCCCCGTGCGCCGAGGCATCAGGACCCCAGCACCGAGGTGAGGAACTCCCCCACCCACGCCAGCAGTTCCCGCCCGACCAGCGGCTTCCCGCCCACCTTCGCGGTCTTCGGGCGCGGCACCAGCACCTGGTGCACCGCCGGCTTGATGACGACCCCGGGGTACAGCCGCTTGACGCGCAGCTCCTGCGACTCGCGCAACTCCACCGGGGCGAACCGGATGTTGTTGCCCTGCAGCACGATCTCGCCGACGCCGCACGCACGCGCGAACATCCGCAGGCCCGCGACGAGCAGCAGGTTCTCCACCGGCTCGGGCAGCTTGCCGTAGCGGTCGACGAGTTCCTCGCGGACCGCCTTGATGTCCTCCTCCGAATTGGCGGAGGCGATGGCGCGGTACGCCTGGAGCCTGAGCCGCTCGCCCGGCGCGTAGTCGTGCGGGACGTGCGCGTCGACGGGCAGCTCGATCTTGACCTCGAGCGGCGGCTCCTCCTCGATCTCGCCGGTCTCCAGCTGGCGCCGGTAGTCGGCCACGGCCTCGCCGACCATCCGCACGTACAGATCGAAGCCGACACCCGCGATGTGGCCGGACTGCTCGCCGCCGAGGAGGTTGCCCGCGCCACGGATCTCCAGGTCCTTCATGGCCACGTACATGCCGGCGCCCATCTCCGTGTGCTGGGCGATGGTCGCGAGCCGCTCGTGCGCGGTCTCGGTCAGCGGCTTCTCCGGCGGGTAGAGGAAGTAGGCGTAGCCGCGCTCGCGGCCACGGCCCACCCGGCCGCGCAGCTGGTGCAGCTGGCTGAGCCCGAAGTTGTCGCCGCGCTCCACGATCAGGGTGTTGGCGTTGGAGATGTCGATGCCGGACTCCACGATCGTCGTGGACACCAGCACGTCGAACTTCTTCTCCCAGAAGTCGACGACGACCTGCTCCAGCGCCGACTCCGACATCTGCCCGTGGGCGGTGGCGATGCGCGCCTCGGGGACGATCTCGCGCAGCCGGGCCGCCGCGCGGTCGATCGACTCGACGCGGTTGTGGATGTAGAAGACCTGGCCCTCGCGCAGCAGCTCACGGCGGATCGCGGCGCCGATCTGCTTCTCCTCGTAGGGACCGACGAAGGTCAGCACCGGGTGGCGCTCCTCCGGCGGGGTGGTGATCGTCGACATCTCGCGGATGCCGGTGACCGCCATCTCCAGCGTCCTCGGGATCGGGGTCGCGGACATCGTCAGCACGTCGACGTTGGCCCGGAGCTTCTTCAGCTGCTCCTTGTGCTCGACACCGAAGCGCTGCTCCTCGTCGACGATGACCAGGCCCAGGTCCTTGAACTTCGTCTCGGACGAGAACAGGCGGTGCGTGCCGATGACGATGTCGACCGAGCCCTCGCGCAGGCCCTCCAGGACCGCCTTGGCCTCGGTGTCGGTCTGGAAGCGGGACAGGGCCTTCACGCTCACCGGGAACTGCGCGTACCGCTCGCTGAACGTCCCGAAGTGCTGCTGCACCAGCAGGGTCGTGGGCACCAGGACGGCCACCTGCTTGCCGTCCTGGACGGCCTTGAAGGCGGCGCGGACCGCGATCTCGGTCTTGCCGTAGCCGACGTCGCCGCAGATCAGGCGGTCCATCGGGACCGTCTTCTCCATGTCCTCCTTGACCTCGGCGATGGTGGTGAGCTGGTCGGGCGTCTCCGCGTAGGGGAAGGCGTCCTCCAGTTCGCGCTGCCAGGGGGTGTCCGTCCCGAAGGCGTGCCCGGGGGCGGCCATACGCGCGCTGTACAGCTTGATCAGGTCGGCGGCGATCTCCTTGACGGCCTTCTTCGCCCGGGCCTTGGTCTTGGTCCAGTCGGCGCCGCCGAGGCGGTGCAGGGTGGGGGCCTCGCCGCCGACGTACTTGGTGATCTGCTCCAGCTGGTCGGTGGGGATGTAGAGGCGGTCGCCGGGCTGGCCGCGCTTGGCGGGGGCGTACTCGACGACCAGGTACTCGCGGGTCGCGCCCTGCACGGTGCGCTGCACCATCTCGATGTAGCGGCCCACACCGTGCTGCTCGTGGACGATGTGGTCGCCCGGCTCCAGGGTGAGCGGGTCGATGGTCTTGCGGCGGCGGGCCGGCATCCGGGCGCCCTCGCGGCCCGACGCCTTCTGGCCGGTCAGGTCGGTCTCGGTGAGGACGGCGATTCCGAGGGCCGCGTCGACGAAGCCGTGCTCGATGGAGCCGCACGCCACGTGCACGACGGACGGGGAGATCTCGGCGACGTCGGAGTCGAGGCGGGCCGCGATGCCCTCGCCGCCCAGCACCTCGACGGTACGGGCCGCCGGGCCGTGCCCCTCGGTGACGAACACCGTGCGCCAGCCGTCGGCGAGCCAGCCCTTGGTGTCGGCGAGGGCCTTGGCGGTGTCGCCGCGGTAGGTCTCCGGGGCGTGCATGCCGAGCTTGAGCGTGTCCTCGTCGAGCTCCTCGTCCGCGGCGAACGGCGACACCGACCACCACATCATGTCCAGCTCGCGGGCCCGGTCCCGGACGTCCGCGATGGACCACAGGGAGGCCGCGCCGACGTCGATGGGCGCCTCGCCGCCACCGGCGGTGGCCGCCCAGGAGGCCTGCAGGAACTCCTGCGAGGTGGCCACGAGGTCCGACGCGCGCGTGCGGACCCGCTCCGGGTCGCACACCACGGCCATGGCGCCCTTGGGCAGGACGTCGAGCAGCAGCTCCATGTCGTCGACGAGGACCGGCGCGAGGGACTCCATGCCCTCGACGGCGATGCCCTCGGCGATCTTGCCGAGGAGTTCACCGAGCTCGGGGTGCTGTTCGGCCAGGGCACGCGCGCGCGTACGGACGTCCTCGGTGAGCAGCAGTTCGCGGCACGGCGGCGCCCACAGGCCGTGCTCGGCGACTTCGAGGGAGCGCTGGTCGGCGACCTTGAAGTAGCGGATCTCCTCGACGTCGTCACTCCAGAACTCGACGCGCAGGGGATGTTCCTCGGTGGGCGGGAACACGTCGAGGATGCCGCCGCGCACGGCGAACTCGCCGCGCTTCTCGACGAGCTCCACGCGCGCGTAGGCGGCTGCCGCGAGGGCCTCGACGATCTCGTTGAGGTCGGTGCTCTCGCCGGTCCTCAGTGAGACCGGCTCCAGGTCGCCGAGGCCTTTGACCTGCGGCTGGAGCACGGACCGGACGGGCGCGACGACGACCGAGACCGGGCCGGTCTCGGGATCGTCGGGGCGGGGGTGGGACAGGCGGCGCAGCACGGCCAGGCGGCGGCCGACGGTGTCGCTGCGGGGGCTGAGCCGCTCGTGCGGGAGCGTCTCCCAGGACGGGTACTCCACGACTCCCTCGGGCGGGAGGAGGGAGCGCAGGGCCGCGGCCAGGTCCTCCGCCTCACGGCCCGTCGCCGTGACCGCCAGCACCGGGCGGCCCGTGTCACGGGCCAGGGCGGCGACCGCGAAGGGGCGGGCCGCAGGGGGGCCGACCAGGTCGACATGCATGCGGTTGCCGTCTGCGGCCGCCCTGATCGCTTCCGCGAGGGCGGCGTCCTTCACTACGGCGTCGAGCAGACCGTGCAGGCTCATGGGGGCTTTTTCCGTCCAGAGGTGGGCAACACGACGGGCCCGACGCGCGCCGCGGGCCGGGGGGTCTCCAGCGTACGACGAGGCGCGCCCACGCGGCGGGCCTGTGGATAACGCCCGTTCCCCCCGGGGGCGAACATTCGTTCCCCCGGCGCGGCCTCCGGGGAAGGCGCCGCACCGAGGCACGCGGTCACGGGACACGCGGTCGGTCACGTACCGCGACCCCGTGGGCTACGCCCGGAAGCTGCACCCCCTCGCCGAGTACGGCGTGGTGGGCGAGGAGGGCGGGTACGTGGTCCTCCGGCGGCGGACGGCGACCGGGAGCTGACGCACGCGGGGCCCTCCGGGCCGACCGCAGGGCGCGCCCGGCCAGGCGGTCGCCCGGCCCGGAGAGTGGCCGGCCCCTCCGTCGGCTCATCCGATGAGGGCCCACCCGACGGCCACCCCACCCGGAAAACGACAAGGCCCCACCGTCGCCCCACCCGAAGAAGGCCCACCCGACGGCCACCCCACCCGGGAGACGACCGGCCCCACCGTCGGCCCGCCGCCACGCAGCCCGTTGTGTGCGCACGTGTCCGGAAAGCCGCCGGGCCCGCCCCGGAGGCGGATGCCTCCGGGGCGGGCCCATCCTCCGCAACCCCCGTGTGCGGTGGTTCTCGGGCGCCGGTCGGCTACTCCGTCGCGATCGCGTTCAGGACGTTCATGCGGCCCGCCCGGAACGCCGGGATCAGTGCCGCGAACAGGCCCACGAACGCCGAGCCGATGAAGACGCCGATGATCGTCGGCCAGGGGATCTCCAGGACCATCAGGCCCTCCAGGGCGAGCAGCTGCTGCGCGGTGGCGCCCCAGCCCATGCCCAGTCCGAGGCCCAGCAGGGCGCCGAAGAGGGCGATGACGACCGACTCCATGCGGATCATGCGGCGCAGCTGGCGGCGGGAGAGGCCGATCGCCCGCATCAGCCCGATCTCCCGGGTGCGCTCCACCACCGACAGGGCCAGGGTGTTCACCACACCCAGGATGGCGACGATGATCGCCAGGGCCAGCAGGCCGTAGATCATGTTGAGCAGCTGGCCGATCTGGTCCTTCAGGGCCTCCTTGTAGTCGGTCTGGTCACGCACGGTGTACTGCGGGTAGTCGTGCAGCGCCGACTTCAGGGACGTGTAGGCGGCGTCCTGCTGCCCCTCCTTGGCGCTGGCGAAGAGCAGGGAGTCCAGCGGCATCTTGTCGGCCGGGACGTACGTGGCCATCGTCGAGATCGACGTGTACATCGCGCCCGCGTCGATGACGACGTCGCTGCTGGTGATCGCCCGGACCGTCAGGTCGGCCGCGGAGCCGTCCTTGAAGGCCACCTTGATCTTGGACCCGAGGCTGACGCCGTGGTCCTTGGCGAACTTCTCGTGCACGGACATCGAGTCGGGCTTGTAGGCGTCGGGGAGCTTGCCGGCGACCACCTCGGTGCGCAGGTCCGTCGCGTACGACGGGTCGGCCGCCGTGATCGCCGTGTCCTTGAGCGTCTCGCCGTCAGGGGTGGTGAAGTCGGCCTTGGTCCACTTGTACTGCGTGACGTGCTCCAGGTCCGGCGAGGACTTCACGGCCTCGACCGCCTGCGGGGTGACCAGCTGGCCGCTGTCGGACTGGATGATGAAGTCCGTGCCGACGGTCTTGTCGAGCTGGTCGGTGGCGGACGCCACCATGGAGGAGCCGACCACGGACAGGCACGCCACCAGGGCGAGGCCGATCATCAGCGCGGCGCCCGTCGCGCCGGTGCGGCGCGGGTTGCGCAGGGCGTTGCGCTCGGCCATGCGCCCCACGGGGCCGAACATCCGCAGCAGGACGGCGCCGAGGACGCGGACCACACCGCCGGCGAGCAGTGGGCCGATGACGACGAAGCCGATCAGGGACAGCACCACGCCGAGGCCGAGCCACAGCGAGCCGTCCTTGGCCGTGTCCGCCTCGGCCGCCAGGTACAGGCAGAAGACGCCGGCGCCGGTGAGGACCGTGCCGATCACAGCGCGAATCCAGCCGGCCTTGGCGTCCGCGGGGGCGCCCGCGTCGCGCAGGGCCGCCATCGGGGAGATCTTGCCGGCGCGGCGGGCGGGCAGGTAGGCGGCGAGGACGGTGACGACCACGCCGAGGACGAGGCCGACCACGGGGGTCGTCCAGGCCACGGTCAGGTCGTCGGTGGACAGCTCCATGCCCATCTGGCCCATGAGCTTCATCAGGCCGACGGCGAGACCGACGCCCGCGGCGACACCGAGCACCGATCCGACGAGGCCGAGCAGCAGCGCCTCGGCCAGCACGGAGCGGTTGACCTGCTTGCGGGAGGAGCCGATCGCCCGCATCAGGCCGATCTCCCGGGTGCGCTGGGCGACCAGCATGGAGAAGGTGTTGATGATCAGGAAGATGCCGACGAGGAAGGCGATCCCGGCGAACCCGAGCATCGCGTACTTCATGACGTTCATGAAGCCCGCGACGTCCTTCTGGTTGGCGTCGGCGGTCTCCTTGGCGGTCTGCACCTGGAAGTCGCCGCCGAGCGCGGCGGTGACGTTCTTCTTCAGCTGCGCGTCGCTGACGCCGGCGGCCGCGGTGACATTGACGTTGGTGTAGACGTCGCTCTCGCCGACCAGGGTCTGCTGGGCGGTCCTGGTGTCGAGGTAGAAGATCGCGGCGCCGGGGTTGGTGACGGTGAAGTCGGCGATGCCGGAGATCTTCGCGTCGTGGGTGCCGACCGCGGTGATCACGCCGATCTCGTCACCGAGCTTCAGGCCGTGCTTGTCGGCGGTGTCGGCGTCGACCATGATCTGCTCGGGGCCCTTGGGCGCCGCACCGGAGACGATCTTCATGGTGCGGGCTTCGTTGCTGTTCCAGCTGCCGACGATGGTCGGGGCGCCGCTGGAGGGCGACAGGTTGTCCTTGTCGCCGTCGACGACGGTCACCGAGGTGGAGAACACGGCGCCCTCGGCGGACTTCACGCCCTGCGCCTTGCGGACGTCGGTGAGCACCGAGGCCGGCATGACCGGCGGTTTGCCGTTGTCGGCGGTCGTCTCACCGGTGTCCGAGGCGCCCTTGGCGCTCACGGTGACGTCGGAGGAGGTGGCCGCGAAGAGCTTGTCGAAGGTGGTGGACATGGTGTCCGTGAAGACGAGTGTCCCGCAGACGAAGGCCACCGACAGCAGGACGGCGATCGCCGACAGGGCCATGCGTCCCTTGTGCGCGAAGAAGTTGCGCATCGAGGTCTTCATGACGGTCATGACGTGCGCCCCCGGGCGTCGAAGTCCTTCATGCGGTCCAGGACGGCCTCCGCGGTCGGCTTGTACATCTCGTCGACGATGCGGCCGTCGGCGAGGTACAGCACACGGTCCGCGTAACTGGCGGCGACCGGGTCGTGGGTGACCATCACGATGGTCTGGCCCAGTTCGTCGACGGACCGGCGCAGGAAGCCGAGGACCTCGGAGCCGGCGCGCGAGTCGAGGTTTCCGGTCGGCTCGTCCCCGAAGATGATCTCGGGCCGGGCCGCCAGAGCCCGCGCCACGGCGACGCGCTGCTGCTGGCCGCCGGAGAGCTGGGTGGGCCGGTGCTTGAGGCGGTCGGCGAGCCCGACGGTCTCCACGACCCGCGCAAGCCACTGCTGGTCCGGCTTGCGGCCCGCGATGTCCATGGGCAGCGTGATGTTCTCGATCGCGTTCAGCGTCGGGAGCAGGTTGAACGCCTGGAAGATGAACCCGATCCGGTCCCGGCGCAGCCGCGTGAGCTTCTTGTCCTTCAGCCCGGTGATCTCGGTCTCGTCGAGGTAGATCTGGCCGCTCGTCACGGTGTCCAGCCCGGCCAGGCAGTGCATGAGTGTGGACTTGCCGGAGCCCGAGGGGCCCATGATCGCGGTGAACTGGCCGCGTGCGATGTCCACGTCGACGTGATCGAGGGCGACGACACGGGTCTCACCGGATCCGTACGCCTTCACGACCTGCCGCGCCCGCGCGGCAACGGCCGTACGCCCTCCAGTGCCCCCGTGCCTGGGAATGGTTACAGCCGAAGTCACGGTATGTCTCCTATATCGGTCAGCAGTTGGTGTAGGCGGTCGCCTGGCCGACAGCCGTTGTGCGCGTTGCCGGACCAGGAATCCGTCCGACGCGTTCAGTCTCGCGGCGGGGAGGGGTCCCGCGCCCTGGTGTCCAGCGCAGTCTTTTGCTGTGGAAAACCCCACCCCCGCCGGTGTGCTGAACCGCCCCCCGGCGGCGTAAAGCCAGGTTAAGGAAGGCCCCTTGCCCGTCTCGTCCTCCGTCGGTACGAACCCTCCCCAGGTCGTAGTACGGAGGTACCCCTAGGGGCAGTCCACCGGAGGGTGGAGGCCGTCTCAGGGTTCGCTCCACCCGTCGGCCGACTCAGGCTCCACCCTCCCGCGACGTCAGGGTCAAGTGGGAAGCTGTTCCGCGGCAGATAGGTGCAAGGGGCAGACACAAGCGCGGGGCCCGGCGAGGGCGTGGCCGGGGCGAGGGGGGAGGACCTGGGTGGGCGGCACCAGTTCGGCGGAACGTGAGGTCGCAGGTCCCGTGACGACCGGTCGGCGCGGAGCCGTCGTCGCGGCACTGATGCTCTCCATGGCGCTGGCGGCGCTCGACGCGACCATCGTCTCGACGGCCGTCCCGCAGATCGTCGGGGACCTCGGCGGTTTCTCCGTCTTCTCCTGGCTGTTCTCCGGCTACCTGCTGGCCGTGACCGTCACCCTGCCCGTGTACGGCAAGCTCTCCGACACCTTCGGCCGCAAGCCGGTCCTCATCGCGGGGTCGGTGGTCTTCCTTCTCGGGTCCCTGCTGTGCGCGCTGGCGTGGAACATGGGGGCGCTCATCGCCTTCCGCATCGTGCAGGGCCTGGGCGGCGGCGCGCTCCAGGGCACGGTGCAGACGCTCGCCGCCGACCTGTACCCCCTGAAGGACCGCCCCAAGATCCAGTCGAAGCTGTCCACGGTGTGGGCGGTGTCCGCGGTCGCCGGCCCGGGTCTCGGCGGCGTGCTCGCCGCGTACGCGGACTGGCGCTGGATCTTCCTGATCAACCTGCCGGTCGGCGCGGTCGCGTTGTGGCTGATCGTCCGTCACCTCCACGAGCCGGAGCGGGAAGCCCCCGCGCACGCGCGCGTGGACTGGGCGGGGGCGCTCGCGGTGTTCGCGTGCGGCGGCGTTCTGCTCACGGCCCTGGTGCAGGGCGGGGTGGCGTGGCCGTGGTTGTCGGTGCCCTCACTGGCCCTGTTCGCCGCGGGACTTGCCCTGGTCGCGGTCGTGGTGCTGGTGGAGCGCCGGGCGGCGGAGCCGATCATCCCCGGGTGGGTGTGGAGGCGCCGTACGATCGCCGCGGTCAACCTGGCCCTGGGCGCGCTCGGCCTGCTGATGGTCGCGCCGTCGGTCTTCCTGCCCACCTACGCCCAGTCGGTACTGGGCCTCGCGCCCGTGGCCGCCGGGTTCGTGCTGTCCGTCTGGACGTTGAGCTGGCCGGTGTCGGCGGCGCTGAGCCAGCACGTGTACCGCAGGATCGGCTTCCGCAACACGGCGATGCTGGGCATCGGCACGGCCGCGCTGATCCTGTTCGCGTTCCCCTGTCTGCCCTACCCCGGGCGGGCGTGGCAGCCGACGCTGCTGATGCTGCTGCTCGGCGCCGCCCTGGGCCTGTTCCAGCTGCCGCTCATCGTCGGTGTGCAGTCGACGGTGGGATGGGCGGAGCGCGGTACGACGACCGCGTCCGTGCTGTTCTGCCGCCAGACCGGCCAGACCGTCGGCGCGGCGGTGTTCGGCGCGGTCGCCAACGGGGTGCTGGCCGCGCGGCTCGGCGGCGCGGGCGACCTGGACTCGGTGACGCGGGCGCTCGACTCGGGCAGCGCGCCGGAGGCGACGCGGCGGGCGATCGCCGACGCGGTGCACGCGGTCTACCTGGGCGCCGGGTGCGCGGCGGCCCTGGCGTTCCTGGTGCTGCTGTTCGTCGCGCCCCGGAAATTCCCGGTGCTGAAGGAGTGAGCGTCCGTATCCTCCCGCTCATGGTGACTTTGGAGCCACTCCGGGCGGATCACGCGGACGCGCTGCTGGCCTTCGAGCGGGAGAACCGGACGTACTTCGCCCGCACGGTGCCGGACCGCGGGGACGCCTTCTTCACACCCGTGGGTTTCGCCGCACGCCTAAGGGCGCTCCTCGACGAGCAGCACGCGCGCGTGTGCCGCTTCCATGTCGTCCTCGGGGAGGACGGCGACCTGATCGGCCGGGTGAACCTGGTCGATGTGACGGACGGCAGTGCCGAACTGGGCTACCGCATCGGCGAGCAGGCCGCCGGCCGGGGCGTGGCTACCGCGGCCGTCGCAAGAGTGTGCCGGCTGGCTGCCGCCGACTACGGTCTGACGTCCCTCACCGCGGCCACGACCCGGGACAACCCGGCTTCCATGAGAGTCCTGACCCGTAACGGCTTCACGCGGGTGGAGAACACGATCGTGGGCGGCCGCCCCGGACTCCGTTATGCGCGCCGGGACTTGGCGTTCACACCGCCGGCGCCACCGGCGTTTTCGGGTTAACGCGGGTAACACTCGAGGTCGGAGAGGTAAGCGCATACCGACCGATCAGTTTGCCGAAACCCTCGCGCAGGACCCTTACTCCGAAGTAACGTGCGTGGCTCCCGCCCCCCACCTCCCTGCGGTCCGCCGCACCGGATCCAACCCTCGCAAGGAGTACCGGGATGTCCTACGACCCGTCCCCGTCCTACCCGTACCGGCCACCCGATCCGCCCCCGTCCCACGACCCGTACACGTACGACACCTACCCCTGGGCGCCGCAGGAGGCGCCCGAACCGGCCGGACGGCGTCCCCAGCGCCACACCGCGCTCGGGCACCACAGCGACCTGAGGGAGCTGCGCAGCGCCTACCGCCGGCAGCGGCGCGTGGCCACGCTCACGGCGCTCGGCTATTTCGTCCTGTTCCTGATCCTCTCGGCGTTCGCGCCGTCCTTCATGACGAGCACCGTCACCGACGGTCTGCCCACCGGACTGCTGCTGGCGCTCGTCCAGGTCCCCGTGACCTGGCTGGCGATCGCCCTGTACGAGCAGACGGCCCGCCGCCGCGTCGACCCGATCGCGTACCGGATACGCAAGCAGGCCGAACTGGACGCGAAGCGGGAGGGAGTACGGTGACCACCGATTTCAGCGGCAACGCCCAGGCCATGTCCCTCGTCGGCTTCACCGCCGTCGCCACGATCACGCTGCTGCTGTGCGTGATGACGGGCCCGGACCGGGACGACCTGGACGAGTTCTACACCGGCTACAGCTCGCTGTCGCCCATGCGCAACGGCCTGGCGATCGCCGGAGACTACATCTCCGCCGCGACCGTCCTCGGCACCGGCGGCGTCATCGCGCTGTTCGGCTACGACGGGATCGTGCTGGCGCTGAGTACCGCCCTGTCGCTGATGCTGCTGATGTTCCTGCTGGCCGAACCGTTGCGCAACGCGGGCCGGTTCACCATGGGCGACGCGCTGACCCGCCGGATGCCGGGACGCGGTGTCCGTATCGCGGCCTGTGCGGTGACCCTGGCGGCGCTGGTACCGCTGATGGTGGTGCAGCTGGCCGGAACCGGGCAGCTGATGGCGTTCATCCTCGGCTTCTCCGGCGAGACGCTGCAGACGGGCTGCATCATCGGCGTGGGCGCACTGATGATCAGTTACGCGGCGATCGGCGGGATGAAGGGCACCGCCCTCATCCAGATCCTGAAGATCGTGATGCTGCTCGGCTCCGGCATGGTGGTCGCGGTGCTGATCCTCCACCGCTTCGACTGGGACCCGGGAGCCCTGTTCGACGCGGCCGCCCAGAACAGCGGCGTGGGCTCGGCGTTCCTCTCCTCGGGCCTGCAGTTCTCGAGCGGCCCCAGCCCCGACCTGGACATGATCACCGCGCAACTGACGGTGGTCCTCGGCGGTGGTGTCCTGCCGCACGTCACCATGCGCATGTACACGGCCTCCAGCGCCCGTCAGGTGCGGCGCTCGATGTCCTGGGCGGTGTCGGGCGTGGCCCTGTTCGTGCTCGTCATCACGGTCGTCGGCTTCGGCGCGACCGCGCTGGTCGGGCGGGAGCTGATCGCGAAGGTCGACCCGCAGGGCAACACGGCGTATCTGCTGGGATCTCAGGCGGCGTTCGGGCGGGACGTGTCGGCGGCGGAGACGTTCCTGTTCACGACCGTCACCACGGCGGTCTTCCTCACGCTGCTCGCCTCCGTCGCCGGCATGATCCTGGCCTGTGCCAACTCCCTCGCGCACGACGTGTTCGCGGCCCGGGTGCGGGAGATGTCACCGCGGCGCGAGATGACCGTGGCGCGGCTGTCGGCCCTGGCCGTGGGCGTCCCCGCGATCCTCCTGGCCACCCAGGTCCAGCACCGCAGCCTGCAACCGCTGGTGACGCTGTCCTTCTGCCTGGGCGCCTCGGCCATCGCGCCCGCGCTCGTCTACAGCCTGTTCTGGCGCCGCTTCACGCGAACGGGCCTGCTCAGCACGCTCATCGGCGGCTCCCTTGCCGTCCTGCTCCTGATGCCGGGCACCAACCTGGTCTCCGGTTCACCCGTCTCGGCCTTCCCCGAAGCCGACTTCAACTGGTTCCCGTTCACCACCACGGGCCTGCTCTCCATCCCCCTGGGCTTCGCCTGCGGCTGGCTGGGCACGATGGCCTCCGGCCACCGGAAGTCGGAGGAGCAGCGCCACGCGTACGAGGCCGTCGAGGGCTGGATCCTGGCGGGCGCGGTCCGCAGGGACCCCTGACGCGGAAACCAGGCCGGGCCGACCGGCAGGCAGGCAGGCAGGCAGGCAGGCAGGCAGGCAGCGGCCCGAACGCCGAGGCGGGTGGGAGCGCACGGCGTAAGTGCGTGCCCACGCGCGCCTGCGCGGACCGGCACGCGCAGGGCGCGGGCGCCGTCGGCCTCGTCGCGCGCCGCGAACAGGAGAGACGACGTCAGCCGTCGGCCCTGGCCGGCCTCGCGCGGTACGGCGCCCCGTCGGCACCGCGAGCGGCCGGGGGGCCGACGGGCCCCGCACCGCCGACGGCGACCGGCCCGTCTCACGTACGGCCACGGAGACAGCAGGCACCCCGTCGCGCGACGGCGGCGGACGGTCCGCCTCACGTACGGGCAGCGCGCCGCCCCGCCTGCGGGCGAGAGTCCGCCCCACCTACGGGCGAGAGCCGGTCTCGCCTACGAGCCACGAGCCGCGCCGCCCGCGGGCACCCGCCGACCGCGTCACTCCGCCGCCGCCCGCCCCGCCCACGCCGTCAGGCTGGTGTGAACACGGTCGATGTGAGCGAGGGCGTCGTCTCGTTGCCCGGCGTGTGCGCGGAGGACCCGGTCCGTCTCCTCCGCCACGGACTCCGCGTGCTCGCGGGCCTGGGCGACCAGCTCCGCCGCATGGGCGTGAGCCCTCTCCTCCAGGTCGCGGGCGGAGTCCTCGGCCCCGGCGACAGCCTGCTCGGCCTCGGACAGTGCGTCCTCGGCGCGCGTCACCGCCTCCTCGTGGTGCGCGTCCAGCGCCGCCTCGCGGGCGGCCTCCTCCCGCTCCGCGTCCGCCCACCGTTCGGCCCGTTCCTTGTCCTGCTCGGCCAGCATTGCGGAGGTGCGCTGCCGCATCTCCCGCAGCGCGGCCAGTGCCTCGCCCTGATGCTCCTGCGCCTCGCGCCGGGCCGCGCCCCGGGTCTCGTCGGCCTCGGCGTGCGCGGCGAGCAGCCGCAGCCGGGCGCGTTCGTCTGCGTCGGCGCGCACGGCATCGGCATGCTCCTGCGCGGAATCGCGCACGCCTGCCGCGGACGCCCGCGCCCCGTCCACGAGTTGCCGCGCCTCCCGCCGCGCCCCCTCCTGCACGGCGACGGCCTCCTCCTCGCCCAGTTCGAAGAGCCGCCGCGCCCGTCCCCCGAGCGTCTCGTAGTTCTGCGGGGCCAGCCGGGCCGCCGCCTCGCGCAGCCGCCCCAGTTCCTCGTCCATCCGCCGGGCGAGCACCGTCAGACGGGCCGCCCTCTCCCAGGCCGCGTCCCGATCCGCGGAGAGGGCTTCGGCGTACTCGTCGACCTGCTCGGGACGGTAGCCGCGCCCCCGCACGGCCGTGAAGCCGTGCGGCGACGCCGTCGTGCTGCTCATCCGGACCCCTCTCCACCACACCGACGTGAGGTCGCGCCAGAAATGGGATGATTTCGCGCACATCTTGGTGGATCGGACGGACGTGTTCAGCACGCGACACTCCGCACCGGGGTCACGGACCCACGGCCGGGCCGTACGGCCGTCAGCCCCAGGTGGTGCCCGCGGGCTCCTGGATGGTCGTGTTGATGCGGTTGAACATGTTGGTGACCGAGACGGTGAGGATCAGCGCGGAGAGTTCCTTCTCGGCGAAGTGGTCGGCCACCTCGTCCCACAGCGCGTCCGGCACCGGCTCCCCCGAGAGGTCGGAAAGCCGCGTCATCGCCTCCGTCAGCCGCAGCGCGGCACGCTCGGCGTCCGAGAAGTGGGGCGCGTGCCGCCAGGCGGCGACGGCCGCGATGCGCTCCTCGCTCACCCCGGCCTTGCGGAGGTTGGCGACGTGCCCGTGCACGCAGGCGCCACAGCCGTTGATCTGGCTGGCGCGCAGCCCGACGATCTCCGCCACGTCCTGCGCCAGGCCGCCCTCCCCGATCGCCTGGAAGAGAGTGCCGATGCCCTTCATCGCGCCGGAAAGGACATACGCCGGGTTCGTCATCCGTGCCTGCATGATCTCTGCCTCCTGTGGGTCGGCGGTGCGTCGCCGTCACTGCACTGACGGAGCGCCGGAGGGAGTTGTGACGGCCCGGCGCGAAGAATTTCCGCACGGGCATGAAAGAGCCGGGCCCGGTCGTACGAGCGACCGAACCCGGCTCCTCACGGCACGTCAGCGGCGACGCCTCACAGCAGTCCGTCCCACATCTGCTCCAGCAGCACCGACCACCAGCTCTCCGGCGACCCCAGCGCCGCCGGGTCGAGGGCGGCCAGCTGGGCCTGGAAGTCGACGGTCCAGCGGCCCGCCTGCTCCTGGTTCAGCCCGAACCGCAGCCGCCACATCCGCCCGAGCAGCGCCAGGCAGCGCGCGAACTCCGGCAGCCCGGTGTTCACGAACTGCGGCGGCACGGGCGCCCCGCCCGGCCCGGCCTCCACCGGCACGGCGACGATGTTCGCGGTGCCGTACTGCACGCAGATCGCCTTGCCGAAGTCGCTGCCCATCACCAGATAGGAGCCCGCGTCCGAGGCCGGCTGCACACCGCGCTCGGCCGCCAGCTCCGCCAGCGTCGGAACCGGCCGCCCGGGCTGGGCCTGCGCCCAGAAGAACGGGCCCATGTCCATCGGCAGTCCGGCCGCCACCAGCGTGTGCGCCACCACCGGCGGCACACCCTGCCGCGACACGGCGGCCTGCTCGAACCGGAACACCCCCGGTCCGAACGCGGCCCCCAGCTCCTGCCCGATGGCCTCCGGCGGGATCGGCGGCACCGGCTGCACCGGCGGCAGCGGAGCGCGCACCGGAGCCGGACGCGCGGGGCCGTCCGCCACCTGGTGCAACTCGCCCTGGTGGGCCAGCAGCTGCTGCATGCCCTGCTGCCGGCTCGCGTGGTCCGTGCCGTACGGCGCGATGCTCGTGATGCGTGCCTGCGGCCACTGCTCCCGGATCATCCGCGCGCAGTACGCACCCGGCAGCTCGCACGACTCCAGCTCGGTGTGCAGCTCCAGCACCTGGTCCGGGGGCACGTTCATGGCCCGGAGCTCGTGGAAGATCTGCCACTCCGGGTGCGGCGTACCCGGCGCCGAACGCCGGATCAGCTGCTGCTCGGAACCGTCCTGCGCGCGGTAGCGCAGCACGGCCTGGTAGCCGGGGCCGACGGTCGGCTGCCCGGTGGGCTGCTGCGGATAGCCGTACGCCGCCGGCTGACCGGGGGCGGGCTGACCGGGCGGCGGCACCGCACCCGGGGGTACCGCGCCGGGCGGCATACCGGGCGGCATCCCACCCGGCACCGCGCCGTGCGGCACGGGCGGCGGCGCACCGGGTACGCCAGGGGCGCCCGGGGCGGCAGGTGGTGCGCCGGGGGCCTGCGGCGGCGGAGGCACACCGGGGCCACCCGCCGGAGGCGTGGCCAGCATGGTCTCCGCGTGATGCACGGGACCCGGGCCACCGGGAGTACCAGGGGCGCCGGGTGGCTGCGGCGCACCGGGCGGATGCGGGGCACCGGGCGGATGCGGGGCACCAGGCGCTCCCGGAGGCCCGGGCGGCTGCGGAGGCTGAGGCGCGCCCGGGCCCATCCGGCCGGGGTCGGCGAGCATCGTGGCGGCATGGTGGACACCACCCGGAGGGGTACCACCAGGGGCACCGGGCGGCTGCGGCGCGCCAGGGGGACCGGGCGGGTGCGGAGCACCCGGCGGCTGCTGCGGAGGCAACGGCGCACCGGGATCCTGCGAAGACCCGGCCCCCGCGGAACCCCCGGCACCAGCAGGACCCGCCGGACCGCCGGGTGCACCAGGACCCTCGGAGCCCGGTCCACCCGGTCCGCCCGGCCCCTCAGGACTCAGCGCCGACACGAGTTGCGTAGGCACGTACCCGCCCGCCGGAGTGCCCGGAACCCCGGACCCCGACGGCGGGGGTGTGCTGCCCGGCCGCGCACCCGGCGCACCCGGGGCGCCCGGCGGAGGCGGCGTGGTCGGACCGGCGTTGCGGCCACGGCCCGGCGGCGGAGCCGCCTTACTGGTCGCGGCGTCGGCGATGTCACCGGCGTGGGGCGCGAGGGGCCGCTCAGGCGCACCCGGCCCGGCCGGCGGCTGCGGCACCCCGCCAGGACCGGCAGGACCGGCAGGACCGGCAGGACCGGCAGGACCAGGGAATCCGGCACCTGCACCGCCCGCCCCCTGCGGATAGCCGTACGGCTGCCCGCCCGGCACAGGCGGAGGCGTACTGCCCTGCGGCGTCCCGCCGGGCGGCGTCCCCGGCACGCCGGGCGCGGTAGCCGGCCCGGAGGGATAGCCGTACCCCGCCCCCGGGGCGCTCGGGCCGTCCACCGCCGGCGTCACCGCCGTCGGCGGAAGCCCGCTGCCGCCCGACATCAGGGCCGTCTGGGCGTCGGGTGTCGTCGACGGCGGCGTGTCGCCGTCGGCCTCGCTCAGCGGCGGCGCGAACACCGTCGCGGGCAGCGGTACGGAACGGTCGTCACCGGCATCGCCGTTGGTGTCCGTACCGGCCCAGGGCGTCGCCCCGGGGGGCACGCCCGGCACCTCGGAAGCCCCGGTACCCGCGTCGGACCCGGAGTCACCGCCCCCGGCCGCCGGCCACGACGCACCACTCCCCTGCCCGACCGGCGCCCCCTGCGTGGGAGTCGAACCACCACCCGGCCCGGCGGAAGCCGGATCACCGGCCGAAGCCGGCTCACCGACAGCAGCCGACGGAGCACCGGCCCCCGCACCCGCACCCCGCCGGTCCGGAATCCCCAGCTTGTCCGCCGCGTCCTGCAACCACTCCGGCGGAGTCAGCAGGAAGGACGTCTGATTCAGATCCACCCGCGCGGCAGGTGCCGCCGGCGCCGGCTCGTCGGCCTCGTCCGCACGGCCGTACTCCTCCTCGTACCGGCGGATCACCTCACCCACCGGCAACCCCGGCCACAGCGTCGCCTCACCGCTGTCCCGCGCGATCACCAGCCGCTGCGCACCACCGTCCGACCGCGGCCCGTCCGCCCGGTCCTCGGCCCACACCACGAACCCGAGGTCGAACTCCCGCACCCGCACCTCACGATGCTGGTACGCGGGCAGATCCCCGTTGATCCACTCTTCCGCGCGCTCCTGCGCCTGCGCGAAGGTCACCATCGCCGACCTCACTCCCCCACGGCCGAGGACGACACCGCGCCCACCGGCACCACACGCGCGAAACCGCCGTCCACCATCAGGTTCGCCACCGTCTCCAACTCCGGCGGATTGCCCGCCAGCCGCGACAGGAAGACATCGAAGTCGTCCCCGCACGGCAGCAGCAGCCGCTCCACGCGCTCCGCCGGCGGCACCGAGGGATCCACGTCCCGCGCGTCGTCGTACGCGCAGAACCACACCGAACCGATCCGCTCGCCCTTCACCTTCACGGCCAGCAGCCCGCCCTGGACGAACGAAATCCCCAGGTAGTCCTTGGTCAGATGGTCACGCAGACACTTGTTGACGTACACCAGGTCATTGACCGCGGCCTCGTCGCGCACCGTGAAGAACGGCTGGTCGACCAGCAGCCCCAGCTCCGCGTCCAGCGCGGCACCCACCGGCGCACAGCCGCCCGCCGCCTTCAGGAACGACCGGTACGCACCCGGCAACCGGTAGCCGAGGTCCTCCTCGACACCCTGCACCTGCGACTCCGTCACCGCGACACCCGACTTCGGCAGCCCGAAGTGCGCCGGACGCGTCTCCTGGAGCGGCCGTGTGCCCCGCTTGGAATGGTCGACGCCCGACGTCGCCACGCCCCCGTGATGCCGCAGCAGCGCCTTCACCTCGACCGGGACCAGCTCCAGCCGCCGCGTGCCCACCACGTGGTGCCACGTCCAGCCGTGCGGCGTCGCCACCGCCGGCACCGTGTCCCACAACTCGTGCCCGGACGCCGACAGCGCCGTGTTCGCCGACACGTAGTCCGTCAGCCGCAACTCGTCGACACCGAAACCCTCCGGCGGCTCCGCGATCTCCGTGGCCGCACGCGCGTAAGCCGAGAAGTCGGGGTAACCACGCTCGTCGACCCGTACCCCTCTCGGGTGACGCGCCGCCCGGACCGGATCCGGGAAATGCACGACCTGCCCGGCATAGGCCGCGTTCGGCGGCGCGGCTTGCTGCCCGAGCCGACCTGTCGTCATGACGGTTGCCCCCTGCGGCACTCTGTACGACCCGTATTCACCACCCTTGGCGCACTACGACCCGTATCGACTGTCACGTCTGCTTTCTCGACTGCACTGCACCTCGGCGCACTTCACTGCACCTCACTGCTCACCCACCGGCACCACGGATCACCCTCCGGTTCACTGCATCGATCTCCGAACGGATCACCGCATCACCCGCGGTGCCGACAGCCTATGCGGTACGACGACACCGGTCACCGGCACCGGCCGGCACCCCCTCCGCTTCCGTGACCAGCCGTCACCCCACCGTGACGCCACGCCCCGCTACGGGCGTGTCGCCGCGCCCCAGCTTCCGCACCAGCCACGGCATTTGGCAGGCTGTGCCCCCCGGGGGGATGCACGGAGGGGAAGAGAATCATGAACGCGACACAGACGGGACCACACACCGGCAGGTCCGCCGACCCACGAAACGGCAACCCCCGAGCCGGCACCCGCGACACCGGCCCCCTGGCCGGCGACCCGCGAAACGGCGACCCCCGCATCGGCTGGAGCGCCACCGAGGCCGCCCACACCCCCGTCCTCCGGCACCGCCGCGACGGCATCCTCCCCACCGTCGCCGCCGCCCTCTCCGTCCGCGGCACCACCCTCACCGGCACCGCCGCCCGCGGCGACACACCCCCCGCCCTGCACCCCCTCGTCCAGGACTTCCTCGACACCCTCACCAGCGCCCAGCGCGACCGCTACACCGGACGCTGCGCCGAGACCATCCTCATCTCCCGCCACATCGCCGCCGCCGACACCGCCCGCAGCAAACGCGCCGCACGCAAACCCATGACCAACGGCGAGGCACGCAAAGCCCTCAAGCAGGCCAAACTCACCGCCCGACGCATCCGCGAGGACGGCGACCCCCTCCACGGCAGCTTCGCCGCCCCCTGCCGCGCCTGCACCGCGCTCAGCTCCCACTTCGGCGTCCGGATAGTCGACCCGGCATCCCAGAACAGCTGACGCCTCCTCCTCCCCCCAGCACCAGCACCAGCACCAGCACCAGGCACCCCGGCGCGCACCTCACGCCGCCCCATGACCTCGACGAGACGAAGGGCAGATGCACACCGACCGCACCTCCTCCACCCGCTTCGCCGTTCCCGTCGACGCCGCCCTGCGCGCCGCCGGATGGCAACCCGGACGCTGGGACATCAAGCAAGCCGAGATCTGGGCCGACGCCCTGCGCGACCACGCCTCCCCCGCAGGCCACCGCCACACCGTCTTCCCCGCCGCCGTCGAGGCCTGGGCCGAATTCGGCGGACTCCACATCACCCCCACCGGCCCCGGCCGCCAGGTCGCCCCCGCCCACCTCCACCTCGACCCGCTGCACGGTCTCCACATGGCCCGCACCCTGGCCGACCTCGGCCGCGCCCTCGGCACCGACGTCTGCCCCCTCGGCACCGAAACCGACAGCCAGGCCCTCCTCGCCATCGACACCGACGGCCGCGTCTACACCCTCGACCACACCGGCGACTGGTACCTCGGCCCCGACATCGACCAAGCCCTCGCCACCCTCATCGCCGGCACCGAACCCCTGCGCCTCACAACAGGCTGACCACGACACACCCCGAACGGGCTACGACGCCGGAATCACCGCAGACACCCGGAAACCCCCCGCGTCCGTCGGCCCCGACACGAACACCCCACCCAGCGCCGAAACCCGCTCCTTCATCCCCACCAGCCCGTTCCCCCCGGACGGCAACCGCGCCGACGACGCCGCCTCCTCAGGCGGCTCGTTCTCCACCTGCATCGCGATCTCCGACACCCGATGCGCCAACCGCACATACGTCTTCGCCCCGGCCGCGTGCTTGTGGACGTTCGTCAACGCCTCCTGCACCACCCGATACGCCGTCTGCTCCACCACAGGCGCATACGACCGGGCATCCCCCTCCACCGACAGCGCCACCACCATCCCCGCGGCAGCCGACTGCCCCACCAGCTCCTCGATCTCCGCCAGACACGGCCCCTCGTCTTCGGCCGCCCGCGAAGCCGCCGCAGCCGCAGCAACCCCCACCGCCGCCAACGGCATCGACGGCGCCCGCTCACGCCGCCCGTCCCCACCGCTGCGCAGCACCCCGAGCATCTCCCGCAGCTCCGTCAGCGCCTGCCGCCCCATGTCCCCCACCAGCGCGGCATTCCGGACGGCCTTCTCCGGATCCTTCCGGGCCACCGCCTGCAGCGCCGCGGCATGCACCACCATCAGACTCACCCGATGCGCGACCACATCGTGCATCTCCCGCGCGATCCGCGTCCGCTCCTCGTTACGGGCCCACTCCGCCCGCTCCTCCGCCCGCTCCGCGAGCAACTGAAGCTCCCGCTCCAGACTGTCCGCCCGCTCCCGCAAGCTCTCCATCAACCGCCGCCGCGCCCCCACATACAGACCGAGCAGCACCGGAGGCGCCGTGAAGCCCAGCGACATCGTGATCGCCGCGAAGGGCACGAACCAGTCCCCGATGTCCAGGTCCCCCCGCGACATGTCCTGCCGCGTCTTCACGAACGTCACGATCAGCGTCCCCACCAGCGACATCCCCGCCAGCGACGCGATGATCCGCCGGGGCATCTCGGCCGCGGCCAGCGTGTACAGGCCGACGACGCCCAGCAGGAAGCCCATCTCGGCCGGCGTGATGGCGATCGAGACCAGCACGACGGCGATCGGCCACCGCCGCCGCACCACCAGCACGGAACCGGCCAGCAGCCCGAAGACCACCCCCGCCGCCACCGGGATCCCCGCCTCCCGCGCGAACGGAATCCCCTCCAGCGCGCACTCCAGTGCGGACACCACGGCCAGACTCACATCGAACACGGCACTGCGCCGTCTGGCCCACCACCACGGCCCTCCCTGGGCCGTCACATGGTCTTCCCCCGTCACGGTCATGCCTCCCAGCCTAAAGGCGCCCCCCGCCCGCTTTCCGGTGAGTTTCCGGGACTGGCCCGCATCACACTCCGTGACCGTTCGGCTGCGAAACCACCCGATATCCCTCGAACTGCTGAATCGCTCACCGTTCGACCCCGGACTGCTCCATGCCGCCCGGACGGTATGCGTATGACACATGCACCCGGCAAGTACGCGGACTTCGAGGGGTTGCGGGAGAGGGCGGTGGAGCCGCGGCGCGCAGGGCTGAGCCGACGCCAGATCCGCGACCGCCTGCGCGTCGACAACAACGACATCCTCAACCGCCTCCTGGAGGGCGAGCCCGCCCCGGCCTGGACGAAGCGCCCGAACGCGAAGGACGACCTGAGGGAGAAGGCGAGGGACCTCCGACTCCAGGGCTGGACCTACGACCAGATCCAAATGGAGCTGGGGTGCTCGAAGAGTTCGATCTCGTTGTGGGTACGGGATCCGCCGAAGCCGGAGCGCAAGCGAACCCCCGAGGAGGCGTCAGCAATCGCGAAGCGGGGCCGGGAAGCCACCATGCGCCTGCGTGACGAGGAGCGGCAGCAGATCAAGGAGGCAGCCGAGCAAGCCGTCGGCGCACTGTCGCCGCGCGAGCTGTTCCTCTTGGGTGTCGGCCTGTACTGGGCAGAGGGCGGCAAGGACAAGCCCTACGACCGCCGTGAGAACGTCTGCTTCGTCAACAGCGATCCCGGCATGATCCGGGTCTTCCTGGCCTGGCTCGATCTGCTGGGCGTGGAGCGAGATCGCATCCGGTACGCGGTGATGATCCACGAGTCTGCCGACATCCCGGGCGCCGAACTGTACTGGGCCGAACTCGTCGGCGCCGATCGCTCCGCGTTCTACAAGACGACACTCAAGAAACACAACCCCAAGACGGTCCGCAAGAACACCGGCGACTCATACCGGGGCTGCCTTGCGATCAAGGTCCGGCAGAGCGCCGACCTGTACCGTCGCATCGAAGGCTCTTGGTACGGCATAGTGTTGGGAGCCACCCAGCCAATCGGCGAGATGTCCGATTAGCCGGGCCTATGGTCCCCTGTGGTGTAATCGGCAACACGGGTCACTTTGGATGATTTGTTCCAGGTTCGAGTCCTGGCAGGGGAGCACACACTCGGTTCGGGTCCTGGCTGATGCCAATGCCGGTCAGGCCCCACACCCACACCCCCCATAAAACCCCCCGGTATCCTGCGGATGTCACCCCACCCCATCCACAGCCGAAGGGCATCCCGTGAGCGCCAACCGCCCGGCCGCCGTCGTCGTTCTCGCAGCGGGTGAGGGCACCCGTATGAAGTCGGCCACACCCAAGGTCCTGCACGAGCTCTGCGGCCGCAGCCTCGTGGGCCATGTGCTCGCCGCCGCAGGTGAACTGCAGCCACAGCACCTGGTCGTCGTGGTCGGCCACGCCCGTGAGAAGGTCACCGCCCATCTCGGCGACATCGCCCCCGACGTCCGCACCGCCGTACAGGCGGAGCAGAACGGCACCGGGCACGCCGTGCGGATGGGCCTCGAGGAGCTCGGTGGGTCCGTCGACGGGACCGTCGTGGTCGTGTGCGGCGATACGCCCCTGCTGACCGGCGCAACCCTGCAGGCCCTCGCGGCCACGCACTCCGCCGACGGCAACGCGGTCACCGTGCTGACCGCCGAGGTGCCGGACGCGACGGGATACGGGCGGATCGTCCGCGACGAGGCCACCGGAGCCGTCACCGCCATCGTCGAGCACAAGGACGCCACCGACGCCCAGCGGTCGATCCGTGAGATCAACTCGGGTGTGTTCGCGTTCGACGGGCAGCTGCTCGCCGACGCGCTGAAGAAGGTGCGGACGGACAACAGTCAGGGCGAGGAGTACCTGACCGATGTCCTCGGGATCCTGCGTGAGGCCGGGCACCGGGTCGGGGCGTCCGTGGCCGGCGACCACCGTGAGATCGCCGGGATCAACAACCGTGTGCAGCTGTCCGAGGCCCGCCGGATTCTGAACGACCGGCTGCTGACCGGGGCGATGCTCGCGGGTGTGACGGTCATCGATCCCGCGACGACCTTCATCGACGTCTCCGTCACCTTCGAGCAGGACGCCGTCGTCCACCCGGGCACCCAGCTGCACGGCTCGACGCATCTGGCCGAGGGTGCGGAGGTCGGGCCCAACTCCCGGCTGACCGACACCCGCGTGGGTGCCGGTGCGCGGGTCGACAACACCGTGGCCGCGGGTGCCGAGGTCGGCCCGGGCGCGACCGTGGGTCCGTACGCGTATCTGCGTCCGGGGACGCGGCTGGGCGCGAAGGGCAAGATCGGGACGTACGTGGAGACGAAGAACGCCTCGATCGGGGACGGGACGAAGGTGCCGCACCTCTCCTACGTGGGTGACGCGACCATCGGGGAGCAGTCCAACATCGGTGCTGCGAGCGTGTTCGTGAACTACGACGGGCAGGAGAAGCACCACACGACCATCGGTTCGCACTGCCGGACGGGCTCGGACAACATGTTTGTGGCGCCTGTCACGGTGGGGGACGGTGCGTACACCGCTGCCGGGTCCGTGATCACGAAGGATGTGCCGCCCGGTTCGCTGGCCGTGGCCCGTGGTCAGCAGCGGAATATCGAGGGTTGGGTGGCTCGGAAGCGTCCGGGGAGCGCGGCCGCGAAGGCGGCTGAGGCGGCCTCCCGGGAGTCGGCCGGTGAGGGCTGACCGGAAACCGTTGCCTCAAACACGGCGTACGGTGATAAGTGCACACCCGCACCCCCACCAGCTGAGACGGCCTCCGGCAAGCCGGCTGCGAGGTCTCTCGACACCCAGCTGCGACACCTCTGAGGAGACAGTGCTGTGACCGGGATCAAGACGACCGGCGAGAAGAAGTTGATGTTCTTCTCCGGCCGCGCCCACCCCGAGCTTGCGGAGGAGGTCGCCCAACAGCTGGGGGTCGGGGTTGTCCCGACCAAGGCCTTCGACTTCGCCAACGGTGAGATCTATGTGCGTTATCAGGAGTCGGCGCGTGGTGCCGACTGCTTCCTGATCCAGAGCCACACGGCTCCGATCAACAAGTGGATCATGGAGCAGTTGATCATGATCGACGCGCTGAAGCGTGCGTCGGCCCGGTCCATCACGGTCATCGTGCCGTTCTACGGTTACGCGCGGCAGGACAAGAAGCACCGTGGGCGTGAACCGATTTCGGCGCGTCTGATCGCGGACATGATGAAGACCGCGGGTGCGGACCGGATCCTGACCGTGGATCTGCACACGGACCAGATCCAGGGTTTCTTCGACGGTCCGGTGGACCACCTGTTCGCGTTGCCGCTGCTGGCGGACTACGTGGGCCGGAAGGTGGACCGCAAGAAGCTGACGGTGGTGTCGCCGGACGCGGGCCGGGTGCGGGTCGCGGACCGCTGGTGCGACCGGCTGGGTGCGCCGCTGGCGATCGTGCACAAGCGCCGGGACAAGGATGTCGCGAACCAGGTCACCGTCCACGAGGTCGTGGGTGAGGTGGAGGGTCGCGTGTGCGTCCTGGTGGACGACATGATCGACACGGGTGGGACGATCTGTGCCGCTGCGGACGCGCTGTTCGCGCACGGTGCGGAGGATGTGATCGTGACGGCGACGCACGGTGTGCTGTCGGGCCCGGCGGCGGACCGGCTGAAGAACTCGCGGGTGAGTGAGTTCGTGTTCACGAACACGCTGCCGACGCCGGGTGAGCTGAGCGGGGATCTGGACAAGATCTCGGTGCTGTCGATCGCGCCGACGATCGCGAGTGCGGTGCGTGAGGTGTTCGAGGACGGCTCGGTGACGAGCCTGTTCGACGAGCAGTAGAGATCCTTTTGGGTGTGGCCTCCCTGTCCGAGTAGACTGCTTCAGTTGCTCGGCGAGGGAGGCCGTTCCCGTTTGGGGATGCGGTTGTCCGTTATCGACGCGCTCTTCGTAGCAGGCCGTTCGTGGCCGGGTGACCACGTCCGTTCCTACTTCGAGGAGTGACTATGTCCGAGGTGAAGATCTCCGCCGCGACGCGCACCGAGTTCGGCAAGGGTGCCGCGCGCCGTATCCGTCGTGAAGACAAGGTTCCGGGTGTCCTGTACGGGCACGGTTCGGACCCGCTGCACCTGACCCTGCCGGGTCACGACCTGCTGATGGCGCTGCGTACGCCGAACGTGCTGATCGCGCTGGACATCGACGGCAAGTCGAACGAGCTGGCGATTCCGAAGGCCGTGCAGCGTGACCCGCTGAAGGGTTTCCTGGAGCACGTGGACCTGCAGCTGGTCAAGCGGGGCGAGCAGGTCAACGTCGAGATCTACGTCCACACCGAGGGTGAGCTGGCCCCGGGTGGCAACCTGCTGGAGCACGTGCTGAACGCGCTGCCGGTCGTGGCCGAGGCGACGCACATCCCGGAGTCCGTGACGGTCTCCGTCGAGGGTCTGACGGCCGGTGACTCCGTCCTGGCCAAGGACATCGCGCTGCCGAAGGGCACGACGCTGGACGTCGAGGAGGACACCGTCGTCCTTCAGGTTCTGGCCGCGCAGGCCGAGGAGGCCGCTGAGGGTGAAGAGGCCGAGGGCGGAGAGGCCGCTGAGGCCTGATCCTCGTCGTCGTTTCGTCGGCCGCTGCTCCCGTGCGGGGCGGCGGCCGACGCGTATGAAGGAGACATGGACGTGACGACCGATGCGGCCGCTCCCTGGCTGATCGTGGGGCTGGGCAATCCGGGACCGGAGTACGCGGGGAACCGGCACAACGTGGGTTTCATGGTGGCGGATCTGCTGGCGGACCGGGTCGGGGGGAGGTTCAAGCGGGCCGGGCGGGCGCAGGCGCAGGTCGTGGAGGGCCGGATCGGGCCGCCGGGGCCGTTGAACCGGCGGGTGGTGCTGGCGAAGCCGATGTCGTACATGAATCTGTCGGGCGGGCCGGTGAACGCGCTGCGGGATTTCTACAAGGTGCCGGTGGGCCATGTGGTGGCGGTGCATGACGAGTTGGACATCGACTATGGGATGTTGCGGCTGAAGCTGGGTGGCGGGGACAACGGGCACAACGGTCTGAAGTCGATGACGAAGGCGTTCGGTGCGGAGTATCACCGGGTGCGGTTCGGGATCGGGCGGCCGCCGGGGCGGATGCCGGTGGCGGATTTCGTGCTGAAGGATTTCTCGTCGGCGGAGCGCAAGGAGCTGGACTACTTCGTGGACCGGGCGGCGGACGCGGTGGAGTGTCTGGTGATCGAGGGGCTGGAGCGGGCGCAAAGCACGTACAACTCCTGACTTGTCACCCGCCGAGGTTGACGGGCCGTTCAGGCATGGCCAATGATCCCGGCCATGCCTGCCCATGCCGCCTCCTCGTCCCAGGCCTCGGCCGTCGTGTTGCGGTTCGGGCGGTTCGCGGCGATGGGTACGGTCGCGGTGCTGATTCTGATCGCGGGTGTGTGGGCGTCGTGGGGTACGGCGCAGCACGTGATGCTGACGAAGGGCCGGGAGCGGGGCACGGTCGAGGTGGCGCGGTGCGGGCCGGAGACGTGCTGGGGCCGGTTCACTCCGTCGTCGGAGGGGTGGCAGCCGCGGGCGCGGGTGGTGCTGGAGAAGTCGGTCGCGGTGGAGCGGGGCCGGACCTACACGGTGGTCGTGAAGCCCGGCGGTGATGACGCGGTGCGTTCGGGTCCGGCGGGGGTGTTGTACGCGTGGGTTCCGCTGGGTGGGGCGTTGTTGCTGGCGTCGGTCGTGGTGGCGGGTGGTCTGCTGCGGACGCGGGCGGCGTGGGTGCTGGCGTTGTCGGGGATGGCGTTGCTGACGGCCGCGTTCGTGACCGTCTGAGGGGTTGGAACGTCCTCTCCATTCTGTGGAGGGGCGAGCGTTGTGTGTTCGTGATTGACGTGCTGCCGGGCGAGGCTGGAAGCTGAGCCGCCCCCTCCACATCTTCCCGGTCACTTCTCGAAGATGGACTGCCCCCTATGCGAACTCTCTCCCGCTTCGGCGCTGTCTGCGCTGCCGCTTCCACGGCCTTCCTGCTCACTCCGGCCGCCCACGCCACGCCTCCGGGTGACAACGGCACGGTGAAGATCCATGACGCCTCGACGGGCGAGGAGCTGCGCCGCAACGAGCCACATGTGTGCGCGTTCTATCTGGATGCCTTCGGTTTCGACGGTGGTCAGCAGGTGGACTGGCACATCGACGCGATTCCCCCGAGTGAGAACAAGGGGGAGACGGTGGAGTCCGGAGCGCTGACGCTGGACGCGGAGGGTCACGGCCGTAGCGAGGACCTGTCGTTGCCCGACGGGCATTACAAGCTGTTCTGGACCTTCGAGGGCGAGAAGGGTTCCGCCAAGCACAAGGTGTTCTGGTCGGAGTGCGAGGACGAGGAGGAGCCCGGTGGTGTGACGCCGTCCGGGTCGGCGTCCGTGTCGCCTTCGCCGGGGGCGTCCGAGGTGCCGTCGGGTGAGCCGTCCGGGTCGGCGTCGCCGGGTTCGTCGGCCGGCGGGGGTGTGCCGGTGTCCTCGGCGCCGTCGTCGTCGCCGTCGCCGCAGGGCGGTGCCGGTGGTGACCTCGCCGAGACGGGCAACTGGGCCCCGGTGGGGCTGCTGTCCGGTGTGGCGGCGGCGCTGGTGGCGGGCGGCGGGTTCCTGGTGCTGCGGCGCCGGAGGCCTGGCCGCGGCTGAGGTGGAACGCACCGTGCCCCCGAGCCTGTACGGGCTCGGGGGCACGGTGGTGTCCGGGGTGGTTCAGCCGGTGTTGCGCAGGCCTGCTGCCACGCCGTTGACGGTGAGGAGGAGGGCGCGGGCGAGGAGCGGGTCGGGCTGCTCGGCGGCCTGGGCGGCGTCGCGCTGCCGCTTGAGCAGGGCGACCTGGAGGTAGGAGATGGGGTCGAGGTAGGCGTCGCGGATGGTGAAGGTCTGCTTGAGGACGGGCGCGGCGTCGAGGAGTTCCTCTTCGCCGGTGACGCGCAGTACCTCGCGGACGGTGAGTTCGTGTTCGGCCTTGATGGTGTCGAAGACGTGCTTGAGCTCGTCGGGGACGAGGGTGTCGACGTAGTGCTGGGCGATCCGCAGGTCGGTCTTGGCGAGGGTCATCTCGACGTTGGAGATGAAGTTGCGGAAGAAGTGCCACTGTCCGTGCATCTCGTCGAGCACGGTGTCCAGGCCCGCCTCGCGCAGCGCCTTCAGGCCGGAGCCCACGCCGAACCAGCCGGGGACGATCTGCCGTGACTGGGTCCAGCCGAAGACCCACGGGATGGCTCGCAGCCCGTCGAGCGAGACGCCCGAGCCGGGGCGGCGGGAGGGCCGCGAGCCCAGGTGCAGGTCGGCGAGCTGGTCGACCGGCGTGGAAGCGAGGAAGTACGTCGGCAGGTCGGGGTCCTCGACGAGTTCGCGGTAGGCGGCGTGGGCGGCGTCGGAGACGACGTCCATCGCGGCGTCCCAGCGGGCGAGGGCCTCGTCGGACTGGCGGGGGGCTGTGTGCAGGGCGGATGCCTGGAGCGTGGCGGCGACCGTCAGCTCCAGGTTCTCCCTGGCCAAGGAGGGGATGAGGTACTTGTCGGAGATGACCTCACCCTGTTCGGTGACCTTGATCTCGCCTTCGAGGGTGCCCCAGGGCTGGGCGAGGATGGCGTCGTGGGTGGGGCCACCGCCGCGGCCGACGGTGCCGCCGCGGCCGTGGAAGAGGCGCAGGCGTACGCCGTAGCGGTGGGCGACGTCGCGCAGGCGGCGCTGGGCGCGGTGGATCTCCCACTGGCTGGTGGTGATGCCGCCGAACTTGGAGGAGTCGGAGTAGCCGAGCATGACCTCCTGGACGTCGCCGCGCAGGGCGACGAGGCGCCGGTAGGAGGGGTCGGAGAGCATGTCCTCCAGGATGGTGTCGGCGGCCTTGAGCTCGTCGGTGGTTTCGAGCAGCGGGACGATGCCGATCTTGGCCCAGCCGGCGTGCAGGTCGACGAGGCCGGCTTCGCGGGCGAGGACGGCGGCGGCGAAGACGTCGTCGGCGCCCTGGCACATGGAGATGATGTAGGACTCGATGACCTCGGGTCCGAAGACCTCCAGGGCCTTCTTCACGGTCTGGAAGACGCCGAGGGTCTTCTCGCCGGGCGCGTCGACGGGTGCCGGGGTGGGGGCGAGCGGCCTTCTTGACCTGAGTTCCTTGGCGAGGAGCTTGGCGCGGTAGTCGCGGGGCATGTCGGCGTAGCGCCAGGATTCCTCGCCGAGCCGGTCGAAGAGCTGGCCGAGGGCGTGGTGGTGGGCGTCGGCGTGTTCGCGGACGTCCATGGTGGCGAGCTGGAGGCCGAAGGCGGCGAGGGTGCGGATGGTGCGGGCGAGGCGGCCGTCGGCGAAGAGGCTGCCGCGGTGCTCGCGCAGGGAGTCCTGGATGATCCGCAGGTCGGCGAGGAGTTCGCCGGTGCCGAGGTAGTCGCGGCCGTCGCGGTGGGCGGTGCCCTTGGCGAGGCGCTTCTTGGTGTTCTCCAGCTTCTGCCGGATGCAGGTGGCCTTGAGCCGGTAGGGCTCTTCGGCGTTGAGGCGCTTGTAGCGGGGGCTGATCTCGGGGAGGTTCTCCAGGTCGGTCTGGAGGGAGGTCAGCAGTTCCTCGGTGGCTCCGGCGTAGCGGATGGAGTTGGACAGGAAGCCGCGGAGTTCGTCGATCGTCTCCAGGGCGTCGTTGATGCCGTGTTCGTGCTGGAGGATGAGGACGTCCCAGGTCACCTGGGGGGTGACGTTGGGGTTGCCGTCGCGGTCGCCGCCGATCCAGGTGCCGAAGGTGAGGGGGCGGGTGTCGTCGGGGAGCTTGACGCCGGCGCGCTCGAGTTCGGCGGTGAGGTCTTCCAGGACGTCGCCGACGGCGTTGGCGTGGAGTTCGTCGAGGTAGTAGATGGCGTTGCGGGCCTCGTCGGCGGGCTCGGGGCGGACGACGCGCAGTTCGTCGGTCTGCCAGACGAGGTCGATGTTCTCGGCGAGGCGGATGTCCAGGCGGCGGCGGTCGGATTCGATGACCGGCGTCTCCAGGAGCGCGGCGATGCGCCGGAGCTTGTTCAGGACGGACCGGCGTGCGGCCTCGGTGGGGTGGGCTGTGAAGACGGGGCGGACGTTGAGGTTGCGGACCGTCTCGCGCAGGTGTTCGGGGTCGGCGTCCTTGAGCCGGTCGGCCGTTCGGGCGAGGAGTCCGCCTTCGGCGGCGCGGCGGGCGCGCAGCTCGCGGCCGCGGTGGACCTGCTCGGTGACGTTGGCGAGGTGGAAGTAGGTGGAGAAGGCGCGGACCAGCTTGGCCGCGGTGTCGAGTTCGGTGCCGCGCAGCAGCTCGGCGGCGGCCTCGCCGTCCTCTCGGGTGAGGCGGCGGACCTTCTCGACGAGTTCCAGCAGCTCGGGGCCCTCTTGGCGGACGAGGGTCTCGCCGAGGAGGTCACCCAGCCGGCGGATGTCGGCACGCAGCTCGCTGCTCGTCGTGGTGGTCTGGTCGTCGGCACTGCTCACAGGTGCGGCTCCTTGCAGTGTTGAAGCTCGTCTGGGAGGGGAACCCGGACGGCGTCTCGCGGCGGCGTGTGCCGCATACAGATCGGACATCCGGGAAGAAATCAGAGCGGACCGCGCTGTCCGACCGACTCCAGGATAGGTGTCGGCCGGGACGCGCAGGGTCGCGGGCTCTTGCCGCCGGGCGACGCACTGCCATACTTACGATGCCGTAGGTTACGGAACCGTAGGAAGCACGTCGCGGTTGGCGTGCCCCGGCCACTCCTTCTCCATCCACATACCCCCCAGGGGACGCGTATGACCAGTAGTTCCGATGTGATCGAGGACGCCCCGAAGGCGCCCGGCCAGACCACCGATGCCGCTTCCGCCACACTGGGCGGCGAGAAGAAGCGGTCCATCGAGCAGATCGCCCTCCTCCTCTTCATCACCGTTCCCTTCCTCGCGCTGCTGGCGGCGGTTCCGCTGGCGTGGGGCTGGGGGGTGAGCTGGCTGGACCTCGGTCTGCTGGTCTTCTTCTACTACCTGGGGTGCCACGGCATCACGATCGGATTCCACCGTCACTTCACCCATGGCTCCTTCAAGGCCAAGCGGCCTTTGAAGATCGCGCTGGCGGTCGCGGGGTCCATGGCGGTCGAGGGTCCGCTGGTGCGCTGGGTGGCCGATCACCGCAAGCACCACAAGTTCTCCGACGCGGAGGGTGACCCACACTCGCCGTGGCGGTTCGGTGAGACCCTCCCGGCCCTGATGAAGGGCCTGTGGTGGGCGCACATCGGATGGATGTTCGATGAGGAGCAGACGTCGCAGGAGAAGTACGCCCCCGACCTGATCAAGGACAAGACGCTCCGGAACATCTCCCGCCAGTTCACCCTGTGGACGGTGGTGTCTCTGGGGCTGCCGCCACTGATCGGCGGTCTGGTCACGATGTCCTGGTGGGGCGCGTTCACGGCGTTCTTCTGGGGTTCGCTCGTCCGGGTGGCCCTGCTGCACCACGTGACCTGGTCGATCAACTCGATCTGCCACGCGGTGGGCAAGCGCCCCTTCAAGTCGCGTGACCGCTCGGGCAACGTGTGGTGGCTGGCGATCCTGTCCTGCGGTGAGTCCTGGCACAACCTGCACCACGCCGACCCGACCTCGGCGCGGCACGGTGTGATGCGCGGGCAGCTGGATTCGTCCGCCCGGCTGATCCGCTGGTTCGAGAGGGCGGGCTGGGCGTACGACGTGCGGTGGCCGTCACGCTCCCGTATCGATTCGCGCCGTAACACCGGGGAAGGCGGCTCCCCGCACGGGAAGGAGCCCGTCGAGGCGGCATGATGGTCGCTGTGGCGACCGACTCGAGCAGCACCCCCAGCAATGACAAGCCGCGGCGAGCGCGTCGCACCCGGATGACCGGTGCCGAGCGCCGTCAGCAGCTGCTGGAGATCGGCCGCACGCTCTTCGCGGCGAAGGGGTTCGAGGGCACGTCGGTGGAGGAGATCGCGGCGAAGGCCGGGGTCTCCAAGCCGGTGGTGTACGAGCACTTCGGCGGCAAGGAAGGGCTGTACGCGGTCGTGGTGGACCGTGAGATGCGGCGCCTGCTGGACATGGTGACCAGCTCGCTCACGGCCGGTCACCCCCGCGAACTGTGCGAGCAGGCGGCGTTCGCCCTGCTGGACTACATCGAGGAGTACACGGACGGCTTCCGCATCCTGGTCCGTGACTCCCCCATCCCCCAGTCGACGGGCTCTTTCGCCTCGCTGATCTCGGACATCGCCACACAGGTGGAGGACATCCTGGGCCGCGAGTTCAAGAGCCGGGGCTTCGACCCCAAGCTGGCCCCGCTGTACGCCCAGGCCCTGGTCGGCATGGTCGCCCTGACCGGGCAGTGGTGGCTGGACGTGCGCAGGCCGAAGAAGGCCGAGGTGGCGGCGCACCTGGTGAACCTGGCGTGGCACGGCCTGGACGGGATAGAGGCCAAGCCGCACCTGATAGGGCGCCGCAAGAGCTGAAACCACGGTGCCACGAGATTAACCTTGTGGCACCATGTGCGCATGACTGAGATCACGATCAGCTCCGCCCGTTCCCAGCTCGGCGACCTGGTCCGGCGCGCGGCCCACAGCCGCGAGACCATCGCCATCACCGACCACGGCCATGTGGCCGCGCTGCTCGTGTCTCCGCAGGTGATAGAGGATCTCGAGGACGCACTGGCTGTCGCCGACCATCAGCGACGCAAGGCGGAGGGCACGCTCGGCGAGGGCGTTCCGCACGAAGAGGTCGGGCGCATGCTGGGGCTGCGCCCGTGACCTACCGCATCATCTGGGAGCCGAACGCCACGAACGCGGCGGTGCGCTTCCTCAAGGACGACCCGGACGGACTCGCCGCCGTGTACGAGGCCGTCGACGCCCTCGCCGAAACTCCACGTCCCGCCGCCTCCACTCCTTACGGCTGGGATTTCCGCCGACTTCGCGTCGGCGGCTACCGCGTCCTCTACGCCATCGACGATGACGTGATCCACATCCTCGTCACTCACCTCGGCCGCACCCACTGACCACCGGTCACCCTCGTTTCCGGGCCACCGCGAACACCCGGCGGAACGGGAACGGCGTGCCGTGCGGGCCGGCCGGGTAGACCTCGCGCAAGGCCGCCCGGTACTCCGCGACGAAGGCCGCCCGCGCCTCGGGCTCCTCGGCGAGCGCGGTCAGCACCGGCCGCAGGCCGGTCCCCTTCACCCAGTCCAGCACCGGGTCCTCGCCCTGGAGCAGGTGGATGTACGTCGTCTCCCACACGTCGGCCGCACAGCCGAGGGACGTCAGCCGCGCGAGGTAGGCCGCGGGGGTGAGGACGGCGTCGGCGTGGCGCAGAGTGCCGGCGAGCCGGTCGCGCCAGCGCGGGGAGGCGGCGAGTTCGCGCATGAGCCGGTGACTGGGGGCGTCGAAGTTGCCCGGCACCTGGAAGGCGAGGGTGCCGCCGGGTTTCAGCCCGGCCACCCAGTCGGCGAACCGCTCGACGTGCCCCGGCACCCACTGCAGCGTGGCGTTACTGACGATCAGGTCGTGCGGCTCGTCCGGCGCCCATGTCCGTACGTCGGCGAGGCCGAAGCCGAGACGCCCGCCGCCGGACGTGGGCCCCTCGTGATCGACGTGGGCCCTGTCGAGCATCTCCGGCGAGTTGTCGTAGCCGGTGATCCGGGCGGTGGGCCAGCGGGCGGCGAGCAGCGTGGTGACGTTGCCGGGGCCGCAGCCGAGGTCGGCGATGCGGGGGTGACCCGAGGGCGGCGGTGTGGGCAGGTCGGGGACGCGGGCGAGGAGGTCGGCGAAGGGCCGGGCGCGGTGGCCCGCGTGACGGAGGTACTGGGCGGGGTCCCAGGTGGGGGCGGCTGCGGGCATGGGTCCTCCTGGTGTCCTGGTGGTGACGCACACCCAGCGTGACCCCGGAATTACCTCGATGTCAAGAAGCTTGACATCAAGAGACTCTACGTCGACACAACCACTACACTGATCGTCATGGAGGACGAGGTCGATCGGCTGGTCGCAGCGTGGCGCCGGGAGCGCCCGGACCTCGACGTGGAACCGCTCGAGGTGCTCAGCCGTGTGAGCAGACTGGCCCGGCATCTGGACCGGGCGCGGCGGCTGGCGTTCGCCGAGCACAACCTGGAGCCGTGGGAGTTCGACGTCCTGACGGCCCTGCGCCGCGCGGGCACGCCGTACCAGCTCTCGCCCGGACAGCTCCTCACCCAGACCCTGGTCACCTCGGGCACGATGACGAACCGCATCGACCGCCTGGCCAAGAAGGGCCTGGTGGAACGACTCCCCGACCCCAGTGACCGCCGAGGCGTCCTGGTCCGGCTGACGGACGAGGGCCGGGACCGCGCGGACCAGGCCCTGGCGGGTCTGCTGGACCAGGAGCGCGCGATCCTCGCGGAGCTCTCCCGGGCCCAGCGCGGTGAACTGGCGGGTCTGCTACGCCAGCTGACCGCCCCGTTCGACAACATCCCCGGCTAGGTCCACGGGCCCGACCCCGGCCCGCCGGGCGAGGGCGACGGCGGCGAGGGTGGAATGCACGCCGAGCTTGCCGAGGACGTTCTGCATATGAGTCCGCACGGTGTGCGGCGACAGATACAGGCGCTCGGCGACGGCCTTGCGCCCCAGTCCCGCCACCATGCACCGCAGCACTTCCCGCTCACGCGGAGTGAGGGACTCGACGAGCCGCTCGCTCTCGGTGCGGTGCTTGCGGGCGGCGGTGAGCTCCCGCAGTACGCCCGTCAGCAGAGCGGGCGGCAGATGGGTCTCCTCCCGCAGCACGCCCCGGATGACCGTGAGCAGCCGGGACAGCGAGCAGTCCTTCGCCACCCATCCGGAGGCGCCGGCCTGCAGGGCGAGCGCCGCCCGCCGCGGATCGTCCTTCTCGGCGAGCACGACGATCCGTACGTTGGGCTGTGCCGAGCGCACTCCCGTGACGAGGGAGATCCCGTCGACGAGCCCGTCCTCGTTGCCCTCCTGCACGGGTACGGCCGGGCGGGCGCCCGGCACCTTGCCGCCCAGGTCGGCGTCCACGAGCAGCACGTCGAACCGCCGCCCCTCGGCGACCGCCCGCTCAAGGCAGCGCAGCGCGGCCGGACCGCTGCCGGCCGCGGAGACGTCGACATCGGGCTCGGCGGCCAGGGCCGCCGCGAGTGACTCGGCGAAGATGCGATGGTCGTCGACGACCAGGACTCGGACGCGAACCACGAAACCCCCTTCCCCGAGCTCCTGAAGAGCAGGGGATACCCCATCCGCGGAGGATGACACCGCGCGGATACGACGCCGGAGTGTCCGGGTCTGCTGCGTCCGACCGTTCGTCCTTGCCGCAGCAGCCTGTTCGGGTCGCCGCAGCCGCACGGCCGCCGCCGCGCAGTAACCGCTACCCCACCCCGGGCGTCGTACCCGGCTGTCTCGCCCCCTGATCGGCACCGGCCCCCACCGGTGCTGTTCATCAGGGTACGGACGGGGGCCCGGAGCGGAAGGTTATTTGCAGAACTGACCGTCCGACGCGTTTATGGTGTGCCGCATGTTCCGTCTTGAGACAGAAGTCGACAAGGCCCGACGTGATCTGCTCCGCACACGCCTGCGGGACACGAACACAGCCGCCTCTCCGATCCTGCGCGCCCTGCGCGGGACACCGGACGAAAGGGACGCCCCCTTGCATGTGTGGGCTGTGAACGACGGCGACGACGACCTCGCCGGCGGCCTGGTCGGCCACACCTGGGCGACCTGGCTCCACGTGACCTACCTCTGGGTCGACGAACGCCACCGCGGAAGGGGTCTGGGCGCACGGCTGCTCGCGCAGGCGGAGCACATCGCGACAACCTCCCGCGGCTGCCGCTCGGCCCGCCTGGAGACCTGGGACTTCCAGGCCCCGAGGTTCTACGAGAAGCAGGGGTACGACGTGGTGTGCGTGGTGCCGGACTATCCGCCGGGGATCACGGAGTACACGCTGACGAAGAGGCTGTGCTGAGCTGCGGGGAGGGGTGACGGCGCGTCATCGTCCGAAGGGCGAGAGCGGCGCCCCCGCCAAGGGAAGGGCGCCGCTCTCGTCGGGTCGGGTCAGTGCAGGCGGCGTGCTCCCGGCGACGGGACCGCTTCGAAGACGCGGGGGGCCGTGAAGCCCGCTGCCGCGAAGGCCTCTGTCACCGCCTTGGTGAGGGCGTCCACGTCCGGCTCCTCCGCGAGGACGATCGCCGAGCCGCCGAAGCCGCCGCCCGTCATGCGGGCGCCCAGGGCGCCGGACGCCAGGGCCGTGTCGACGACCAGGTCCAGTTCCGGGCAGGAGATGCGGAAGTCGTCGCGGAGCGAGGCGTGGCCCTCGATCAGGACGGGGCCGATCGCGCGGGTCTCGCCCGACTCCAGGAGGGAGACGACCCGTTCGACGCGCTCGTTCTCCGTGACGATGTGGCGGACCAGCCGGCGGACCTCCTCCTCGTCGCCCAGGCGGGCCAGGGCCGCGTCCAGGCCGGCGTGGGGGATGTCCCGGAGCGCGTCCACGCCCAGCAGGGCCGCGCCCTTCTCGCAGCCGGCCCGGCGCTTGCCGTACTCGCCCTCGCTGTGGGAGTGCTTGACCTGCGTGTCGACGACCAGGAGGCGCATGCCCTCGGCCGCCAGGTCGAAGGGGATCTGCTTCTGGGAGAGGTCACGCGTGTCGAGGAAGAGGGCGTGGCCGGCCTCGCAGCAGGCCGACGCCGTCTGGTCCATGATGCCGACCGGGGCACCGACGTAGACGTTCTCCGCCCGCTGGCACAGGCGGGCCAGCTGCCAGCCGCGCAGGCCGAGGGAGAAGAGGTCGTTCAGGGCCAGGGCGACGACGACCTCCAGGGCCGCCGACGACGACAGGCCCGCGCCCGACGGTACCGTGGAGGCCAGGTGGACGTCCGCGCCGGTGACCGCGTGGCCCGCCTCGCGCAGGGCCCAGACCACGCCCGCCGGATACGCCGTCCAGTTCTTGTCCGACCCGGGGGCGAGGTCGTCCAGGCGGAGTTCGGTGACTCCTGCCTCGACGTCCGCCGAGTGCAGGCGGAGGACTCCGTCCTCTCGGCGCGACACCGCCGCCACCGCCGTGTGCGGCAGGGCGAACGGCATGACGAAGCCGTCGTTGTAGTCCGTGTGCTCGCCGATGAGGTTGACGCGGCCCGGCGCCGCCCAGACGCCGTGCGGCCCGGCGCCGTACAGCTCCGTGAACCGTGCGGCGACCGCCTCGGCGACCGTGTCGGCAACAGCCTCGCTCATGCCTGACTCCTGACCCTTCCGTACGTTCTAGTTACCGCGCCGCTGCGCGAAGTCCCACGCGTCCGCGACGATTCCCGCGAGGTCCGCGCGGGACGGGTTCCAGCCCAGCTTCTCGCGGGCCGTGGCGGCCGACGCCACCAGGACCGCGGGGTCGCCGCCCCGGCGCGGAGCGACCACTTCCGGGATCGGGTGGCCCGTCACCGTGCGGACCGTGTCGATGACCTCGCGGACCGAGAAGCCGTTGCCGTTGCCGAGGTTGCAGATCAGGTGCTCGCCGGGGGCGGCGGCCGTCAGCGCCAGCAGGTGGGCCTCGGCCAGGTCCGCGACGTGGATGTAGTCGCGCACGCAGGTGCCGTCCGGCGTCGGGTAGTCGTCGCCGAAGACCGAGATCGCCTCGCGCCTGCCCTGCGCGACCTGCAGGACCAGCGGGATCAGGTGGGACTCGGGGTCGTGGCGCTCGCCGTACTCGCCGTAGGCGCCCGCCACGTTGAAGTAGCGCAGCGAGACCGCGCCCAGTCCGTGGGCGGCCGCCTCGCCGGTGATCATGTGGTCGACGGCGAGCTTCGAGGCGCCGTACGGGTTCGTCGGGGACGTCGGGGCCGACTCGACGATCGGGACCTCCTCCGGTTCGCCGTACGTGGCCGCCGTGGAGGAGAAGACGAGCTTGCGGACGCCCGCCTCACGCATCGCGGCCAGCAGCGCCATGGTGCCGCCGACGTTGTTGTCCCAGTACTTCTCCGGCTGCACGACCGACTCGCCGACCTGCGAGAACGCGGCGAAGTGCAGCACGCCGTCGAACGACGCGTCCAGCCATTTGGCCGCGTCGCGGATGTCGCCCTCGACGAACGACGCGCCCGCCGGGACGCCCTCGCGGAAGCCCGTGGAGAGGTTGTCGAGGACGACGACCTCGTGACCGGCCTCCAGCAGGTGCTGCGCGACCACGCTGCCGACGTATCCCGCGCCGCCCGTCACCAGGTACTTCCCGCTCATGAACTCGCTACCTCTCGCAGTCGCTGGGCCGCGCGCTCCGGCGGCACGTCGTTGATGAACACGTTCATGCCGGACTCGGAACCCGCGAGGAACTTCAGCTTGCCGGAAGTGCGGCGGATGGTGAAAAGCTCGAGGTGCAGCGCGAAGTCCTCGCGCACGACACCGTCGAATTCCTCCAGCGCGCCGAACGGGGCCTGGTGCCAGGCCGCGATGTACGGCGTCGGAGGCTCGCCCGCGGAGCCTTCCCCTCCGTCCCGCCCATCGAAGATCCGGTCGAAGCGCCTCAAGAGTTCCAGATAGACCTTGGGGAACTCTGTGCGCGCGCCCTCGTCCAGGCCGAGCAGGTCGGGCACGCGGCGCTTGGGGTACAGGTGGACCTCGTACGGCCAGTGCGCCGCGTACGGCACGAAGGCCGCCCAGTGTTCACCCTCCAGGACGACCCGCTCGCCGGCGAGTTCACGCTCCAGGACGGCGTCGAAGAGGTTCTCCCCGCCGGTCATCTCCTTGTGGGCCGCGACCGAGCGGAGCGTCAGCGCGGTGCGGGGCGTGGTGAAGGGGTAGGCGTAGATCTGCCCGTGGGGGTGCTGGAGGGTCACGCCGATCTCGGCCCCCCGGTTCTCGAAGCAGAACACCTGCTCGACGGAGGGGAGATGGGACAGCTCCGACGTACGGTCCGTCCACGCTTCCAGCACCAGGCCCGCCTGCTCCTCGGTGAGCTCGCCGAAGGACGCGTGGTGGTCGGAGGTGAAGCAGACGACCTCGCAGCGGCCCGAGTCGCCGGCGAGTGAGGGGAAGCGGTTCTCGAAGACGACGACGTCGTACGACGCGTCCGGGATCTCGCTCAGGCGATCGCCCGCCGACGGGCACAGGGGGCACTCGTCGGCCGGGGGGTGGTAGGTGCGGCCCTGGCGGTGGGAGGCGATGGCGACGGAGTCACCGAGCAGAGGGTCGCGGCGGATCTCGGACGTGGTGACGGTGCGGTCGAGCGGGCGGCGGTCGGCCGCGTCGCGCACGCTGTCGTCACGCAGGTCGTAGTAGATGAGCTCGCGACCGTCGGCCAGCCGGGTCGAGGTCTTCTTCACGCCGGACTCCTCATCCTTCAAACATAACCCAACATATCAAAACACCACCCGCCCACATTCGTCAACATCACAATCAAACAAAGGGCATCAGCAGACGTGTTCCATCGCTGAACGCGGAGAAGGAGATCCCGCGACGTATCAGTTCGCGCAACGAAGCGAGGGCTCATGCATCCCCCCACCCACCTGGCAGCCGAGCTGCGGCTCCCCACCAACTGGCTCGACTACACGATCCTCGGCATCTACTTCGTCGTCGTCCTCGGCATCGGCTTCGCCGCCCGCCGCTCGGTGAGGACCAGTCTCGACTTCTTCCTCTCCGGCCGGTCCCTGCCCGCCTGGGTCACCGGTCTCGCGTTCATCGCCGCCAACCTGGGCGCCACCGAGATCCTGGGCATGGCCGCCAACAGCGCCCAGTACGGCGTCTACACCACGCACTGGTACTGGATCGGCGCCATCCCGGCCATGGTCTTCCTCGGCCTGGTGATGATGCCCTTCTACTACGGCTCCAAGGTCCGCTCGGTCCCCGAGTTCCTGCTGCTGCGCTTCGACAGGGCGGCACACCTGCTCAGTTCGGTCCTCTTCGCCCTCGCCGCGATCCTCATCGCCGGCGTCAACCTCTACGCCCTGGCCATCGTCGTCGAGGCGCTGCTGGGCTGGCCGGAGTGGGTGGCGATCGTCGTCGCCGGCTTCTTCGTCCTCGCCTACATCACCCTCGGCGGCCTGTCCTCTGCGATCTACAACGAGGTCCTGCAGTTCTTCGTCATCCTCGCCGCGCTCATCCCGATCACGGTGCTCGGCCTGAAGAAGGTCGGCGGCTGGGACGGCCTGTCCGACTCCCTCACCGAGAGCCGCGGCGCCGACTTCATGACGTCCTGGGGCGGCACGGGCATCGGCAGCGACAACCCGCTCGGCGCGAACTGGCTCACGATCGTCCTGGGCCTCGGTTTCGTCCTCTCCTTCGGCTACTGGACGACGAACTTCGCCGAGGTGCAGCGCGCGCTCTCCGCGAAGAACCTCTCGGCAGCCCAGCGCACCCCGCTGATCGCCGCGTTCCCGAAGATCTTCATCGTGTTCCTGGTGATGATCCCGGGTCTCGTCGCCGCGGTGCTCGTCCCGAAGATCGGCACCTCCGGCTCCGACCTCCAGTACAACGACGCCATCCCGTACCTGATGGAGCAACTGCTGCCCAACGGTGTGCTGGGCATCGCCGTCACCGGCCTGCTCGCGGCGTTCATGGCGGGAATGGCGGCGAACGTGTCGTCCTTCAACACCGTGTTCACGACGGACATCTGGGCGAAGTACGTCGTCAAGGGCCGCCAGGACGAGTACTACGTGCGCTTCGGCCGGCTCATCACCGCGATCGGCGTCCTGGCCTCCATCGGCACGGCGTTCCTGGCGCGGTCCTTCTCGAACATCATGGCCTACCTCCAGACGCTGTTCTCCTTCTTCAACGTGCCGATGTTCGTCGTCTTCATCATCGGCATGTTCTGGAAGCGGGCCTCGATGAAGTCCGGCTTCTGGGGGCTGCTCGCGGGCACCGCTGCGGCCATGGTCAACTACTTCGTCCTCTACAAGCAGGACGTCATCGACATCCCCTCCGACCAGGGCGCGAACTTCGTCTCGGCGATCGCGGGATTCGTCGCGGGCGCGGTCGTCATGGTCGCGGTGTCGCTCTTCACCGCGCCGAAGCCCGCCGAGGAACTCCAGGGACTGGTCTACGGCACGACCTCGCCCGGCATGGCGGAGCCGCCGGCCCCCGGGGACGAGGCCTGGTACCGCAAGCCGGCGCTGCTGGGCTGGGGCGCGGTCGTCCTGGCCGCGGCCTGCTACATCCCGTTCTCGTTCTGACCGAGGGAGGATCGACAGATGTCCGAGTTCTACTCCGAGAAGGACGTGCAGCGGGAAGTCACCGAGCTGCAGGGCAAGTCGGCGACCGCTGCGCGGCTGTTCGACATCCGGCGGATCATCGGCGGGCTGTTCGTGGTCTACGGCGTCATCGTCACGATCGCGGGGTTCACGGCGTCCGACGCCGACATCGACAAGGCGGAGGGCGTCAACATCAACCTGTGGACCGGGCTGGGGATGCTCGCCCTGGGGCTGTTCTTCCTGGTCTGGCTGAAGCTGAGGCCCGCGGCACCGGCCCCTCCGGGGGTTGAGCCGAAGGACGACCAGGGGGTGGAGTAGCCCGGGGTCGTCCGGTGCCCGGCGTCGGTGCCCGCAGCGGTCGGCGCGTCAACGCCAGTCGGCCGGGATGACACCCCATCGCGCCGTTCCGAGGACGGACACCCCCCGACCCGGCCCCGGCCCGCACCGGACGGCGTGCGCCACACGCTCATGGCTCCCGCTGGACCGGCCCCGCCCGGTCCAGCAGACCCGTCCGCGCCGCCAGAGCCGCCGCCTCCAACCGCGAACCCACGCCCAGTTTCATCAGCACCCTCTGCACATGCGTACGCGCCGTCGACGGTGCGATGCCCATGCCCGCCGCGATCAGGCGGGTGTCCTCGCCGTCGGCGACACGGACCAGGACCTCCACCTCGCGCGGCGTGAGCATCTGGAGCAGCCGCTGGCCCTCGTCGTCCGGTTGGGCCGCCGGGTTGAGCAACTCGCTGAACGCTCCCTGCAGCAGCTGCGGCGCCACCGCCGCCTCCCCCGCCCGCGCCTTCATGATCGCCCGCTCGACACCCTCTATGCGCTCATCGTGCCGCACATAGCCGGAGGCCCCCGCCGCGAAGGCCGCCGCGATGCCCCGAGGGTTCGGCACCGGCCCCAGCACCAGCACCGCGACCTGCGGCCGCTCCCGCTTGATCTTCACCACCGGGTCGAAGATCCCCGGCTCCGCCGGCGTCGCCGTCCCCAGCAGGCACACCTCCGGCGCCCGTGTGATCACCAGCTCGGCCGCCCCCGCGGCCGGCGCCGCCGCGGCCAGCACCCGGTGCCCCCGCAGCTTCAACGCCGAAGCCAGCGCCTCGGCCAGCAAACGGTGGTCGTCGACCACCATGAGCCGCACTCCCATCGAGCAACCCCCCAGTCACCCCAGCCCCCCATGGAAGCCCCCCGGCTCCCCCGCCTTCATGCCCCCGGAAGCTACACGCTTGTTCGACGTTGCGCTCCCCCTACCCGCGAGAATCGCCCCGGATCGCCGATATTCCTCTCACGCCAGGTTGACCGCGCCCCACACGAACGGCCCCGCCCCTGAACAGGGACGGGGCCGCATCAGCCACCAGTCGATCAAGAACCGGTCAGAGCCCGGTCAGTGCCCGATCAGCTCGTACCGAAGCCGACCGCCAGGTACTCCTTCTCCCTCGTCGTCGACCGCTTGCTCGCGTACACCTTGGACATGTAGAGGTGCCCCTCGGAGTAGAGGAACTCGGAGTACTCCGGCGACATGCTGGTCTCCACATCGCGGACCCTGTCCGTCGCGGGGTTCTCCAGCAGCACCGTCTCCTTGAAGCTGCCCCCGGCGATGCTCACGATCTGTCCGCCCTTGTCGTACGGGGGACGCTTGTACGCGATCAGGTTGCCGCCGTCCATGCGCAGCGGCGAGATCGTGTAGCCGTCGCCCGCGTCGGCCCGCTGCCCGGTCTGCTTGCCGGTGGCGAGGTCGAAGGCGACGATCTCGTTGGTCTGGCTGTACTTGCCGGTGCCGTCGTGCTCCTCGGTCGGCAGGTACAGCCGGTCGTTGCCGACGGCCAGCAGGTTGCAGGCCTCGACGCGGGTGATGCCCTCGCAGCGGGCCGCGAACTGCTCGCCCGGCGCGGAGATGCGCGTGCGCAGCTTGCCGGTCTTGCCGTCGATGGAGAAGAAGTCGGAGATGCCGCTGCCGTCGCCCGCGGAGTCGCCGACGTCGGCGGCCACGAGCAGCGGGTTGGTCGACACGATGCTCGCGTACTCGATGCCCTTGGCCATCTTGTACTCCGAGATCACCTTCCCGGACTTCGGGTCGATGGTCTGGATGTGCAGCTGTCGCTGGTCGTAGGGGCCGCACTTGCGCACCGCGACCAGCTTCTCACCCCCGCCGTACCCGGCGTCGTAGCAGGAGTCGGCCGGCTTCGGGCTCCACAGGAGCTTGCCGGAGACGTCGAAGGCGGCGCCGCCGCTGGTGCTGCCGACGGCGATGGTCTTCCCGCTGAGGGTGACGTTGTCGAAGGTGATCAGCTCGTCACCGGTCTTGACGGTCTTGGTCCAGAGCCTCTTGCCGGCGTCGAGGTCGATGAGCGCGACCTGGCTGCACCCGTGCGAGGGGTCGGCCTTGGTGGGCATCGCCGGCTGGTAGAGGATCGCCGTCAGGTTGTCGTCGGTGACGTGGCGGCTGGCCTGGCAGACCGGGCCGTCCAGCGGGATCTTCCACAGCTCGCCGCCCTTGTCGCGGTCGTAGCCGACGATCTGGGCGATGCCGCTCTTGACGTACGCCTTGTCGGTGAGCCACGAGCCGGAGACGACGACCGTGCTGTCGTTCTTCACCTCGGGCGCCGGGACCTGGAAGAGGACCTTGGCGCTGGGGTCGGACGGTGCCTTCTCCTTGCCGGAGGCGGCACCGCCGTTGTTGTCGTCCGTGCCGCCGGTGCCGCCGCTGGAGCCGGCGGTGTCGTCCTTCTTGCCCTCGTCCCCGCCGGACTTGGCGTACCAGACACCGCCGCCGATGATCAGGGCGATCGCCACGACCGCGGCGACGATGATGGCCATCTGCGCGTTGACCTTCTTGCCACCGCCCGGCTGTCCGGCCTGCGGCTGGTGCGGCATGGTCTGCTGCGGATAGCCGTAACCGGGCTGCTGCCCGTACCCCGGCTGCCCGTACCCCGGCTGCCCGTATCCCGGCTGCCCGTAGGGCGCCTGCTGCGGCTGCCCGTACGGCCCCGGCTGCTGACCGGGGTAGCCGTAGCCGGGCGGGGCCTGCGGAGGCTGGGGCGCGGGTGCGCCCTGCGGATAGCCGTACCCCTGCGGAGGCTGGGGCGGGGTCTGCGGGGCGGCCGGCGGAGGGGTCTGCGGCGCCTGGGGGTAGCCGTATCCCGGCTCCGGGGCCTTGCCGAGGTCCGGCCCGGCCGCGGGCGGCGGCGGGGTCTGCGACTGCTGGTCCTGGGGCGGCTGGCCCTGGGGCGGCCCGAAGCCGTCCCCCTGCGGGGGCTGCTGGGGCGGCGGGGGCGGCGGCTGGGTCATGGCGTGGACACCTCGGGGAAGGGGACGGACGACGGGGGAGTTCGGAAGGAGGAGGAGTCACTTGCCGTAGGCGAGCATCAACTTCTCCTTCGTGTCGTCGTTCCCGCTCAGCCGGGTCGTCGAGATGTAGAAACGCCCGTCGGCCCAGTCGATGTCCTTGGAGAAGAAGCTGTCCTCGATGTCCGCTGCATTCTGCGGGTTCTGCAGCAGCTTGGACGGCTTGTGGCTGCCGCCGCCGGTCGGGATGGACACGATCTGCCCGCCCGCGTCGTACGACGGCTCCACATAGGCGATGAGCTTGCCGCGCTCGGTCTTGACCGGCAGCATCGACTCGTCGGAGGGCGACTTCACGCGCCACTTCTCCTTGCCGTCGGCGAGGTTGACCGCGACGATCTCGTTGGCGCCGGAGGTGGCCTCGGTCGGCAGGTACAGCGTGGTGTCGTCGACGGCGACGCCCTCGCAGCCCGTGAGGTCACGTTCGAGGATGGCCCAGCCGCACTCGGGAGCGAAGTCCTCGTCGAAGCCGACCTGCGAGCGGAACTTGCCGCCGGAGGTGAAGCTGGAGATGTTCCAGGCCTTCTTGTCCTCGTTGGTGCTGTAGACGACCAGCGGGCTGACCGAGTAGGTGCGCGCGACCCGCCAGCCCTTGTCGAACGGCTGGGTCCACTTGGCGTCGCCGGTCTTCGGGTCGAGCTCCTGGACCTCGTCGTGTTGCTTGTCGGTGCCGGCACCGCAGGAGGAGACGGCGATCAGCTTCTCGCCGCCGGCGAACGCGACGGGGAAGCAGGCGTCGCCGTACTTCTTCTTGTCGAAGAGCTTGTCGCCGTCGGTGACGTCGTACGCCGTGCCGGACTGGGAGCGGCCCACCATCAGCGTCTTGCCGGTGATGGACAGTTCGACGGAGCGCGTGGAGTCGAACAGGGCGCCGTCGGCGACCTCTTCCTTCCAGCCCTTCTCGCCGGTGCCGAGGTCGATCTCCTGCAGCTGGTTGCACTTGGCGCGGTCGCTGCTGCCGCTCATGTACGCGACGACGATCTTGTCGTCGGTCGTCTTCTGCGGAGTCGTCGCGCAGATCTTCTGCGGGAAGGTGATCGCGTCCCAGGCCGGTTTGCCGTCACCGACGTTGTAGGCGAAGAGCTGCTTGTAGGCAGCCTTCACGGCGGTCTTGCCGGTGATCCACATGCCGTCGGCGTCCGCGCCGGAGCCGGGGGCGTCGGGCGCCTCCTTGTACCAGAGGACCTTGGCCTCGCCGGCCTGGCGGCCCTCGTTGAGGTCCTCCGGGTCCTCGCCGCCGTCGCCGCTGCCGTCACCGGGGTTGACCGGGGCGGAGGAGGCGGGCTTGGCGTCGTCGGTCTTCTGGGCGACCGGCTTCTTCCCGCCCTTGCCGTCGTCGCCGGTGACGGCCCACACGGTGCCGCCGACGACGAGCAGCGCGACGACGGCCGCGCCGATGATGAGGGCCGGCCTGCTCTTGAAGGGGTTGCGCGAGCCCCCGGGCGGGGTGCCGGGCGCGCCGGGGTACTGCGGCTGCTGCGGGTAGCCGTAGCCGGGCTGGCCGTACGGCCCGGGCTGCTGCGGCTGGCCGTAGGGGCCGGAGTTGTACGGTCCCGGCTGCCCGTACGGACCGGGCTGCTGCGGAGGCTGCTGCGGGTAGCCGTACCCGGGCTGCGGCGGGCCCTGCGGGGGCGGCGGCGTCTGGGGCGGGCCCTGGGGCGGTGGCGGGGTCTGCGGTGCCCCGTAACCACCGCCCTGCGGCGGCTGGTTCTGCGGTGCTCCGAAGCCACCGTGCGGTGGCTGACTGGGCGGCTGAGTCATCAGCGGCTCCCCCGTTCGATCACTGATTTTTAGCCACGCCCTGAGGTACACAATGGGCTCAGAGTCGCTTCATGAAGTTCTAAGACGACTCTTTCTATCACCAGGTTCCGACAGGCACCGGGCCCGATCAGCCCCTGTTCCCAAGGGAGGACCGGCCCGTGATGCCGTCGTTATGCGCCTTCACGCACCCTTCACGCATCCTCGGCGAGTTCCAGCCAGCGCATCTCCAGCTCCTCGCGCTGACCGGCCAACTCGCGCAACTCCGCATCCAGTTCGGCGACCTTTGCGAAGTCCGTGGCGTTTTCGGCGATTTGGGCGTGGAGCTTGGTCTCCTTCTCGGAGACCTTGTCGAGCTGCCGCTCGATCTTCTGGAGCTCCTTCTTGGCGGCGCGCTGGCCGGCGGAGCTCTTCTCCGGGGCGGCGGCCTGCGAGACGGCGGCGGGGGCCGAGGCGGCAGCGGCCTCCTCCATGCGCCGGCGCCGCTCCAGGTACTCGTCGATGCCGCGCGGCAGCATCCGCAGGGCGCCGTCGCCGAGCAGCGCGAACACCCGGTCGGTGGTGCGCTCGATGAAGAACCGGTCGTGGGAGATGACGATCATCGAGCCGGGCCAGCCGTCGAGCACGTCCTCCAGCTGGTTCAGCGTCTCGATGTCGAGATCGTTGGTGGGCTCGTCGAGGAAGAGGACGTTGGGCTCGTCCATGAGCAGGCGCAGCAGCTGGAGCCTGCGGCGCTCACCGCCGGACAGGTCGCCGACGGGCGTCCACTGCTTCTCCTTGGTGAAGCCGAACGTCTCGCACAGCTGGCCGGCGGTCATCTCGCGGCCCTTGCCGAGGTCGACGCGCTCGCGCACCTGCTGCACGGCCTCCAGCACCCGCGTGGCCGGGGCGAGTTCGGCGACCTCCTGGGAGAGGTAAGCCAGCTTCACCGTCCTGCCGACACGGACGCGCCCGCCGACGGGCTGGGTCTCTCCGTCCGATCTGGCGGCCTCGGCCATGGCCCGCAGCAGGGACGTCTTCCCGGCGCCGTTGACGCCGACGAGGCCGATCCGGTCGCCGGGCCCGAGCTGCCAGGTGACGTGCTTGAGGAGGACCTTGGGGCCCGCCTGGACGGTGATGTCCTCCAGGTCGAAGACGGTCTTGCCCAGCCGGGTGGAGGCGAACTTCATCAGCTCGCTGCTGTCCCGGGGCGGCGGTACGTCGGCGATGAGCTCGTTGGCGGCCTCGACGCGGAAGCGCGGCTTGGACGTACGGGCGGGAGCCCCGCGGCGCAGCCAGGCCAGCTCCTTGCGGACCAGGTTCTGCCGCTTGACCTCCTCGGTCGCGGCGATGCGCTCGCGCTCGGCCCGGGCGAAGACGTAGTCGGAGTAGCCGCCCTCGTACTCGAAGACCGATCCGCGCTGGACGTCCCACATGCGGGTGCACACCTGGTCCAGGAACCACCGGTCGTGGGTGACGCACACCAGCGCCGACCTGCGGTTCTGCAGATGCTTGGCCAGCCAGGCGATGCCCTCGACGTCGAGGTGGTTGGTGGGCTCGTCCAGGACGAGCAGGTCCTGGTCCTCGATGAGCAGCTTGGCCAGGGCGATCCGGCGCCGCTCACCACCCGAGAGCGGGCCGATGACGGTGTCCAGCCCCTTGGGGAACCCCGGCAGGTCGAGCCCGCCGAACAGGCCGGTCAGCACGTCCCTGACCTTGGCGACGCCCGCCCACTCGTGGTCGGCCATGTCGCCGATGACCTCGTGGCGGACGGTGGCCTCGGGGTCGAGGGAGTCGTGCTGGGTGAGCACGCCGAGGCGGAGCCCGCCGGAGTGTGTGACCCGCCCGGTGTCGGCGCTCTCCTGCCTGGCGAGCATGCGGATGAGCGTGGTCTTGCCGTCGCCGTTGCGGCCGACGACGCCGATGCGGTCCCCCTCGGAGACGCCGAGGGAGACGCCGTCGAGCAGGGCGCGGGTGCCGTACACCTTGCTGACGTTCTCGACATTGACCAGGTTGACGGCCATTACTCTCCTGCCAAGGGGGATGGATCGACCCCCAGGGTAGTCGCGCGCGGGGGTGCTCCGGCCGGGGCGGTCAGCCGCCGTCCGCGGCTTCCCGGCGGCGCTGGTAACGCCACACGTCCATCAGCATCTCGTCGAACGGCGACTCCGGGTCGAGGGGGCCGATCCGCTGTCCGGCCTCCACACAGCGCGGATCGTCACGCCAGGCCAGGCCGGACACGGCATGGATACGGACCGGCTGCCGCTCGTCATGGGTGAGCGTGACCAGCGCGTCCGCCACCTCGGGCTCGCTCCCCCGGTAGTGCGCGAGCCAGCGGCACGCCGCCTCGCGAACGCCGGGGTCCTCGTCACCGGCCAGGGTGAGCACCATGGTGAGGCTCTCGGGGCGGATCCGGGACCTGCCGTCGCCGGGCTGGTGCACGGTGTCCGGCACGAGGGCGCGCACCGCCGGGTCCGGGTGGGAGAGGTACGACAGGCCGACGGCCTCGATCTCCGGGGCGCTGTCATGGGTCATCGCGTGGAGCAGGACCGCCAGCACCTCCGGGTCCTGCTCCTGCTCCGCCCAGGGCACGAGGTCCCTCCCCCGCTCCCAGAACGGGGCATGTCCCGTGACGATGTCTCCGAGGATCAGGGACAGCAGCACGTCGGCGGCGAGGAGGCGGTGTTGCCGGCCGGGGTGGTTGAGCAGGTCCCTGGACCACTGCCAGGTCTCCTCGTCGGTCCTCCGGCCGAGCGTGAACATCACGTCCGACCACACGACGTGGTCCCGGTCGGGGTGGGCGAGGGCACGGGCGACCAGTTCGTCGAAGGGGGTGCGGACGCCGTAGCGGGCCTCCATGGAGGTGAGCACCGCCCGGTGCGCGTCGCGCACGGTCAGCCCGCCGAGGGTGAGCTGTTCACACCAGCAGCCGGCCTCGTCGTCCTCGACCCGGATCCGCTCGACCGGCCCCGTGAGGCCGGTCCTGCGGCGCAGTTCCGCCTCCACTCCCACTTCCGTCCAGTGCCGGGCCCGGGCCAGCATCTCCGCGCGCTCCGGCGCCGGAAGCGGTGTCCGGCGGCAGGCGAGCGTGTAGGTCAGGGGGTTTGACCCGCCGTCCACCGCCCGCAGCAGCGGGGTGGTTCCGTCGGGCAGGCGGCGCAGGGGGTCGGCACCGGCCTCCAGCAGTGCTTCGGCGACGGGTTCGTCGTAGGCGGCCACGGCCAGGCAGAGGAGCGGGAGGCCACCGACGAAGGTGTCCGGATCGGCCCCCGCTTCCAGAGACGCCCGGACTCCGTCCACATCGCCGCGCCGTACGGCCGCGACCAGTTCCCGCACGCCTGTGCCCCCCTCGTGTGACAACCGGGGGAGCCTAGGCGCCCGGCAAGGGCCGGGGCACGTGATTATCGCCCGGCGACCGTCGCCCCGGGCGCCGGGCCCGATGCCGTGCGCACCGTCCGGCACGTCCCGGACGCGAGGAGGGCCTGCGCCACCGCGGCGGCCGACTCCGGGTCGCGGACCAGGAACGCCGTGGTCGGGCCGGAGCCCGAGACGAGGGCGGTGAGGGCGCCTGCGGCGCGGCCGGCGGCCAGGGTGCCGGCGAGTTCCGGGAAGAGGGAGAGGGCCGCGGGCTGGAGGTCGTTGGAGACGGCGGCGGCGAGCGCGTCCGGGTCGCCCTTGGCGAGGGCGGCGAGGAGTTCGACGGAGGCGACGGGATCGGGGATGTCCGTGCCCTCGCCGAGCCGGTCGAACTCGCGGAACACCGCCGGTGTGGACAGGCCCCGCCGGGCCATCGCGAACACCCAGTGGAAGGTGCCGCCGACCTCCAGGGGCGTCAGCTGCTCGCCCCGCCCGATGCCGAGGGCCGCCCCGCCGACCAGGCTGAACGGCACGTCGCTGCCCAGCTCGGCGCAGATGTCGAGGAGTTCGTCACGGGAGGCGCCGGTCTCCCACAGCGCGTCGCAGGCCAGCAGGGCGCCGGCGCCGTCCGCGCTGCCGCCCGCCATGCCGCCGGCGACGGGGATGTCCTTGGCGATGTGGAGGTGCACGTCGGGGCTGCGGCCGTACCGCTCGGCGAGCGCTTCGGCCGCCCGTGCCGCCAGGTTCGTACGGTCCAGGGGGACCTGGTCGGCGTCCGGGCCGTCGCAGGTGACGCGGAGCTCGTCGGCCGGGGTGACGGTGATCTCGTCGTAGAGGCCGACCGCGAGGAAGACGTTGGCCAGCGGGTGGAAGCCGTCGGGGCGGGCGGCCCCGACCGCCAGCTGGACGTTGACCTTGGCCGGGACGCGGACCGTGACGCTCACGCGGGCTCCTTCTCCTGGTGCTGGTTCGTCTTGTGCTCGGCGATACGCGCGAACTCTTCCACGGTCAGCGACTCGCCCCGGGCCTGCGGCGAGACCCCGGCGGCGACCAGGGCCTCCTCGGCGGCGGCGGCGGATCCGGCCCAGCCGGCGAGCGCGGCCCGCAGCGTCTTGCGGCGCTGGGCGAAGGCCGCGTCGACGACGGCGAACACCTCGCGCTTCGAGGCCGTCGTCTTCAGCGGCTCGGCCCGGCGCACCAGGGACACCAGGCCGCTGTCGACGTTGGGCGCGGGCCAGAACACGTTCCGCCCGATGGCACCGGCGCGCTTGACCTCGGCGTACCAGTTGGCCTTGACCGAGGGGACGCCGTAGACCTTCGAGCCGGGCGGGGCGGCGAGCCGGTCGGCGACCTCCGCCTGGACCATGACGAGGGTGCGTTCGATGGTCGGGAAGGTGTCCAGCATGTGCAGCAGGACCGGGACGGCCACGTTGTAGGGCAGGTTGGCGACGAGCGCGGTCGGGGCGGGGCCCGGCAGCTCGGTGACGTGCATGGCGTCCGAGTGGACCAGGGCGAACCGGTCGGCGCGCTCGGGCATGCGGGCCGTGACGGTCGCGGGCAGCGCGCCGGCGAGCACCTCGTCGATCTCCACCGCCGTGACCCGGTCGGCGGCCTCCAGCAGCGCGAGGGTGAGCGAGCCGAGCCCCGGGCCGACCTCGACGACCACGTCGTCGGGGCGGACCTGTGCGGTGCGGACGATACGGCGGACGGTGTTCGCGTCGATCACGAAGTTCTGTCCGCGCTGCTTGGTCGGGCGTACGCCGAGGGCTGCCGCGAGCTCGCGGATGTCGGCGGGGCCCAGGAGGGCGTCGGGGGTGGGGCTGCTGGTCACGGGACAAGGGTACGGGGGTCCGGTTCCCCCTATCCGCGCAGTCGCCCCCCGCAGTGCGGCCACGGACTGGCTCCCCGCCGCACGTACAGCTTCTTGGCCCGGTACGTCTGCTCCGCCGCCGGGGCGTCCTGGGGGCGGCCGCTGCCGCCGAGGGCCTGCCAGGTCTGGGTGTCGAACTGGTAGAGGCCGCCGTAGGTGCCCGAGGAGTCGACCGCGTCGGGGCGGCCGCCGGACTCGCAGGCCGCGAGGCCCTGCCAGTCGAGGTGGTCGGCGCCCCGCACGGACGCCGGGCGCTGTCTGGTGCCGACCTTCACCACCTGCGGGCGCGGTTCGCGCACCACCTCGGACCTGATCCGGCGCGGCGTCTGCCTGACGCCGTTGACCGTGCGCAGGGAGAAGGTGACCCGGCGCAGGCCCGGCTCGCCCGCGCGCTCCACGACCTCCGTGCCCCGGAACAGGGCGGGGTCCTCCGTCCGCCGCACCTGGAACGGGATCGGCTCCTCGCGGACCTCCCTGCCGCCGGTGATCCGCAGCACCGTCACGGTCTGCCCGTCGCGCGGGAAGCTCCCCTGCGGGACCGACGTGGTGTCCTGGCCGCGCAGCGTGATCCCGGCCTCCTCGACGGCCTCCCGTACGGTCGCCGCGTTGGTGCGCACGGTGCGGGCGCGGCCGTCCGCCATGATCGTGACCGTGCGCTCGGTCCGCACGTCCAGGGCGAGCCCCTCGCGCCCGATGTGCCGGGAGCGCGACGTGGACACGTACGCGCCCTCCTGCCGCACACCGAGCTGCCGCAGCGCCCCCGCCACCGTGTGGGCGGTCGTCCACACCTCACGGCGGTGTCCGTCGAGGGTGAGCCGCACGGGGCGGGCGAAGTGCACGGCGACCTCGTCGCCGCTGCTGAGCTCCGTGCCGGGGCCGGGCGCGACCACGTCGTGGGCGCCGACCTCGACGCCTTCCTCCACCAGCAGCTCGGTGACGTCGTCGGCGAAGGTGTGCAGGGTGCGCGCCTTGCCGTCGACGTTCAGCTCGATCGCCTTGTCCTTGGCGACGAAGGCCGTGGTGCCGCCCGCCAGGAAGGCGACGACCAGGGCCTGCGGGAGCAGCCTCCGCATGGGGCTGTCCGGGCGCTCGGCGTAGCGCGCCTTGCGCCGGCGTGCGGCCCTGCGGTGCGAGCCGGTGCGCGCCGCGGCACGCGATCCGGCGCGCGTTCCCGGGCCCGGATCGGGGTGCCCGGCGGAACCGGGCGCGGGTTCGTCGTCCGCAGTGCCCTGCCGGGGCAGCCCGGGCAGGGTCGGCGCCTCGTAGGCGGGCCGGTAGGTGTCCTCGTGGGCGCCGGGTGCCCCGGGCGTCCCGTAGCCGAGTGTCTCGGCGCTGTGCAGGTCGGCCGGCGGCGCGCCGAAGCCGCCGTACACCGGGTCGGCGTAGGCCGGGCCATACGTCTCGTACGTCTCGTACCGCGAGTTGCTCACGCCGACACGCTCCAGGGGCCGGAGGGGTCCAGAGGGGTCCGGATCGGGCCCCCAGAACCTAGCGGAGCGTTCGTCACTCTCCAAAGCGACGCGGCTACGCACAGTCGTGCGGCGAGCTCGGCGGGCGGGGTCAGTAACCGAACGCGCGTGCCGTGTTGGCGCCGAGGGCGGTGGCCAGCGTGTCCTCGTCGACGCCGCGCACCTCGGCCATGGCCCGCACGGTGACCGGCACCAGATACGGGGCGCCCGGCCGCCCGCGGTAGGGCGCCGGGGTGAGGAAGGGCGCGTCCGTCTCCACGAGGAGGAGCTCCAGCGGGGCCACCGCCACCGCGTCCCGCAGGTTCTGGGCGTTCTTGAAGGTGACGTTGCCGGCGAAGGACATGAAGTAGCCCGCGCCGGCGCAGATCTGCGCCATCTCGGCGTCGCCGGAGTAGCAGTGGAAGACGGTCCGCTCGGGGGCGCCCTCCTCCTTCAGCACGCGCAGGACGTCGGCGTGGGCCTCGCGGTCGTGGATGACCAGGGCCTTGCCGTGCCGCTTGGCGATCTCGATATGGGCGCGGAAGGACCGCTCCTGCGCGTCCTTGCCCTCCGGCCCGGTGCGGAAGTAGTCGAGACCCGTCTCACCGACGCCCTTGACCTGCTCCAGCGCGGCCAGCCGGTCGATCTCGGCGAGCGCGTCGTCCAGCGCCGCCTGGCCGCCGGGTTCGCGGGCACCCTGCCTCGACCAGCCGTCGGGGTCGCCGTGGACGATCCGGGGCGCCTCGTTGGGGTGCAGGGCGACCGTCGCGTGGACGGCGTCGTGGGCCGCCGCCGTCTCGGCCGCCCACCGGGAGCCCTTGAGGTCGCAGCCGACCTGCACGACCGTCGTCACGCCGACCGACGCCGCCTTCGCCAGCGCCTCCCCGACCGTGCCGGACTGCATGTCCAGGTGGGTGTGGGAGTCGGCGACCGGCACCCGCAGGGGCTCCGGGAGGGGCGGGGCCGCGTTCTTGTCCTGGCGGCCGGAGTCGTTCGAAGGCATGCCCCGATCCTACGAAAGGGGCACGCCCTCCCCGGTGGAGGAGGGCCGGGGAGGGCGTCCGCCAGGGAAGCCGGACGGGTCAGCTCGCCTTGCGGTGGAAGGGGTGCAGCAGGTCGGAGAGGTGCCAGTGGTGGTGCTCGCGCTGCTCCCGACCGGCCGTCGGCCCGGCCTCGGCGCCCGTGGTGGGGGCCTCCACGGGCCCGGCGGGCCGCGGCACCCGGTGGGGCCGGTGCGCCGCGTCGCGCGCCGACGCGACCCGCCCGGGCCGCATGATCCGCACGACGTGACTGCCGCAGTTCTGGCATTCGGGCCTGCTCAACGGGGAGGGCACCACCTTGCCGTCCGCCACGTAGAGGACGAACTCGTGACCCGCGGCGTCCGTGTGGTGCTCTATCTCGTACGACTGCTCCCAGCCGTGCCCGCACCGCATGCAGGCGAAGGAGTAGGACTCGTCGACGACTGCGGTCGCACCGGCGCGGAGCCCGGTCTGCCCTGCGATCTCACTCATGCCAGCTCCTGTTCCGCTGTGGCGTGAGGACGGTTCCGTCCCCGCACCCCAGTGGACTCCTCGGCCGGACCGATGGCAGCAGACCTGTCGACTGTTGGCCCCGATTTGGGCGTCCCTTGCCCCTGCACCCCTTGCGCTTTACCCACCCATGGGGCGCCCGCTCATCCGACATGCGCCCTGCTCAGAAGGGGCTCACGCCCCGCCTGGAGGCGCGGGGCCGTAGCCATGTGCGGCTCCGCCGCCTGGCGCGATCGACCTCACACGACCCGCGCCCCGCAGAGCATCCCGAGCCCCACCCCGAACCCGGTCACCCCGCCGCGTTCTTCGCGGCGACCACCGCATCGAAGACCACCCGCTTCGGCACCCCGGCCTCCACCGCCACCGCGGCGATCGCCTCCTTGCGCCGCTCCCCCGCTTCCTCCCGCACCCGCACCCGCCGCACCAGCTCCTCCGGCCCGACCTCATCGGGCCCCTTCTCCGGCGCCCCCTCCACCACGACGGTGATCTCGCCGCGCACTCCCTCCGCGGCCCACGCGGCGAGCTCGCCCAGCCCGCCCCGCCGGACCTCCTCGTACGTCTTGGTCAGCTCCCGGCACACCGCGGCCCGCCGCTCGGCCCCGAACACCTCGGCCATGGCCGACAGGGTGTCGTCGAGCCGGTGGGGAGCCTCGAAGTAGACGAGCGTGCGCCGCTCCCCGGCGACCTCCCGCAGCCGCCCCAGCCGCTCCCCCGCCTTGCGCGGCAGGAACCCCTCGAAGCAGAACCGGTCGACGGGCAGTCCGGACAGCGCGAGGGCGGTGAGGACCGCGGACGGCCCGGGCACGGCGGTGACCCGCACGTCCCGCTCGACCGCGGCGGCGACCAGCCGGTACCCCGGATCGGACACCGACGGCATCCCCGCGTCGGTCACCAGCAGCACCCGGGCCCCGCCCACCAGCTCCTCGACCAGCTCCGGCGTCCGGGCGGACTCGTTGCCCTCGAAGTACGACACCACCCGGCCCTTGGGTGTGACGCCGAGCGCCTGGGTCAGCCGGCGCAGCCGCCGCGTGTCCTCGGCGGCGACGACATCGGCTCCGGCCAGTTCCTCGGCGAGCCGGGGAGGGGCGTCCGCGATGTCGCCGATGGGGGTGCCTGCGAGTACGAGGGTTCCGATCACGTTCCCATCCTCCCAGGGGCAGACGGTGCGGACTCCTCCCAGGGGCGGAGGATGCGGACGCATACCGGCCATGCACGGGACTCACACAGAACGGTTCCCTACGATGGCGCGGTGACCAGTACCGCGTCCTCCACGGACACCCGTCAGGGCCAGGCGCCGCTCGACCAGCGGCCGTCCTGGCAGCAGCGGCTGCGCCGCTTCGGCTACCAGGGGCAACCCGGAAGCGACGCCGGCGACGTCCGTGACCGCCTGGTGCCGCCGTACACCGAGCCCTCCCCCCGCCTGTGGGCGTGGCTCGGCGTCCCGCACCCGCTCGCGGGGCGGCTGGTGCGCTGGTCGGGCTGGATCGGCCCGCTGCTCGTCACGCTGCTTGCGGGTGTGCTGCGGTTCTGGAACCTGGGCAGCCCCAGGGCGGTGATATTCGACGAGACGTACTACGCGAAGGACGCGTGGGCGCTGGTCCACCGCGGGTTCGAACTCAACTGGGACAAGAACGCCAACGACCTGGTCCTGTCGTCGGGTGGGAACGTCACGCTCCCGACGGACGCGGCGTACGTGGTGCACCCGCCGGTCGGCAAGTACGTCATCGGGCTCGGCGAGCTGTTGTTCGGGTTCGATCCCTTCGGCTGGCGGTTCATGACGGCGCTGCTCGGCACGCTGTCCGTGCTGCTGCTGTGCCGGATCGGCCGCCGCCTGTTCCGCTCCACCGCCCTGGGGTGCCTCGCGGGCGCGCTGATGGCGGTGGACGGCCTGCACTTCGTGATGAGCCGCACGGCACTGCTCGACGGCGTGCTGATGTTCTTCGTGCTGGCCGCGTTCGGTTGTCTGCTGGTCGACCGGGACAGGGCCCGCGAGAAACTCGCGGCCGCGCTGCCGCTGGACGGCGACGGCCGGGCCCGGCCCGACCGGCACACGGCCGAGACGGCCCGCCTGGGATGGCGCCCCTGGCGCTGGGCGGCGGGCCTGATGCTGGGCCTGGCCATCGGCACGAAGTGGAACGGCCTCTACATCCTGGCCGCGTTCTGCCTGATGGCGGTGTTGTGGGACGTCGGCTCGCGCCGGGTCGCCGGTGCCCGCCACCCGTACTCGGCGGTCCTCAAGCGCGACACGGGCCTCGCGTTCCTCGCCACGGTCCCGGTCGCCCTGGTCACCTACGTCGTGTCCTGGACCGGCTGGATCCTCTCCGCCACGAACGGCTCCGGCGGCTACTTCCGCAACTGGGCCGCGACCAGCGGCGAGGGCGGCAGCTGGACGTTCCTGCCCGACTGGCTGCGCAGCCTGTGGCACTACGAGCACCAGGTGTACGAGTTCCACGTCGGCCTGTCCTCGCCGCACACGTACCAGTCCAACCCGTGGAGCTGGCTCGTCCTCGGCCGCCCGGTGTCCTACTTCTACGAGTCCCCGGCGCCCGGCAAGGACGGCTGCCCCTCCGACGCCGGCGAGAAGTGCGCCCGCGAGGTCCTCGCCCTCGGCACGCCGCTGCTGTGGTGGGTCGCCTGCTTCGCGGTCCTCTACGTGCTCTGGCGCTGGTTCTTCCGCCGTGACTGGCGGGCGGGCGCCATCGTCTGCGCCATCGCGGCCGGCTACCTGCCCTGGTTCATGTACCAGGAGCGCACGATCTTCTTCTTCTACGCCGTCGTCTTCCTCCCGTTCCTGTGCCTGGCGGTGGCGATGCTCCTCGGCGCGATCATCGGACCACCCCGCTCCACCGACACCCGCCGCGTCGTGGGCGCCACAGCCGCGGGCGTCCTGGTCCTCCTGATCACCTGGAACTTCATCTACTTCTGGCCCCTGTACACCGGCCAGGCCATCCCCATCGACGACTGGCGGGCGCGGATGTGGCTGGACACCTGGGTCTGATCTACGTTCGGTCACAAATCGAAACTCCCTGCCCGGTAGCAACCGCTTACACATAGAGTGCTCCCGGGACCGAGCTTTCTGAACGCGTTCAAAGGAGCGCGTGAGGCTCAACGGGGAGGGGGCCGCCCTATGACCAAGGGGGTCAAAGCCGCCGTCATAGGCGGGGTGTTCGCGGTGATGGTGGGCGGGGCCGGGTACGGCACCTACAACATCGTGAGCGCGCTGAACGGTGACGGGGGCGGCACGAACGGGGTGTCCGCGGAGAAGAGGACGGGGCCGCCCGGCAAGGACGAGGTCGAGAAGACCACCGCCAAGTTCTTCGCGGCCTGGCAGACGGGAGCGACCGCGACGGCGGCGTCGTACACGAACAACGACGCGGCCGCCGAGCGGCTGCTCACCGCCTTCAGCGACGACGCGCACATCACCGACGTGAAGATCACACCGGACGCGGCCCGGGGCACCACCGTGCCGTACACGGTGAAAGCGAAGGTGGTGCACGACGGGAAGTCCAAGCCGCTGAGCTACCGGAGCACGCTGAAGGTCGTGCGCGGACTGACCACCGGGCGGGCGCTGGTCGACTGGCAGCCGTCCGTGGTGCACCCCGAGCTGAAAAAGGAAGACACCCTCGTCACCGAGCAGTCGGCCACCCCGCCCATCGAGGCCGTGGGTCGCGACGGCTCCGAGCTGACGAAGGAGAAGTACCCCTCCCTCGGCCCGGTCCTGGACGCCCTGCGCGACAAGTACGGCGAGAAGGCCGGCGGCACACCCGGCATCGAACTGGTCGTCCGGCACGACGGCAACGGCGCTCCCGACACCCCGCTGCTCACCCTCGCCGAGGGCAAGCCGGGCAAGCTCACCACCACGATCAGCCCGAGCGCGCAGGCGGCGGCCGAGAAGGCGGTCAAGCGGTTCGCCCAGTCGTCGGTGGTGGCCGTCAAACCGAGCACCGGCGAGGTGCTGGCCGTGGCCAACAACCGCACGGACGGCTTCAACGCGGCCTTCGAGGGTCAGGCGGCCCCCGGCTCCACCATGAAGATCATCACCGCCGCGATGCTCATCGACAACGGCGTGACGTCGATGAACGGTCCGGCCCCCTGCCCCGACACCGCCGTGTGGCAGAGCCAGACGTTCAAGAACCTGACCGGCATGAAGCCCAACGAGAGCGCGACGCTGGCCAACAGCTTCATGCGGTCCTGCAACACCGCCTTCATCAAGCTCATCGACGAGAAGCCGCTCACGGACGCCTCGCTGACCCAGGAGGCCGAGGAGCGCTTCGGGCTGGGGCAGGACGACTGGAAGACCGGCACCGTCTCCTTCGACGGCCGTGTCCCCGCGGTCGGCGGGCCGGACCGGGCGGCGGGCGCCATCGGGCAGGGCCAGGTCCAGATGAGCCCGCTGAACATGGCCTCCGTGACCGCGACCGCGATCACCGGCGCCTTCCGCCAGCCCTACCTGGTCTCGCCCGAGCTGGACGGCCGGGAGCTGGCCCGGGCCGAGGGCTTGCGGGCGAGCACCGCCGCCCAGCTCAAGCAGATGATGCGGCTCACCGCCACGCAGGGCACCGCCGAGAAGGCCATGCGCGGACTCGGCGGCGACATCGGCGCCAAGACCGGGTCCGCCGAGGTCGACGGCAACGCAAAGTCCAACAGCTGGTTCACAGGGTTCCGGAACGACATCGCCGCGGCGGCCATGACCGAGGAGGGCGGCCACGGCGGCGACGCGGCCGGGCCGATTGTCGCAGCCGTGCTACGAACGGGTGGCTGATCTCACCTCCGCGGGAGGGGACTCTAGGGTGGTGGCCGTCGTTGGGACAGCTGAGGGCAACGGGGACCCTGGGGAATCGCGGAGGAAAGAACGACAGTGGGCAACAGAAGGCGCGTCGCCGAGCGACGGAAGACGAGACCCGCCGTGATCGGCGGGGTGATCGCCGTGGTCGTCGTGGGCGCCGGGGCCGGTGCCTACGCGCTGTACGGCGGTGGCGCCGCCGCCGACGACGGGGCGCGGGCGTCGGACCAGAAGGCCGAGGTGAAGACCGGCCCGCTGTCCCCGGCCGAGGTCACCACCACCGCCCGCGCCTTCCTCACCGCCTGGCAGTCCGGAAAGGTCCCGCAGGCCGCCGCGGCCACCGACGACGCCTCCGCGGCCCAGCGGCTGCTCACCGGCTTCGCCAAGGACGCCCGCATCAAGAACGTCACCCTCACCCCGGGCAAGCCCACCGGCGACAAGGTGCCGTTCTCCGTCAAGGGCACGGTGTCCTACAAGGGAACGGACAAGCCGCTGGCCTACGACAGCGCCCTCACCGTCGTGCGCCGCACTGCCGACGGGAAGCCGCTGGTCGACTGGCACGCGGCGGTCGTGCACCCAGCCCTGAAGGACGGCGACACGCTGGTCACCGGCGCGGCCGGCACACCCCCGGTCAAGGCCCTCGACCGGGACGGCGGCGAACTGACCAAGGACGCGTACGCCTCGATCGGCCCGATCCTGGACGGACTGCGCGAGAAGTACGGCAAGGTGGCCGGCGGCAAGGCCGGCATCGAACTGCGGGTCGTGCGCGGGAAGTCCGCCAAGGCGAAGGACCTCTCCGACAAGACGCTGCTGGAGCTGAGCGAGGGCACTCCCGGCACGGTGAAGACCACGCTGGATCCCGCCCTGCAGGCGGCGGCCGAGCGGCAGGTCGCGAAGAAGGCCAGGTCGTCGGTGGCCGTGGTGCGGGCGTCGACCGGCGAGATCCTGGCCGCCGCCAACGCCTCCCGCGGCTTCAACACCGCCTTCCAGGGCTCCCTGGCCCCCGGTTCCACGATGAAGGTCATCACCACCTCGCTGCTGCTGGAGAAGGGGCTGGCCTCGGCGGACAAGAAGCACCCGTGCCCGAAGTACTTCACGTACGGGCACTGGAAGTTCCAGAACCTCGACAAGTTCCAGATCAAGAACGGCACCTTCAAGGCCAGCTTCGCCCGCTCCTGCAACACGGCCTTCATCAGCCAGGCCCCGAAGCTGAAGAACGACGACCTGACCAAGGAGGCCCAGCAGGTCTACGGCCTGGGGCTGAACAACTGGGCGATCGGTGTGCCGTCCTTCGACGGGGCGGTGCCCGTGCAGTCGGCGGCCCAGATGGGCGCCTCGCTGATCGGGCAGGGCGGGGTCCGCATGAACCCGCTGAACATGGCCTCGGTGTCGGCGACCGTCAAGTCCGGCACCTTCCACCAGCCGTACCTGGTCTCCCCGGACGTGGACGGGCGCAAGCTGGCCAAGGCCTCGCGCACGATGCCGGCGAGCACCCTGTCCCAGCTGCGTGAGCTGATGTCGTACACGGCCGCGTACGGCACGGCAGCGGAGGCGATGGCCGGGGTCGGCGGCGATGCCGGTGCGAAGACCGGGTCCGCCGAGGTCGACGGGCAGAAGAAGCCGAACGGCTGGTTCACGGCCTACCGGGGCGACCTGGCCGCCGCGGGCGTGGTCCAGCAGGGCGGGCACGGCGGCTCGACGGCCGGTCCGATCGTGGCGGCACTGCTGAAGCAGGGGGACTGAGCACCGGTTTCAGTGCGTGACGGGTTCCGCGACGGCCATGTACGTCCGCCGCAGGAACCGCAGCAGCGCCTGCCGCTCGAACTGCACCACCGACACGCCCTGCGCGGAGTGGAACTCCACCACGACCTGCACCCGGCCGCACGGCCACACCCGCACCTCGCCGCTCCCGGCGGGGGCCCGCAGCCCCTCTTCCAGCAGCTCGCGGCCGAAGGTCCACTCGCGTCCCCCGGCCCCTGGCAGCCCCATGCGGACCACCCGGGGGTCGTGGTCGGGGTCGTACCGCAGGGTGACCGGAACCGCCTCCAGCTCGTCGACGAGCGGCACGGCCGCGTCCGAGACGATGTGGGCTCGCGCGTACTGCTCGACTACGGACATCGGACAGCCCCTTCACCGTGCGCAATCCGAGTGGAAACCATGCGCCCACTCCCCCTCCAATGTCGCATGTTTTCCGGATTGCGCCCCTGGAGCCGGACATATCCCCGGTGAGATAAAACGAGCGGCCCGCTCTTGCAAACCATTCGCATCAAGCCACATCATCGAACGGTGCATGTACCTGACGGATTCATCAACGCGCCCACCTCCGCCGCCACCGGTGTGATCGCCGCGGGCGCCATCGCCGTAAGCCTGCGCGGCGCACGCCGCGAACTCGACGAGCGCACGGCGCCGCTGGCCGGGCTCGTCGCGGCGTTCATCTTCGCGGTGCAGATGCTGAACTTCCCCGTCGCGGCGGGGACCAGCGGCCATCTGCTCGGCGGTGCGCTGGCGGCGATACTCGTCGGCCCCTACACCGGGGTCCTGTGTGTCTCCGTCGTCCTGCTGATGCAGGCCATCCTCTTCGCGGACGGCGGGCTGACCGCGCTCGGCGTCAACATCACCAACATGGCGATCGTCACGACGGTCGTCGCCTACGCCCTCTTCCGCGGCCTGGTGAAGGTGCTGCCCCGCACCCACCGTTCGGTCACCGTCGCCTCCTTCGTCGCCGCCCTGGTCTCCGTCCCGGCCGCCGCGCTGGCCTTCACGCTGATGTACGCCGTCGGCGGCACCACCGACGTGTCGATCGGCAAGGTCGCCACCGCCATGGTCGGCGTGCACGTCCTGATCGGCATCGGCGAGGCCGTGATCACCGCGCTGACCGTCGGCGCGGTCATCGCCGTACGCCCCGACCTGGTCTACGGGGCGCGCGGACTGACGCAGAGGCTCAAGCTGCGGGTGAACGGCGAACTGGTCGACGCACCCGGTGCCGAGCCGGAGACCGCCCCGGTGGCCGCCCGGACCTCGCACCGCAAGGTGTGGGCCGCCGGCCTGGTCGCCTCCCTCGTGCTGGCCGGCTTCGTCAGCTTCTACGCCTCCGCGAACCCCGACGGTCTGGAGAAGGTCGCCGCCGACCACGGCATCGACAAGAAGACCGAGGAGCACGCGGTGGCCGACTCCCCGCTCGCCGACTACGGGGTCAAGGACGTCGACGACGCCCGCCTGTCCGGGGGGCTGGCGGGCGTCATCGGCGTGGGGGTCACGGTCGTCGCGGGCACCGGTGTGTTCTGGACCGTGCGCCGCCGCCGTACGGCCGACGCCTCCCCGCCGAACACGACGAGCGTCTGACATGGGGGCGGGGCACGCGCACAAGCTGTACCGGCACGGGCACTCGCCCGTGCACGGCCTGCCGCCGCACACCAAGCTCGCGGCGGTGTTCACCTTCGTGGTGGTCGTGGTGTCGACGCCGCGCGAGGCGATGTGGGCGTTCGGGCTGTACGCCGTGCTGCTCGGGGCCGTCGCCTGCGTCGCGCGCGTGCCCGCCGCCTTCCTGCTGAGGCGGCTGCTGATCGAGGTGCCGTTCGTCGCGTTCGCGGTGCTCATGCCGTTCGTGGCGGAGGGCGAGCGGGTCGACGTCCTCGGCCTGTCCCTGAGCGTGAACGGCCTGTGGGGCGCCTGGAACGTGCTCGCCAAGGGCACCCTCGGCGTCGCGGCCTCGGTGCTGCTGGCCGCCACGACCGAGCTGCGCGAACTGCTCCTCGGCCTGCAGCGCCTCAAGCTCCCGCCGCTCCTCGTGCAGATCGCGTCCTTCATGATCCGCTACGGCGACGTCATCACCGACGAGATGCGGCGCATGCGGATCGCCCGGGAGTCACGCGGCTTCGAGGCCAGGGGCATCAAGCACTGGGGCGTCCTCGCCAAGTCGGCCGGCGCGCTGTTCATCCGCTCCTACGAGCGCGGCGAGCGCGTCCACCTGGCCATGGTCAGCCGCGGCTACGCCGGCTCCATGCCCGTCATCGACGAGGTGACCGCGTCCCGGGCGCAGTGGTCGTACGCCCTCGCCCTCCCCTGCGCCGCTCTGCTCGTCTGTCTGCTGGGATGGATGCTGTGACTGATGTGACGCCTTCGCTCGACGTGGCCGGACTGGCCTTCGCCTACCCCGACGGCCATCAGGCCCTCTTCGGCGTGGACTTCTCGGTCGCGCGCGGCGAACGGGTCGCGCTGCTCGGGCCGAACGGCGCCGGCAAGACGACTCTCGTGCTGCACCTCAACGGCATTCTGACCGGCGGCGCCGGCACGGTGGAGGTCGCCGGGCTGTCCGTCGACAAGCGGAACATGGCCGAGGTGCGGCGCCGGGTCGGCATCGTCTTCCAGGACCCGGACGACCAGCTGTTCATGCCGACGGTCCGGGAGGACGTGGCCTTCGGGCCCGCGGCGGCCGGGCTGAGGGGGACAGAGCTGGAGGAGCGCGTGGACCGGGCGCTGGAGCGGGTCGGCATGGCCGGGTTCAAGGACCGCCCGCCGCACCATCTCTCCTTCGGCCAGCGCCGCCGCGTGGCCGTCGCGACCGTGCTGGCGATGGAGCCGGAGATCCTCGTCCTGGACGAGCCCTCCTCCAACCTCGACCCCGCCTCCCGCCGCGAGCTGGCGGACATCCTGCGCTCCCTGGACGTGACCGTGCTGATGGTCACGCACGATCTGCCCTACGCCCTGGAGCTGTGCCCGCGCTCCCTGATCCTCAGTGACGGGGTGATCGCGGCCGACGGTCCGACCGGTGAGCTGCTCTCCGACGAGGAGCTGATGCGGGCCCACCGTCTGGAGCTGCCGTTCGGTTTCGATCCGCGTTCCGTCCCGGCGGCTGCGGCCCGTCCCTGACAATGGGCGCGTGACGAACGAGGAGAGCGACGGATCACTGCTGCTGGACGAGCAGCTGTGCTTCGCGCTGTACGCCGCCCAGCGCGCGGTGACGGCGGCGTACCGCCCGCTCCTCGACGAACTGGGCCTCACCTATCCGCAGTACCTGGTCCTGCTGGTCCTCTGGGAGCGTGGCGAGACGACGGTGAAGGAGCTGGCCGCGGCCCTGCGCCTCGACTACGGCACGGTCTCGCCGCTGCTGAAGCGGCTCGAGGCGGCCGGTCTGGTCCGGCGTGAGCGGTCGGCGCGGGACGAGCGGTCGGTGCTCGTGGCCGTGACCGGGCGCGGGGAGGAGCTCCGGGAGCGGGCGGGGCGGGTGCCCGGCGCGCTGGTCAGGGCGACCGGGCTGGACGCGGCGGAGGCCGGGCGGTTGCGTGCGGAGCTGTGGCGGCTGGCCGAGCGGGCGGAGTCGGCGGCGGGCCGGGCCCGCTGAGGGTTACCCCCGGTTGCCGCCCCCTGGTCACGACAGGGGAGTTACCGGCCAGTACCTTGTGCACGATGTGTTTGTGCACACCTGGTTCCGGGGGAGGACAGCATGACTGACGGCCCCGCCGTCGACACCCGCCCGACGAAGATCATGTTCGTGGCGGAGGCCACCGCCCACGGCGGTCGCGACGGCTACGTCACCAGCCAGGACGGACAGCTCGACCTCAAGGTCGCGATGCCCCCGCAGCTCGGCGGCGACGGCAACGGCACCAACCCGGAACAGCTCTTCGCGGCCGGCTACAGCTCCTGCTTCCACAACGCCCTGATCCTCGTCGGCAACCGCGAGGGCTACGACCTGACCGGCTCCACGGTCTCCGCGAAGGTCGGCATCGGCCCCAACCAGCAACGCGGCTACGGCCTCGCGGTCGCCCTCAGCGTCTCCCTGCCGGTGGTCGACCCGGACCTCGCGACCAGGCTGGTGGACGCCGCCCACGAGGTGTGCCCGTACTCGAACGCGACCCGCGGGAACATCGACGTGACCATCCTGCTTGGCTAGTGCCGAGCAGCCGAGCCATTCGAGGAGTGCGGACGTGGACGTGAACGGCACAGTCGCCGAGGGCTTCGAGCCGGTCAGGGAAGCGTTCATACGGAACTTCGAGACGCTCGGGGACCGGGGCGCGGCGGTCGCCGTCTACCGGGACGGGCAGAAGGTCGTCGACCTGTGGGGCGGCACCAAGGACGTCGACGGCACGGCTCCCTGGGAGCGCGGCACCGCCCAGGTGGTGCGCTCGGCGACGAAGGGGGTCGCCGCCGCCGTCCTCCTGCTGCTGCACCAGCGCGGGCAGTTGGACCTGGACGCGCCGGTGGGGCACTACTGGCCGGAGTTCAAGGCGCAGGGCAAGGAGCGGATCCTGGTCCGGCACGTGCTGAACCACCGGGCCGGGCTGCCGGTCCTCGACCGGCCGCTGACCCCGCAGGAGGCCCTCGACCCGTCGAAGGGGCCCGCGGCCCTCGCCGCTCAGGCCCCGGCCTGGGAGCCCGGCACCGACCACGGCTACCACGCACTCACCTACGGCTGGCTGCTCGACGAACTGGTGCGGCGCGTCACCGAGCAGGGCACCGGGGAGTGGCTCGCGTCGCAGGTCACCGGCCCGCTGGGGCTGGACCTCTGGCTCGGTCTGCCGGAGTCGGAGGCCGGCCGGGTCGGGCGCGTGGGCCGCGTCGAGGGGGCCGAGCCGACCGGGGGTCTGCGGGCCCGTCCGAAGCGCTCGGTCACCGAGGCCTACGAGGACCCGGCCTCCCTCACGCGCCGGGCCTTCGCCGCGATCTCCCCGTTCCCGGACCAGAACGACCCCGCCTACCACGCGACCGCCCTACCCGCGACGAACGCCATAGCGACGGCGGACGGGCTGGCCCGCTTCTACGCGACCCTGATCGGCGACACGGCCGGGGCCGCCCGCCTCTTCACGCCCGGGACGGTGGAACTGGCCCGGGCCGAGGAGTCGGCGGGCCCCGACCGGGTTCTGGTGGTCGGCACCCGCTTCGGCCTCGGCTACATGCTGCACGGCAGCGCCTCGCCGTTGCTCACCCCGGGTTCCTTCGGCCACCCGGGCCGCGGCGGCGCCCTCGGCTTCGCCGACCCGGAGACGGGGATCGCCTTCGGCTACGTCACCAACGGCTTCCGCAAGACGGTGACGGCGGACCCACGGGCGCAGGGGCTGGTGCGGGCGGTGCGGGGCGTGCTGAACCTCTAGACGTGGATGGGGTGCGAGGTCCGGCCGGACGCCTGGTCGATCTCCTCGTGGGCTTTGGTCAGCAACGCCATGGCGAGTTCGTTGAGTGCCCGGGCCCCGGCGATCTCCTCCCCGACCCGCGGCTGATTCGCGTCGGTCCGGTGCCGGCTGGCGTGCCCGTGCGCCCGTACCTCGCTGCCGTCGGGCAAGCGGACCAACGCGGCCGCGCGCGTGTGCTGGTCGTCCTCCGTGAACTCCATCTCGACGTGCCACCCCACTGTGGTGTGCATCATGACGATCACCTCCGGAACGCTTAGTTCCAGGGTGCTCCTCGCACGGGCCGGACGCACCCGCCCGGCGGGCCCCTATCCGGCGTGCAGCATCAGCCCGATCCCGACGACCAGCAGCCCGGCCGCCGCGATCCTCGGCGCCCCGAAGCGTTCCTTGAAGAACACGGCCCCGATCGCCGCGCCGACGATGATCGATGTCATACCCGGCTCATACAGTGATTGACATGACCCGACCCAAGTTAGCCAGGGCCGCCATCACGCCGGGCGAGCCTGCAGCGATCTACTGCCGCATCTCGCACACCAGGGACGAGGACCAGACCGGCGTCGACCGGCAGGAACGCATCTGCCGGGACATCGCCGAACGCCTCCAGCTCCGCATCGAGCCCACACACGTCTACATCGACAACAACCGCTCGGCGTGGCAGCGCGACCGGAAACGCCCCGGTTGGGAAGCAATGCTGAGGGCGATGGGGGCCGGGGAGATCCGGCACGTCATCGTCTACCACCCCGACCGCCTCATGCGGCAGCCCAAGGACCTTGAAGAGCTGCTCTCCATCGCCGACGACAAGCGCGTCCTGCTCCACGGCGAGGCGAACCGCCGCGATCTCTCGGACCCCGACGACCGCTTCATCCTCCGCATCGAGGTCGCCCACGCGTGCCGCTCCTCAGACGACTCGTCCCGCCGTCTCAAGGACGCCCTGAAGGATCACGCCCGCGAAGGCCGGCCACACGTGGGCAACCGACCCTACGGCTACACCCGCGACGGCCGCGCAATAGTCGAGGAAGAGGCAGAGATCGTCCGTGAGGTCTACCGCCGCTACCTGGACGGAGAATCGCCGCTCGGCATAGCGCAGGATCTCGTAGCACGGGGCATCCTGACGTCGAAGGGCAAAGAGTGGAACCCCGAAAACGTGCGGCATCTGTTGTCGTCCCACTTCGTGGCCGGGCTGCGCTTCCACCTGGGCGAGGAAGTGGCCGTCGGGACGTGGCCCGCCATCATCGACCGCGGGCAGTGGGACGAGGTGCAGCGGCTCAGGGAGTACCGCGCCCAACAGCACCAGGACACGAAGAAGCGCCCGGTTCGAAACTACCTTCTGCGCGGAGTCGCCACGTGCACGTGCGGCGCCCGCATGGGCGGCACGAACAGCGGCAGGTACGCCTACTACCGGTGCACCCGCTCCGACAACACCGACCAGCAGAAGTGCAACCGCTCCATCTCGGCCGGGCCGCTCGAAGACTTCGTTCGGGATGTGGCAATCAGCGTCCTGACCAAGCTGGACACCTCCGGCTACGAGCCCGCCACAACCACGCGCCCCGAGGCAGACATCACGGCGGACGAGAAGGACAGGGCCAAGCTGAACGAACTGAAGGAGATGTGGCTCAACGACGACAACTTCACGACTGCCGACTTCCAGGCCATGCGTGGGCCAATCGTCAAGCGGATGAAGGAGCGGCAGCGGAAGACCGTCAAGCGACCGGTCGTCGTCCTGGAGGGGATCGCCGGGCCAGAGGCCGAAGCCAACTGGAGGAAGCTGGAGGAGGCGGAGGAGCACGCGCGCATGAACGCGATCTACCGATACCTGTTTGCCGCCGTGATCGTCCGTTCGCCGACGCGGAAGGGCAGGGGGTTCGACACGGACCGGGTGGAGATCGAGCCGAACCCTCTGGACTGAAGAATCCGGTCAAGGTCGGCAGCATTGCAAGCGCACGTACGTCTCTGCCATAACCCGAAGTTTTCCGAAAGTCAGCACGACACCGCGCCTGTCACTTCTTATGGTTCGGCGGCAGAGAGATGACCTTCAGCCCGACCTGCTGAGCGCGTAGACGCATGCCGAAGTCATCGGTGAGCACACGGCAACCGGTCCCAGGGTGAAGGTTGTCCAGGTCTGCGGCACAACGCAAGATCGCCAAATCGGCATCGCCACCGCGATCATCTGTATTGACCCACACCTCCAACGTGGCACCCGGGCGAAGCTGCACAGCCTCGCCGGGCTTACCTCCCTTGAGGAAACGCTCAAGGTAGCGGATGGCCGTAGTGGCCCTCTTGGCGAGTTCCCCTTGACCGTACTTCTGCTTGTCCAGCTCATCGATCACGCGCAATGGAATTACGAGTCGCGCATCTTGGACTGTCTCGCCTTGAGCCTTGAAGATGTCCCGCCACAGAATGTCACCTGGCTGCGACCAGTGGTTGAGCATGTTGGTGTCGTAGACAACAGGGAGGCCCGGCCGGGCAGCGAGCTTCTTCAGCTCGTCAAGCTCGGAACGGGCCTGCTCTAGGCACTTCACCTGATTCTCGATCTCGGTAGCGATCGCCTGGTTCTCAGCGCGGACGGCTCGCATCATATTCGCTGCCACACTGGGGTCATTGGTGAAACTAGTGGCCACGTGTGATTGCGCAATCGGCAGCAAATTCCAATAAGCCACAGAGTGCATGGTTGAGGCCAGATCCGGCGTCGCGAAAACCCGCTTTAGTACGGGGTAGGTATCGTGGACAGCGTCGGTGTAGGCACGAAATTGGTCTTGGGCGCCACGCGCATTGCCCCAAATCGTCTCGGCGCGGCGAAGCACGTCATCTGCGTGGGCGATGGTAATGCCCAGGTTCAACCTCATACCGAGAGCTTGGCAGAAGAGGAGCAGCACCGCGCCGGAATTCAAGAACAGGACCGAAGGCGGTGACACATCACCGCGCAGGCCCGAGGAGTCGTGCTAGCCGCGCCGCACTTTTCACCCCGATACGTGCGGGGAACTTGGCCGCCTGACGCTCGACCGCCCGAGCCCACTGCTCATTGTGGCGTCTCGTCATCGGGACACCTCACGCTCTTCGCGAGCGATCTCGCGATTCATGGCTATGTCTTGGCGACTCCGGCCGTGATGAGGGCCGCGCCAGGAGTGTGGCCGGACCCGACGTAACGCCAATACCGCTCGGTGACCATGGCGGCAGGGTCGGTGTGGCCCATGTGCTCAGCACGTTCGGCGCGGAGCGCAGCGTACGTCGTCGAGTAGGCGCGGGATTTGGTGAGGATGTGGCCCCGGTAGCCGAGGGTGTGAGTCCAGGCGCGCAGGCGTAGGGGTTCGTACTCAGGGAGGCCTCCGAGGCGCCAGCATGCCCGCATGAGGGCGCGGACGTGTTCGCTCACAGGTGCCGCGTCGATGTCGTCCCAAGCGGTGACCTTGTGGTCGGTGCCGGCCCCGGTCTCGTCCGCGCCCTTGGAGACGTACTTGGCGACGTATGCGGCTACCGCGTCATAGTCGGGGCCGTCACCGTGGGAGCGCAGGGGGCGGATGTCGGTCTGAGCACCCCAATTGAGAGTGAGTTCGCCGAGGGCCGGACTGTAGGGGGTGCGGACAAGGACCCGTCCGGCGGAGGCCCGGACGGCATCGGTGAGGTGCTCGGCGGTCCCCCAGGCCGGAGGTTCGTCGTCTGGCCCGTTGGGGCCGTCGAGGCGGACCACGGCGTGAATGTGGACGGCAGCGCGTTTCTGGTACTCGGCGACGCGGGCGAAGGACAGCCGGGCATGGGCTGCGAAGCGGGACTGCACGAGGCCGGCCGAGGAGGCGAGGCGTCGTCGGACGTCTATGACGAAGCGGTCCCACAGCTTGGAGGCGTGCGCGTGCCACAGGACGTGGGCGATGTAGTCGTAGCAGTCCGGGCAGAGGGGTTGTCCGACAGCGGGGGCGTCGGGAGCGTGGGCGGCCCCGCAGCCGAGGGAACGACCGTGCTCGCAAGTACCGCCGTCACGGCGGGGGCGGCATATCAGGCCCGCGCGGTGGACCGGACCGAAGGAGGGTGCGGTGAGGGTGACGAAGAGGCGAGGCCGCGTGCGCACGGTGGCGGGAACGTTCTTGCCGCCCGTGAGACCGGCGCGGACGAGATGGAAGGTGTCGCCCGCGTGGAGACGGGAGCAGGCGGGGCAGACCGTTGCCCGGCGGTTGCGGCAGCGGACCAGGAGGCGTTCGCCGGGTTCGTTGCGGGTGTCGTAGTGGTGGAGGATTTCGCCGGTTGGGCCGTCCAGGGTGGTGGTGGAGCCGGAGAGGTGCACGGGGTGGGCGCAGCCGCCGGTTTGGGTGATCTGTCGCAGCCAGCGGGGGAAGTCGGGGTCTTGGGCAATGCGGAGGGCGTCTCGGTCGGCTTCGGGGAGCTGACGCAGGCGCGCCGCGCGGTCGAGGGCGGCGCGCCGGTCAGCCGGGGCGGTGGGGTGCGGGGTGATGGTGGTGACCTTCCAGGGTGGGCCGCCGCAGCGGCACGGGTGGTGAGTGGTGGCGCGTCATCGGTCATGGGGATCACTCCTGGTCGGGTCGGTCGGGGTGGTGGGGTTAGCGGATGGTTCCGGTGCCCCGGCAGACGCGGCAGCGGCGCAGTCGTCCGGTCCAGGTCTTGCGGGCTCCGTCGCCCTTGCAGTGGGTGCACCTCACGCGGCGCATGGTCATGGAGGGGTCCTTGTCTCTCAGGTGTGGGAGAAGCCGCTGACGGCCCAGGTGACGAAGCCGTGGATGGTGAACAGGACGGGGGTCTGGCCGAGGTAGAGGCCGAAGAGGCCGACGCAGACCGCTTCCCAGCCGCGTACGTCGCGGGAGCGGACGAGGAGGACGGTGATGATCCCGAAGACCACCGCGAACGTGAACGCCGTACCTTCGCTGATCACTTGACGTCTCCTTCCAGCGCCACCAGGGCGCGCTCTATGGCGGGGAGTTCGGGGGTCATGCCGGAGTGCTTCCGGGCCGTGGCCACGGCCTCATCCGAGGGGGTGAGGTGGGATCGGGCACGGGCCCAGCCGCCGTCAGGGCGGGTGCACACGGCCACGCCGCGTTCCTGAGCCGTGATCGCCTGTGCGACTGCCACGGCGTCCTTGTTGAGGTCGCCCAACGTCATCTCTGCCGTGCCGGGGTCGTTGACGCGGTGGCAGATCCGGCCGCCGAGCTGGGCACGCAGAGCGGTGACGCCGGGGCCGAGGTCGGATCCGACGCGTTGGCCGGCAACCACCAGGTGCAGGCCGAGCGCGGCACCGAGCTGCGCCAGCCGCAGCAGCAGCGTCGAGCACTGCTCTGCTTCCGCCTTGCTCTGCCGGGTGCCGTCGGACAGGTACAGCTCCGCGATCTCGTCCACCAGGACCACGACCGGCACCGGCCGGAGCTTGTCCGGCAGCTCCCACACGGAGCGCACCCCGGCCGTGCGGCAGGCGCTCATGCGCTCCTGCATGTCGACCACCAGGGCCGTCAGCACGGCGACCGCTTCGCGCCTCGATGTGGCGAGCACGCTCAGCCGCGAGGCGAAGAGGCCGAGTTCCATACCGCCCTTGCAGTCGATGCCGACCAGCGCGACGGGTTGGGGCGCGAGTTGGGTGATGACCCGGGCGAGCAGGGTCGACTTGCCCGAGCGGGTGGCCCCCACGATGAGCCAGTGCGGGACCAGGCGCAGGTTCATCACCCACGCCCCGCCCGTCTCCAACGCTCCGATCAGCGCGGAGAGCAGTTCCGCCGGGGCGCTGGCTAACCCGGGCCGCTCCAACGGGTCTATGGCCGTGGCCGTCAGTAGCACAAGGCCGCGTTGCGGCGAGGTGACCCGCACGGCGTGGACCTTCCACGCGTGGACCAGCGCGTCAGCCGCCTGCATGTAGGTGGCCGGGGTCTGGCCCGCGTGCAGCCGCACCACCACCGTCAGCCCCATACGGGTGGCGCGCGGGAACGAGATCCGCGGGGCCACCGGCCGCACCGGGTCGCCCTTGACCAGCAGATGCCCGACCAGCGTGCGGGCCGGGAGCCGGGACACGGCGAGGTCGTTGAGCAGGGCGACCCGCCGCCAGGTCGACGCCACCCGCCATGCCGTGACCGGGTATCCGGTGAGGTACCAGTGCCAGGCCGGTCGGTGGCGGCGCACCAGGTCACCGACGACCAACAGCCACGCCACCACCGCCAGCGCGAAGGCGATCAGGATCGGTTCCATCAGGCGTCACCGCCCTTGCCGTGCGCCGTCGCCGTGGCGGGTACGGGGGTGATGGCGTCGGCACGGAAGCTGACGCCGTGACGGTCGCCCATCGCCCAGGCGAACGCCGTCAGGCCGGTCACCTTGACGATCTGGCCCTCTTGGATGCCCTTGGGTTCACCGCTCACGGCGATCTCGATGACGGAGATCCGCCGCCGGTCCTGCCGCACGGTCACGGCGACGGTGTAGACCGGGTTGCCGTCCCGGTCCTTCTTCACCTCTTGCGTCTCGGGGTTGCTGAGCTTTGCTTCCGGCGCGATGGCGCAGCGCATTACGCCTAGCCGCGTCGTGTCCACGGGAATGGACTGCATTTCTGTGGCCTCCCTGGCCAATCAGGACGCCCGACCCATACGGACGTCACTTGTCCTTACGAGTGACAAGCCTGGAGCACTGTACGGCGAGAGTGCAAGTACTTATGCTGACGAGTGATGTCGCGCGTGCGACGTGCCTACGACACCGAACCGGAGATGCCGAGATGACGGAGATCCAGCGCCCCGGAGCCCTCTACCAACAGGTGGCCGCCGCCATCCGGGAAGCGATCCTGTCGGGCGAGTTCGCCCCCGAGTCCCTGCTGCCGTCCGAAGCGCAGCTCATGGCCCGCTACCAGGTCTCCCGCCCCACCGTCCGCAACGCCATCGCAGCACTGCGCGCAGAGGGACTGATCGACGTCCGGCACGGCAAGGGCAGCTTCGTACGCTGCGACGGACATCCCGCCCTCAGCTTGGATCGCCGCATCAGCCATGCTCCGGCCGGTCAGTTCTTCATGCCCGGCGGCGACGTCTGGGACGAGGCCGAGGAACCGAGCGTGCACCGCACCCGCACGACGAAGGCGACTGGGCGACTCCTCGGTCTGGGCGAGGAAGAGGAGCTGTTCGGCTGTGACCGTCTCCTGACCGACGCCGCCTCGGGCACTCGGGCGATGCACCGGATGCTGATCCCTTTCGAGGTCGCCGAGAGTGTGCCGGCACTTGCCAAGGAGCCTGGCCAGCAGCCGACAGCGGCATACGCCGCGCTTGCTAAGGCGGGGCACAAGCTGTGGTGGTCGGAGACGGTGCGCGCCCGCATGCCGGTGCCCGACGAGCGCGTCACGCTCCAGCTCCCGGACGCGACCCCGATCCTGCACCTGTCCCGCATCACGCACGGCACCGACGACCGCCCGCTGATCCTCGAAGAACTCCGCATCGGAGCCGACCGCGCCGAAGCCGCCTACCGGATCACCGCCGACAAACAACCCACCCGACGCCGCCACACCTGACCGGCAACGATGATCGGTCGAAACCACCTTCACTTCCTCAAGGGCGCGCCTGCGGCGCGCCGGGGCGCCCGGCCGCCCCGGCCGGGCATGCGGCGTGACCGCCGATCCCGTCCGGTCGCCCGACGCCCGACACCGCAGCACGGCCAAGGAGTCGAGGCAACGCCCGCCCGCCGGAGGCTGGGGCGTGGTCGGCTGAGGGTCGCCGGGCTCCGAGACTTTAGGCAGCCACCATGGGGCGAGCCTCGAAGAACAGGGGGCCCATCGGGCACAAACGCGGGCAGGACCAGTGCCTGCCCGATTCGCCGGGCGAGCGTAAGGCCCCCTGTTCACTCGCCCCATGGCAGCTCCCGCCCAAAGTCTCTCCACCCGACGACGTGCCCACCCGCACCGCCCACCCACCACGGCGCCCATCACCGCGCACCGCCGTCGTGGCCAGCCAGCGCCTCCAGGAGCACGGCGAGCCGATCCGCCGCCTCCGGCCGGCCCGCCAAACGCACCACACCGCGCCCCGTATCGTCCGCCGACGCCACGGCCCGCACCGCGGACAACTCGAAGCCCGCGCCCAAGAGCGCACGATTCAGCCGATCCGCAGACTCACGCGCCGACCGCCAGCCCCCGACGTAATCGACCCCACGCACCCACAGACCCGACCCCGCGTCCGCGATGTCGTCGAGGCCGTCACGCAGCCAATCCTCACCCGCGCCAGTCACTTGGCCACTCCATCCGCTTAACCGACGGATCATCAACTCTTCGTGGCCCGGGGCGTGTAGACAGCACAGCGACCCCGGTACCATCGGGCACCGGGGAACGCTGTGTCCCCTCCCGGACCACCCCGGTTGCTGCCAGGCGCGGGGGTGGTCCGGTCTCGGTATGAGGTTGTGAAGCGCGGCCCCTTGCCCGGGTGGGGAACCCGGTAGACAGTTCGCAAGGGACCGCGCCCCGTGGGCCGGAGAGGTCAGACTCCGGCCGGTGTCCGGGCCGTCGCTCCGCTCCTGATCGCGAAGGAGTGTTCGGGAGGCGACGGCCCGGAGATCAACGAGGTGAGCCGGCCCCTGCTCCTTGGGCCACATCCATGCGGCACCACACCGTCTTGCCGCCGCCCTCTCCCGGCGTCCACCAGACAGCGGACGCCAGCCGCTGAACGATCAGCAGCCCTCGACCGTTGTCGGGCAGCACTGCCTCTGACAGCTCACCCATCAGTCCAGGCGAGAAGACATCTCCCACAGGGAGGAGCGGCGGCGTCGAGTCCTCATCCGTGACCCCGATGAAGAGCCACTTCGGCCACAGCTTGAAGCTCACGTCCATACGACGGGACCCGCCAGGCTGAGCCAGAGCAGGTTCCGGCACCACGTGATTCACCACGTTGCCGACCAGTTCCGAGACGATCAGCCGAGCGTCGTCCACCATGGCATCCGCACCTGCGCCCCGCAGGAACACGGCCGTCATGTCTCGCGCCACGCGCGCCGAGTCGGCGGCCTCCGCAAAGAGGGTCACAGTCAAGAAGTGCCCTGCGGAGAGATCAGGCTTCGCGAACCAATGGGCGAACGCCTCGATTTCCGCACCCATGTGCTCGCGCTGCCGCGTTTTCCTCGCGTCCATGACGTCCCCTTGTCAGCTTCGACGGCCCCTTCCCGGACCACTTGCTACGCGGAAGCCAGTACACGGCGAACGGCGTCTGACCGGGAGTGTCCACCGGGGGGTTCAGATGAACACCGGCAAAACCCGCGGGGGTTCACCAATGAACCCCCCAACCCCTCACGTTGTGACACGATGAACACTCGCCGTCATTTCTCGGGTTGGCAGGGGAGCATGAGCCGAGAGCCGAACGCGCAACTGATCGCCGTCATGAACGAAGCGCAGGTCTCGAACAAAGGGCTTGCGAAACGAATGAAGGACGCCGCAACGCAACGCGGCGTGCCCCTGGGAACCACTCACGTCGCCGTCCAGCGTTGGCGCGACGGCGCAGGCATCCAGCCTCAGACGGCAGCGATCATGGCTGATGTCCTCAGTGCCAAGCTGAACCGTCGCGTCACGCCCGGCGATCTCGGATTCTTCGATCACGCGAAGCAGCCCACCCCGGACTCTGTCGGTTACCCGCGCACTGTCCCCGACGCGCTGTCCATGCTTGACGGACTAGCCCAGGAACGCGCCGAAGACACACCGGACGATCGAGGTCTGATCGTCGCTGACGCAGACCTGAGTTCCACCGTCCTGTCGTGGATGATCAGTAGGCCGGACGGCATCCAGGCCGACAGGCCGGCACACCAGAGAATCGGCATGCGCGACGTCCGGGCAATCCGAGACGCAGCGGACATGTTCATGCAGCTCGACTTCAAGTACGGAGGCGGCCACGGCCACCGCGCCTTACGCCACTACTTCCGGCACGAAGTCCTCCCTCTGCTCAGCGCGAGCTACAGCCAGAAGGTTGGCACCGCGCTCTACGGCGCAGCCGCCGAGGTGTCCCAGCTCCTCGCATGGACCGCGTACGACACCGGCAACCACAGACTCGCCCACCGCTACCTGACCTCCACTCTGCGCCTGTCTCAGGTCATCGATGACCGCATGTTCGGCGCCCGCATTCTCGGCAACCTCAGCCACCAGGCCAACTACCTCGGCCACCACACCCAGGCCATCCAACTGGCCCGAGCCGCCGTCGAGGGAGCCAAGGGCAGAGCCACCCCACGTGCCATGGCGAACTACGCCGCCATGGAGGCACGCGCCCTGTCGAACGCAGGCGACCGAATCGCCGCAGGACGCGCCATGAACGAAGCGGAACGCCACTTCGAGCGCGCGGACACCGGAGAAGACCCGGCATGGCTGGGCTACTTCGACTCAGCGGAACTCATGGGCGAACTCTGCCATTGCTTCCGCGACCTCAAGATGCGCCGCGAAGCCATCGAGCAGGCGCAGCGGGCCGTGGACAGTACCGACCCGAAGTACGCCCGCACGCTCGGGTTCTGCCGCATGGTTCTCGCCCAGAGCCAGCTACTCAACGGCGAACTGGAACCCGCCGTCCAGACAGCCAGCCTGGCCGTGGACGGCGGCGACAGCCTTCAGTCAAACCGCTTCCAGCGCTACGTCACCGACTTCCAGGCCGAGGTCAGCGGACACGGGGGCAACCCCGTGGTGGCCGCCTTCAACGACCAGGTACGCGATGCACTGGCCCGTCTGGACGACGACGAGTAGCCCCCTACCAGGGACGCCAGTCCCGCGGAGCAGCATCATCACGAAGCGCCGCGATACGCCGGCGGTACTCAGCAGCCGTCCTCTCGTCCTCCCGGATGTTCTGCATGAGCCACGTCGTCATGCCGAACTCCTGAAGACCGCGCAGCGTCTCGTACCCAGGCCAGTCATGCAGGTCCCGCCCATATGCGCTCACGAAGTCGGCGTACTGCTCGTCGCTCTGCCACCCAAGGCTGTGATGCTCAACGGCCGTGACCATCAAATCCCACTCCGGGTGGTCGTAGCAGAAGGCCTCGAAGTCGATCAGCACCACCTGCCCTCGGTCGTCCACCATCAGGTTTTGCACGTGAGCATCCCCGTGCACCGGCCCCCGAGGAGTCTCAAACCTCAGCTCGGCATACCGATCCTGCAGTTCACGCCACCGCTTCCGCAGAAACGTCCGGTCATCCTCGGGAATCGGCGCACGATCGATCCGCAGCTCTTGCTTACCGAAGGGGTCAAAGCGAGGCAGCTCAAGCCTGGCCGGCGCCTTGAGCGAGTGAAGGTCACGCAGCGCCGCCCCCAGTTCCCCGTAGGCAGCCTTCCGATCACCCTCCACGATCCGGTGCCAGAACGTCACCGGATGCCCGTCGATCAGCAGGGGCTGTTCCACATCCTCCACGATGCGTGCCGCGCACACCCCCTCTTCTTCCAACCACCGGGCAACTGCAACTTCCTTCTGCGCCGTTGGCAGCCACTCCCGCCCCCGAGCCACGCGGACGATCACCGGTGCCTCAGTCAGCCGGAACAGCGCATTCTCACCAAGCCGGATCAACGCAGCGCCTCTGTCGTTGAGCCCCACTGCCCGGCACGCGGCAACCATCACCCGCGTAACCGCCGCCGACGTGAACCCCTCGTCCGATCGAGCAGCGTCAACCGCCATGCCCGTACCAGCTCCCCTAGTCGCGCGATCAATCGGGTGCGTCACGGGTGACCAACCCGACGCACGCCGAACACACGCTGACGCTACCCGCCTACGAGCGAGTAAGGCCTGGCGACCACTGGAGGCCGCTTCGCAATCACCCACCTATCGCGAAGAGTTACGGGCCACGACGGTACGAAAGCAGTCGAAGTCCTCTAGGTCCACGAGATCGTCTGCTCCTCTTCGTGAGCTTCTCCAGCCTCGGTCCACCGATGTACCACGGTCCCCTGCAAGGCGAACCCTAGCCCCGTTGCTGCTACTGGAAAATCGACGTGCGAGCGAGGGAGGATGCTCGATGCCGTCATGTCTCCGAACGCGATTGGAGCCTCCCCTTCCGCAGCAGAGCGAAGCTCCAGCTCTACATCTTCTGCGACCGTGTCGCCCAGATTCTCCACGCGGAGGCGTTCTCTCACTGACTTCATTTTCACTCGCCCGCGATTATCGGTCACCGGCTCTCGATCGAAGAGATAAGTGGACCGCAAAATCGCTCCCGAAACCGAGGCAGGAGCCTCAGCATCATCGTGACTCAGATCACTCAAATCGTAGGCGTCACGCTCTAGGCTTCTGCGCACTTTGGTGACGAGGTCGTCTGGGGAGACATAGGTTCCCGTCAGACCGTACTCCTGCATTTCCAATCGGAATTCTTTTAGCGCTTTGAGCTGATCAGGATCATGGTCGCGCGGCACAGAACCTTCGGAAAAGAAGACATGAACCACAGCACCACGTTCACGAGCCCGGAGAATCTCCTCTGCCGTGCCAGAGGCTGCACGAGCAGTCGCCTTACCAAGACGACTATTGAATACCGCAATTACAATGTCCGCCGCATCAGCAAACTGCTCATTAATCTCCTGCTGGGCATCATTACGCCCCATCATCGGAACAGCGTCCAACTCCCACCGCAACGGCAGCATGTGAACCTTGCGTCGCAGCGTGTGATCACTGTTCCAGCTACGAATTACATCCTCAACGAGGTCACGCTCGGAGGCCGTGTCGCCCGGAGATGCGATCAAAACGCTCAATGTGATTGTTTGCAGAGCCATGAACAACAGACTAAGGGCACGCACTGACAGCGAGGGGGCGCATCACCGAAAAGGCGGGCAATCGCGCTATCGACCAGGTCACGCTGACGTTGCCACCTCGGGAGGGAGCCTGGCACCCCCAGAGGTCCCCTTCCGCCACATGTGGGGCATTTACCCGATTCGCCCCACCAGCTGCGTCACCAGCCTTCCGGCCCCTTCGTTCGATCTGACTTGCATCTAAACAGCCGCACGTCACAGCGTGTGTGTGCTAAGCCTAATGACATGGCTGACTACGAACTGGCTCACCCCCTATACCTCGACGTGCAGATGATGGTTAGTTTCCTTGCCTACCTCGAGGGAGGGGTGCACCTATCCAGCGAGCAGACCGTCCAGAAGGAAAAGCTACGAGCGGGAAAGCCAAACCGCGAGGGCGAGATGAAGCTACCTTCCTTGGGGGCGCTTCTGGGATTGGAATCCTCCCTTAGCACGGAAGGCGGCCACCCTGTTGCCGAAACTGCTGAGACCAAAGTGGCGCGTCACCACACCGCAGCCAGCCTGTTCAATGGGCTATATGCTTTTCTTCACCAGGACGATGCAATCCTGGCACTTGAGAACCGAGACCAGTTGGCCGCGGTCACGCCCGGCACTTTCGTAAAGCTCTCAGGGCGGTACACGGGTAATCCACTGGAAGAAATGCTGGCCATCTTCACTCAGGCGATGTCGTATATGGGAGACATTTCTCAAAGTGTTGAGGAAAAGCGCTCCCAAAAATCTGCGAGCCGCAAGTCAGGGAACCCGCAAAATCGCGAGCAGGCAGGCCAGAAAGAAGCGCATCCATACGCCGAGATGGCAGAGCAGTTCCGACAGTTCGAACAAAGCATCGAGATGAGGTTCATGAGGAAGATGAAGGAAGAGTTGGAGTCGTCACCCATTCACGACGTAGTTCTTGAAACAGCATCAGGAGTTAGGGCGGTTCTGACCGTATCGTCAGAATACTACGACGCCGCCGTTGCGGAAAAACTCAGCTCGGGGGACTTCATCGTCTTGGGCAAGGTCACCCGCGTGGTACGTGAGGGCGAGTCCATTAATCTTTCGCGTCGAAGTGTCGTGGGGAAAATGGAAGACATGTCAGGTTCTGTGACCGACGCCATGACCAATATCCCGGGATTCAACTTGCAGTCTAACGAACCGTTCGTCAGGTACCCGGCGGTTCAAATTTTGCCGATGGCAATCTTTGTATAACTTCGCCTAGCCCACCTCAGCAGAAATCGGGGCAATCGCTGGTAGTGGCGGTGCCGACCTCACCGCCGCTACCGTCAGAGTGTTCTAAGGAACCTCTCTACATCTACCAAGTTCACAGCATGGCGATCTTTCGGATGCACCACGATAGTCAATTTCCGAGATACTATCTCCTCGCGCGATGAGGCAACGAACGAGAGAGCGATCATCTTTATCAGACTTGTTCGATCCAGCGACCCCACTCGTGCCAACTCCGATCCTATTACAGGGATGGCTACCGGATCGAGCCCGCCATGAACCCGGACTGAGTTCCAAGCCGCCGTGAGGCTCGCCCAGAGCGCATCCACGGAGCAACTAACTCGCAAGTCGTTTCTCATGTACCCGTAGGCTACGGCATAGAATCGTTTTCCTGAGCACTCAAGCATTACCGTCGTTCCTATTGGATATCGGTCCCGCTTTCCCCTCCGTTTATTATCGACATCCTCTGACGCACTCAGCTGAACGCCAGACAGCCGTCTACTTAGATCAGAATCAAGATCTCCGGTAGAGCCAATATAGTATCTTTCTTGAAACTGACCCTGCACACTTCGAGGACTGATTACGACCCCACCCTCAAGGTCGGTATCAAAAGTGTCCGTGAAGCCAATAATCACATTCTCCGGCTCATCCAGTACGTCTCCACATTTTACTTGGATCACGAAATCCGGATACCTATACCTGTGATCTGTTTCGAATTTCGGCCAGGCATGCCAGACTCCCGCGGCGAGACAACTGCTGGCCAGCAATACTAAAATCCATATGTCATGTCGGGTCAGACTTGGCCATACTGCGAGAGCCACCTGAAATGCCGCACTCAGTAGACCGAATGCGGCCAGCGATGCCGCCGCAATAGCACCAACGCCTTGTCGAGTGAGCATGACTTCGCGCGCACCCCGTCGCACACGCACCACCCCCTGCTTTCTCGTTCATCGCAGTTTTCTGCGGTGAGCCTCCCCAGGAACGCGGTCTGAGACTCTCACGTTGAACAGACGGCAGGCTCACGCACAGCGGGAAGGACCGGGCCGTCAACGGCGGCTAGCCCAGAGGCAACGGGATGCAAATGTACGAGGGCGCAAGGTCGCTGAGCTCGGCAGCCTTCATACTCATGGGCAACGCAGCCTGAGCAAAGCTTGACTGACGACTCGCGCAGGGCCGCGATGGGGGCGAGCTCGGCCCTGGTCTGCGCCCACAGGACGAGGGCGTAGGCGGCGACGGACAGCGCGGCGCCGAGCAGCCCGACCCCGGCGAACGGCCGCAGCAGCGCGAGGGCTTTCCCGCGCCAGCGCCATGCTGCGTACGCCGGGATGACGACCCCCTGGACCGCCATGAGCCAGGCGATGTAGCCGAGGGAGGACCCGGAGGCCCGCACGCCCAGCCCGTCCACGACGGTGTACACCGCTATGGTCAGCCCGGTCGCCAGGGCCGCCCCGATCGCCGCCCAGTCGGGCCGCCGCCCGCGCAGTCCCCACAGGGCGACGCCGGTCAGCCCGGCGCACGACAGGGCGATTCCGGCGGCGGCCCACCCGTCGGGCACCTCGTGGGCGAAGAGGGCGGCGAGCAGGGTCACGACGAGGGGCGCGGTGCCCCGGGCGATGGGATAGGCCTGCCCGAAGTCCCCCAGCCGGAAGGACTTCATCAGCAGGGCGTAGTAGGCGACGTGGACGGCGGCGGAGGCGAGCAGATACGGCCACGCCCCGACCGCCGGGAACGCCACGAAGGGCGCGAGGGCCAGCCCGATCAGGACGCCGCCGCCCGAGATCAGCGCGAACCCGGCCAGCTTGTCGGTGATCTTGTGGGCGATGGCGTTCCAGCTGGCGTGGGTGACGGCGGCGAGCAGAACGGCAGCGGTGACCAAAGGGGTCACAGGGTGCGCTCGCGCACGTCCACCAAAGTGCCGTCGGCGTGGGTGACGAGGTCCTCGGGGGCCATGGGGAAGACCGTGTACGGCGTACCAGCCGCGGCCCAGACGACGTCGTGCTCCAGCAGGGAGCGGTCGGCGAGCACGCGGGTCCTGGTCCGGTGCCCGAAGGGCGGCACCCCGCCGATGGCGTACCCGGTGGTCTCCCGCACGACGTCCACCTTGGCCCGGGTGACCTTGTCGGCGCCGAGCTCCTTGCGGACGAGCTCCAGGTCGACGCGGGAAGCCCCGTCCATGAGCACGAGCACCGGAACCCCGTCCGCGGCGAAGATCAGCGACTTGCAGATCTGGCTCAGCTCGCACCCGACCGCGGCGGCGGCCTCGGAGGCGGTACGGGTGGCATCGGGAAACCGTCGGACCTTGCTCACGAGATCCCCGAGCCCGAGCTCCCGCAGGGCCTCGGCGAAACGGGGGTGGGCTCCTGAGCCCTCAGCGTCAGTGGCGGCTGTCGTCGTCATGCCGTGCACGCTAGCGGTAGGTGTACGGGACACGCGAAGCCGTTTCAGCCGGTGGCGTCCTCCGGCCGGACGTCCGCGAACTCCCACCAGGCGAGCGGCAGCCAGTCACCGTCGACGAAGCCGTCGACGGATCCGCCGGTGCCCTGGATGGCCACGCGGGTCCCGACGGGGTAGGTGGTGCCGGACAGTCCGGAGACCGCCACGAGAAGGGTGCCTATACGACGAGACAAAGCCCTACTTCCTTTCTCCTCTAGGTGCAAATCGTCTCATCATGCACCAGCCTGGTATATGAGCCACGGCACAGACGGAGGTGCTTGACGATGAGGGCTGTCGTATACAAGGGGCCCTTCGAGGTAGCGATCGAGCAAGTGGAGGATCCACGGATTCAGCACCCGAACGATGCGCTCGTCCGGGTCACGTCAACGGCCATCTGCGGCTCCGACCTGCACATGTACGAGGGCCGCACGGCCGCGGAGCCGGGCATCGTGTTCGGCCACGAGAACCTCGGGGTGATCGAGGAGACAGGAGAGGGGGTCACCACCCTCAGCAAGGGCGACCGGGTGGTCATGCCGTTCAATGTGGCCTGCGGGTTCTGCAAGAACTGTTCGGCGGGCTTCACGGGCTTCTGCCTGACGGTGAACCCGGGCTTCGCCGGCGGCGCCTACGGCTATGTCGCCATGGGCCCCTACACGGGCGGCCAGGCGGAGTACGTACGGGTCCCGTACGCCGACTTCAACTGCCTCAAGCTCCCGGAGGGCACCGAGAAGGAGACCGACTTCGTCCTGCTCGCGGACATCTTCCCGACGGGCTACCACGGCAACGAACTGGCCGACGTGCGCCCCGGTGACTCGGTCGCCGTCTACGGCGCCGGTCCGGTCGGGCTGATGGCCGCCTACTCCGCGATGCTGCGCGGTGCGAGCAAGGTGTTCGTGGTCGACCGGGTGGCGGAACGTCTCCAGAAGGCCCGGGAGATCGGCGCGATCCCGATCGACTTCACCCAGGGCAGCCCGGCCGGGCAGATCAAGGAGCAGACCGGCGGCGAGGGGACGGACAAGGGCATCGACGCCGTGGGCTACCAGGCCCAGGCACAGGGCGAGGACCGTGAGGAACCGGCGATCGTACTGAACTCCCTGGTCGAGACGGTCCGGCCGACGGGTGCTCTCGGAGTGCCCGGCCTGTACGTCCCGAGCGACCCGGGCGGTCCGGACGAGCAGTCCAAGAAGGGCATGCTCATGGTCGCCGTCGGACGCCTCTTCGAGAAGGGGCTCCGCATGGGCACCGGGCAGTGCAACGTCAAGCGGTACAACCGCCACCTGCGGGACATGATCATCGAGGATCGCGCGAAGCCCAGCTTCGTCGTCTCGCACGAACTGCCGCTCGACCAGGCGTCGTCGGCATACGAGAAGTTCGACAAGCGCGTCGAGGGCTACACGAAGGTGGTCCTCCACCCACAGGCGGCGTAGGAGGCCCGCCCGGGGCGGCTGTCAGTCGGTGACGTACGCGAGGAACGACTCCCACGTGGCGGAGGCGACCGTCACGTGGGGAGTCTTCGGGGTCTTGGAGTCCCGGACGTGGGTCATGGCGGGGGTGAGGGCGACCTCTACGCAGTCGTTTATGTCGCTGCTGCTGCTGTAGCTGCTCTTGAACCAGTGGAGTTCCGGGACACTCATAGTTCTCCCAGCTGCCGCTCGATGAAGGCCAGCGACTCCCTCGGCGTGAGAGCCTGCGCCCGGATCATTCCATAGCGCAACTCAAGGATACGAAGATCCCGAGGACTTGAGACCGGGCGGCCGTTGAACGCGCCTTCGGAACGTCCGATCGCCGTGCCATCGGCGAACTTCAGCACCTCGATCAAGCCTTGGACTCCCGCGTGCTCCTCGCGGTCGGTTGGCATGACCTGGAGCATGACGTTCCTCAACTGCCCTACCTCCAGAAGGTATTCGAGCTGTCGACGCAGGACCATCTTCCCACCGTGAGGGCGTTCCAGCGTCACCTGCTCCTGGACGAAACTGAGCGTGGGAGCGGGCTCCCGCTCGAAGACCGACTTCCGGGCCGCACGCGCGGCCACTCCCCGCTCGACCTCGCTCGGCGCGTAAGCGGGCTGGTGCATCTCGAACAACGCCATCGCGTACTCCGGCGTCTGGAGCAGTCCGTGGATGTTGTGGTTGCTGTAGAGCAGCATCTCCACCGCCCGCTCCTCCAACTGCGCCAGCTCCCGCACCCTCTTCGGATACCGGGCCCTCTCCATGTCCTTCGTGAACGCCCTCAGATGCCCCTGGGCGTTCAGCACCTGGTCCGCCCTGTCCAGGCACTCCGGTCGGGGAATCCGCGTGCCTCGTTCCATCTTGCGGATCATGTCCTCGCCGTAGCCGAGCACCTCGCCCAGGTCGGCGACCCGCATCCCCGCCGCCTCCCGGCAGACCTTCAGCAGCTTCCCCACCGCCTGGACCAGCGGCTCGATCTCGTCCCCCGGCTCGACATCCCAACCGGCCTCGTCCACAACCTCGTTCATGCCCCACCTCCATCGCGCAGCCGTACCCGTACAACGACCGGGACAGCCGAGACAGCACGAGACAAGCTCCGGACAGTCGCGGTACGCACACCTGCTGCCGCTGATCACTGCGCGCAGACCCCGGGGAGCCCGGCTCACCCGTCTCCTCGCCACGGAGCACCTCCGCTCGTGGGGGCTGCCCTTGGGCCCTGCCGAGCAGACCGTCGCCGAGCTCGCGACCAACGCCGCCACCCACGGGCGCGTCCCCGGCCGGGACTTCCGGCTGACGCTCTACGTCGTCGGCGGCACCCTCCGTATCGAGGTCACGGACACGCGCGGTGACCGGCTTCCCCACCCCACCCGGCCGGCCCCGGACGCCACCACCGGCCGGGGCCTCCCCGTCGTGGACACCCTCTCCGACCGTTGGGGCGTGACACCGGGCCCGCACCCGCGCAAGACGGTGTGGGCCGAAGTCGACGTGCCCAAGTGAAAGGCCGGTGAGGGCGCACCGTCCCCACGGTGCCCTCACCGGCCGGTCTCTCGCGAGCGGTCAGACGCGGACCAGTTCCCTGTCGCCGCCGTCGTCGCCGGAGGCGGCGCGCAGGCCCTCGCCCTCCACGTCCACGTTGGGCAGCGCGCGGTCGAGCCACTTGGGCAGCCACCAGGCCTTGCGGCCGAGGAGGGCCAGGACGGCCGGGACGATGGCCATGCGGACGACGAACGCGTCGAAGAAGACCGCGATCGCCAGGCCGAAGCCGATCATCTTGACCATCGACTCGGACGAGCCGATGAAGCCGGCGAAGACGGCCATCATGATGACCGCGGCGGCGGTGACGACCCGGGCGCCGTGCCGGAACCCGGTGACCACGGCCTGGGCGGGCTTCTCACCGTGGACGTAGGCCTCCCGCATCCGGGTCACGAGGAACACCTCGTAGTCCATCGCCAGCCCGAAGACCACGCCGACCATGAAGATCGGCATCATCGACATGACCGGCCCGGTCTGCTCCACGCCCATCAGGCCGGACAGCCAGCCCCACTGGAAGACCGCGACGACCGCGCCGAGGGCCGCCATCACCGACAGCAGGAAGCCGAGGGCCGCCTTCAGCGGGACCAGGATCGAGCGGAAGACCACGATCAGCAGGAGGAAGGCCAGGCCGACGACCAGCACCAGATACGGCACCAGCGCGTCGTTGAGCTTCTGGCTGACGTCGATGTTCATCGCCGTGCTGCCGGTTACCAGGACGTTCGCGTCCGTGTCGGCCTTGATGTCCGCGCCCGCGTCCCGGATGCCGTGCACCAGGTTCTCCGTCGTGACGGAGGACGGCTTGGAGCCGGGGATCACGGTGATGGTGGCGGTGTCGCCGGCCTTGTTGGGCTGCGCGGGCGTCACCGTCACGACGTCCTTCAGGCCCTTGATCTCGTCGCCGGTCTCGGTGAAGACCGCCTTCGGGTCGTCACTGCCCTTGGCGTCGACGACGACCATCAGCGGGCCGTTGAAGCCCGGCCCGAAGCCTTCGGACAGCAGGTCGTAGGCGCGGCGCTGGGTGGTGGAGGTCGGCTGGGAGCCGTCGTCGGGCAGGCCCAGTTCCAGGCTCGTCGCCGGGACGGCCGCCGCGCCGAGGCCGATGACGCCGAGCAGCAGGACCGCGATCGGGCGGCGGACGACGAAGCTCGCCCAGCGCGTGCCCAGGTTCGGCTTGGCCTGCTTGACCGGCTCGGCCGTCTCGCCCTGCGGCTTCGCCCGGCCGAGGAGCTTGCCCTTCTCCCCCATCGGCTTCACCTTCCGGCCCGCGTATCCGAGCAGTGCCGGGATCATCGTCAGGGCGATCAGCACGGCGATGGCCACCGTGCCCGCCGCCGCGACGCCCATCTTCGTCAGCATCGGGATGTTGACGACGGACAGGCCGACCAGGGCGATCACCACCGTCAGACCCGCGAAGACCACCGCGGATCCCGCCGTGCCGACGGCCCGGCCCGCCGCCTCCTCGCGCTCGCGGCCCTCGGCCAGTTCGGCGCGGTAGCGGGAGACGATGAACAGCGCGTAGTCGATGCCGACCGCCAGGCCGATCATCATCGCGAGGGTGGAGGTGGTCGTGCCCAGGTCCAGCGCACTGGCCAGGCCCGTGATCGCGGAGACGCCGATGCCCACGCCGATGAGCGCGGTCAGCAGTGGCAGTCCGGCCGCGACCAGCGAGCCGAAGGTGATGACGAGGACGACCGCGGCGACCGCGATGCCGATGATCTCGCTGGAGCCGGTGTGCGGAACGGCCTGGAGCGCGTCACCGCCGATCTCGACGGTCAGCCCGGCCTTCCGCGCGTCCTGCGCGCTGTCCTCCAGGGCCTCCTTCGCGGCGTCGTCCAGCTCCATGCCGGAGACCTTGTACGACACCTGCGCGTACGCGATCGTGCCGTCCTTGCTGACGGCCTTCGCCTGGTACGGGTCGGTCACGCGGACGACCTCGGAGCCGTCGGACAGCTCCTTCACCGTGTCCTGGACCGTCGCCTTGTTGCCGGGGTCGGTCATCTTCTCGCCGCTCGGCGCCTTGAAGACGACGCGTGCGGTGGCCCCGTCGGCGCTCGTGCCGGGGAAGCGCTGCTCCAGCAGGTCGAAGGCCTTCTGGGCCTCGGTGCCGGGGATGGAGAACGAGCTGTTGCCCGCGGCGGGGGCACTGGCCGCGCCGACACCGGCGAGGGTCAGCAGGGCCACCCATATCAGGGCGGCGAAGTGCCGCCGCCGGAACGAGAGCCGGCCGAGTTTGTAGAGGAATGTGGCCACGAGGGCGTACTCCCGGTCAGTCGTGGGGTCTTCAGGGCAGGGGTGATCAGCCCGACGACATGAGCGGAGACGTCAGGTAGGGGCTGGCTGGGGACTACTCGGTGGGTACGCCGAGGGCGGGGAGGACCACGGCGTCGATGTACGAGGTGAGGAATGCCGCCGTCGGCGGCTTGTCCTCAAGGACCGCGCAGGTGACGAAGGCGCCGAGCATCATGTGCACCACGAACTCCAGCGCGGGGCAGTCCGCGCGGACCTCGCCCCGGTCGACGGCGCGCTGGAGCACGCGGCGCGAGTCCGCGATCTCCGGCTCGATGATCTGGCTCTTGAACTCGCTGTGGAGGTCCGGATTGGCGTGCATCGCCGTGGCCAGGCCCCGCATCAGCGCGCCGTTCTGCTCCATCTCGGCGTCGTCCGCGCGCTCCATGAGGGCGTGGAAGTCGCCGCGCAGCGAGCCGGTGTCGATCTCATCGACGTTCTTCACCGGCTTGATGTGGCGGAGCGCCTTGACGACCAGCTGGGCCTTGCCGCCCCACTGGCGGTAGAGCGTGGCCTTGCTGGACCGGGTGCGGGCGGCCACGGCGTCCATGGTGAGGGCGTCGTAGCCGACTTCGCGAAGCAGGTCGAGCACGGCCGCGTACAGCTCGGCCTCACGCTCGGGGGTGATCCGACTGCGACGCGCGGTGGCGACCTCAGCCATCTCTCTCACCTTCCTGCTCCGAACGACACGGTTTCGTACGTCACGAATGTAGCGCACCTCTCATGAAAACGAAACGGTTTCGTACGTGGGCTGGCTCACGACCGGTTGTTTGCCTTGACTTGCCCCGGTCCGTCCCCCGGCAAAGCATGAGGACGTGACCTATCTGCGTCTGCCGCACCTCCATGACGACCTGCTGTGCTTCGTGGCCGAGGACGACCTTTGGCTCGCCCCGCTCGACGCCCCCGGCCGGGCCTGGCGGCTCACCGTCGACCGCACCAAGACCGGCCACCCGCGCTTCTCGCCCGACGGCCGCCACCTCGCGTACACGACCTGGCGCAGCCTGGTGCCCGAGGTCCATGTCGTCCCGGTGGACGGCGGCCCGGGCCGCCAGGTGAGCCACTGGGGCAGCGCCGACACCCGGGTCTGCGGCTGGACCCCGGACGGCGAGATCCTGGCCGTGGCCTCGCACGGCGAGCCCTTCTCCTACTTCACCTGGGCCTACAAGGTCTCCCCCGGCGGCGACCCGGGCCGCAAACTGCCCTGGGGGCCGGTCTCCGACATCCAGGTCGCCGACGTGGCCGGGGAGCGCAAGTCCCTGCTCCTCACCGGCACCCCACCGCACGAACCGGCCTCCTGGAAGCGCTACCGCGGCGGGGCCACGGGCCGGCTCTGGCTGCACGGCGAACGGCTGCTGGAGGGCCTCGGCGGCCATCTGCACTCCCCCATGTTCGTCGGCGGCCGCATCGCGTTCCTCTCCGACCACGAGGGCGTCGGCAACCTCTACTCCTGCGCCCACGACGGCTCCGGCCTGCGCCGGCACACCGACCACGAAGCCTTCTACGCCCGGCACGCCGCGAGCGACGGCACCCGGGTGGTGTACCAGTGCGCCGGCGACCTGTGGCTGGTCGACGATCTGTCCCCGGACTCCGAACCGCGCCGGCTGGACGTCCGGCTGAGCGGGCCGCGGGCGGGGCGGCGCCCCTACCAGGTGGCGGCGGCCCGGCACGTCGACGGACTCTCGGTCGACGAGACCGGACGGGCCAGCGCCGTCGTCGTGCGCGGCAGCCTGTACTGGCTGACCCACCGGGACGGCCCGGCCCGCACCCTCACCGACACCCCCGGCGTCCGGGTGCGGATGCCGGAGATGCTCGGCGGGAGCGGGCGGGTGGCGTACGTGACGGACGCCGAGGGCGAGGACGCGATCGAGATCGCCTCCCTGCCCCGGGCCAGCGGCGTCCGGGCGCCCCGGCGGCTGGCCCGGGGTGCGCTGGGCCGGGTGCGCGAGCTGGTCTCGGACCCGGAGGGCGAGCGGCTGGCGGTCGCCTCGCACGACGGCCGGCTCCTCCTCGTCGACGTCACCGAAGGCTCCGACGGCGAGGTCACCGAGCTGATCCGGTCCATCAACGGGCCCGTGCGGGACCTCGCGTTCTCCCCGGACGGGGCGTGGCTCACCTGGTCGCACCCGGGCATCGGGCGGACCCTGCGGCAGATCAAGATGGCCCGGCTCGCCGGCACGCCGGACGGCGACCGGCTGATCGTCGACGTCACCAACGGCCGCTTCGAGGACGAGAACCCGGTCTTCACCCGCGACGGCCGCTACCTCGCCTTCCTGTCCTGGCGCGGCTTCGACCCCGTCTACGACGTGCACACCGGCGACCTGTCCTTCCCGCTGGGCTGCCGCCCCTACCTCGTGCCGCTGTCCTCCGCCACCCCCTCCCCGTTCGCGGTGAACCCGGAGGGCCGCCCGGCCGCCGGGGGCCTGGACCCGGTGGAGGACGACGACAACGGGGACAACGGGGCCGTGACCGTCGAGGCCGAGGGACTGGAGAGCCGCGTCACGCCGTTCCCGGTGGCGGCATCCAAGTACTCGGCGCTGCACCCGGTCGCGGGCGGCGGGCTGGTGTGGCTGCGCTGGCCGATCTCGGGCGCCCTCGGCGAGACGTTCGCCAGCCCGGACGACACCAGCGGCCGGCCGACCCTGGAACACTTCGGCATCACCAAGGCCAGGAAGTCCGAACTGGCCCAGCACCTCGACTGGTTCGCGGTCAGCGGCGACGGCAGCCGGCTGGTGATCGTCGACGAAGGGGAACTGCGCGCCGTACCGGCCAACGAGCCGGGCGACAGCGACTCCACCGTGTGGATCGACGCACGCCGCATCCTGCACACCGTCGACCCTGCGGCGGAGTGGCGGCAGTCGTACGACGAGGCCGGACGGCTGATCCGGGCCTACTTCTGGGAGCCGGGCATGTGCGGCATCGACTGGGCCGGGGTGCTGGACCAGTACCGTCCGCTGGTCGAACGGGTCGCCTCCCCCGACGAGTTCGCCGACCTGCTCCGCGAGGTCCTCGGCGAACTGGGCACCTCCCACGCCTACGTCACCGCCGCCCGGCGCAACGAGGGCCCTCCCCACTACCAGCGCCGGCAGGGCCTGCTGGGCGCCAACTTCGTACGCCGGAACGGCGGCTGGGCCGTCAAGCGGATCCTGCTCGGCGACTCCTCCGACTCCAAGGCCCGCTCCCCGCTGGCCGGCACGGGCATCCGGGAGGGCGCGGTCCTCACCCACGTCGACGGCCGCCCGGTGGATCCGGACGCGGGCCCCTATCCGCTGCTGGCGGGAGCGGGTGGTACGACGGTGGAGCTGACCTTCACCCCGGCCGAGGACTCGGCGCAGGGCCTGGCCCCGCCCCGGCGGGTCGCCGTCGTCCCGCTCGTCGACGAGCGGCCGCTGCGCTACCAGGACTGGGTGGCCAAACGCCGGACGGTGGTGCGCGAGTTGAGCGGGGGCCGCTGCGGCTACCTGCACATCCCGGACATGGGCGGTTCGGGCTGGGCGCAGTTCAACCGCGACCTGCGCATGGAGGTCTCCCGCCCGGCACTGATCGTGGACGTGCGCGGCAACGCCGGCGGCCACATCAGCGAGTTGGTCATCGAGACACTGAGCCGGACGATCCTGGGCTGGGACCTGACCCGCGACGCCCAGCCGGTGTCGTACACCTCGAACGCGCCCCGGGGCCCGGTGGTGGCGCTGGCGGACGAGGCGACCTCCTCCGACGGCGACATGATCACCGCCGCGTTCAAGCTGCTGAAGCTCGGCCCCGTCGTGGGGCAGCGCACCTGGGGCGGCGTGGTCGGCATGACCGGCCGCCACGAGCTGGGCGACGGCACGGTGATCACGGTGCCGATGAACGCGGCCTGGTTCGACGCCTACGGCTGGTCGGTGGAGAACAAGGGCGTCGCCCCCGACATCGACGTCCTGCGCACCCCGCTGGACTGGGCCGAGGGGCGGCACGCCCAGCTGACCGACGCGGTGGAACTGGCGCTCGGGCTGCTGGAGACCAACCCGCCCGCGACACCGCCGACCTACAGCGACGTACCGGACCGCTCCCGCCCGAAGCTGCCGCCCAGGACGTGAACGCCCGGGGCCAGGACCCGGCGCACACGGGAAAGGGGCGCCCCGCACGGGGACGCCCCTTTCCGCTCAGCACGCAACGTCAGGCGTCGAAGTCCTGGTCGAAGCGGTCCTCCTGCTCGCGCTCACGGTCGCGGTGCGGCTCCGTGCGCTCACGGTCGCGCTGCGGCTGCGAGGGGTCCATGTCCTCGTCGCGCCGGCGACCGCGGCCCGGCACCTGCTCGCGAGCCTGGTCCGCCTTCTGGCGGGCCTGGTTCTGCCACTGCTCGGACTTCTCCTGGAACTGGTCCTTCATACCCATGTGGGTTCACTCCCGTTGGGGGTGAGGGGATCTGGCTCGTTCAGATTCACACGGGTCGTGACGCTGCGCATGTCGATCACTCACGCAGCGTAGTCCGCTGCTGCTCGTCGGCCGCTCCACCGGCTCCGACCAGGCCCGTGCGCATGCCCGTCAGCCGGTCCGCGAACCGCCGCATCTCGCGCTGGCCCACCGCCCCGATGACCGCGGGCAGGTAGCCGCGCACGCCCTGCATCCCGCGCAGCCACCGCTGCCCGTACACATGACTCGACCGGCGCTCGATGCCCTCCACCAGCCGGTCCACGGCCGGCCCCAGCGGGTACGTCTTGCTGGACGGCCAGGGCAGCCGCTGCCTCAACTCCCGCATGACGTCGTCCTGGTCGGCCCCGCGCACCATGTCGGTGTCGGTCCACGACAGGTATCCGACACCCACCTTCACGCCCCGGTGCCCGACCTCGGCCCGCAGGCTGTGCGCATACGCCTCCACGCCCGACTTGGACGCGCAGTACGCGGTCATCATCGGTGCCGGGGTGATCGCGGCCAGGGACGCGATCTGCAGCAGATAGCCCCGGCTCTGCGTCAGCAGCGGCAGGAAGGCGCGGGCGGTCACCGCCGAGCCGATCAGGTTGACCTCGATCACCCGCCGCCAGGACTCCGGGTCGGAGTCCGCGAACGGCCCGCCGGTGGCCACGCCGGCGTTGGCCACGACGATGTCGACCCGGCCGAAGCGCTCCTTGACCTCGCCCGCGACACGGGCCATCGCCTCGTGGTCGGTGACGTCGGCGTACCAGTGGTCGCTGTCGCTGTGCAGCCGCCCGGAGACCTGCTTGAGCACGTCCGGCTCCAGACCGACCAGCGCCACCTTCACGCCGCGAGCGGAGAGCTTGCGGGCCAGCAGCTCACCGACGCCGCGCGCCGCCCCGGTCACCACGGCGACCCTGCCTTCGAGGCTCACCCTGCTCATGCGCTCTCCTCGGATGCGACCTGGATGTGTGCGTGGACGAGTTCCCGGACGGTGGCGGTGACCAGTTCGGGCGCCTCGATGGGCGTCATGTGGCCGATGCCGGGCAGTTCGGCGATCCCGGTGCAGTGCGGCAGCGCGGCGGCCAGGGCCCGGGCCTGCACCGGCGGCGTCAGCCGGTCCACCGTCCCGACGATCACGGCCGTGGGCACGTCCAGCTCGCGCACGCCGTGGTCCAGGTCGAGCAGATCGAGCACCTGCGACCAGGCGTGGCGGACCGTACGGGGGCAGGCGTGCACGATCCGGGCGCACGCCTCGATCATGTGCGGCGCCGAACCCGGGCCCATCGTCCCGTACTTGAGGATCCGGCGGGCCAGCGGTGTGACCGGCCCGAGCGGGGCACGGGAGCCGAGGATCCGCCGGGTCAGCCAGGTCCGCACCCGCCCGGCCCGCAGGGGGACGACGGTGGAGGCCGCGACCAGCTGCGAACTGCCCGTGCTGCACAGCAGGACGGCTGCCGCGTGCGCCCGGAACGCGGCTCTCCCGGAGGCCGCCATCACGGTCATCCCGCCCATGGAGTGCCCGGCGATCACGGCTTGTTCGCCGGGCGCGAGGGCGGCTTCGAGGACGGCTTCCAGATCGTCGGCGAGCGCGTCGGAACTGCACGAGGGGCTCGCGGGGCTGCGCCCGTGGCCGCGCTGGTCGTAGGCGATGACCCGGTGGTCGGCGGCCAGGTCGCGGATCTGCGCCGCCCAGAAGGCGGTGGAGCAGGTCCAGCCGTGGGCGAGGACGACGGCGGGCGCGCCCTCGGGCCCGTGGACCTCGACGTGCAGCCGGGCGCCGTCGGCGGAGACGGCGGTCAGTTCGCGCGCCGGGGCGGGCGGGGCGTAGGGGCCGGAGTCGACGTGCAGGAGGCGGCTCACGCGTCCACCCCCGCCGTCGCCGCGGCCGTCTTCCCGGCCTCACCGGCCCTCGTGGCCGCGGGCGCCCGCAGGACGTCGTACTCCGCGAGGTCCACCCGCCGTGTCGCCCGCCGGAACTCGCCGGTCGTACCGGGCCAGATGGTGGTGTTGCGGCCGCTCGCGTCGAGGTACCAGCTGGTGCAGCCGCCGGTGTTCCACACGGTGCGCTTCATGCGCTCCTGCACCCGGTGGTTCCAGGCGCGCACGGCGTCCGGGCGGGCGTCGAGGGCCACACGGCCGCCGAGCACGTCGAGTTGACGGACGTAGTCGGCCAGGTAGTTCAGCTGGGACTCGATCATGAGGATCATCGAGGAGTTCCCGAGGCCGGTGTTGGGCCCGATGATCGTCATCCAGTTGGGGAAGCCGGCCGCGGAGGCGCCGCGCAAGGCCTCCATGCCGCCCTTCCAGGTCTCGGCGAGGGTCCGCCCGTCGGCGCCCACGACCCGCTCGGCGATGGGCATGTCGGTGACGTGGAAGCCGGTGCCGAAGACGATCGCGTCCACCTCGGCCTCACTGCCGTCGGCGGCGACCAGGGTCGAGCCGCGGACCTCGGCGAGGCCGCTCGCGACGACGTCCACATTCGGCTTCACGAGCGCTGGGTAGTAGTCGCTGGACAGCAGGATCCGCTTGCAGCCGATGCGGTAGTCCGGGGTCAGTTTCGCCCGTAGGGCCGGGTCCTTGACGGAACGGGCCATGTTGCGCCGGGCCAGCTCCTCGACGAGGCCGAGCTGCTTCGGATGCTTGGTGAACGCCGAGACCTGCAACTCCCGGATGCCCCACAGCAGTCCGCGCCTGAGCTGTGAGGTGAAGGGCAGCTGCCGGTGCAGCCACCGCTCGGCGTCGCCGATGTTCCGGTCGACACGGGGCATGACCCAGGGCGGGGTGCGCTGGAACAGGGTCAGTCGCGAGACGTCGGGCTGGATGGCGGGCACGATCTGGGCGGCCGACGCCCCGGTCCCCACCATGGCGACGCGCTTGCCGCGCAGGTCGCAGCCATGGTCCCAGCGGGCCGAGTGGAAGACCTTGCCCGGGAAGGAGTCCAGCCCCGGGATGTCCGGGATCTTCGGGTCGGACAGCGGCCCGGTGGCCGACACGACGATGTCCGCCGACAGGCTCCCGCTGCTGGTCTCGATGTCCCAGCGCAGCCGTTCGGCGTTCCAGCTCATCCGCTTCACCTCCGAGTCGAAGCGGATGTGGGGGCGCAGCCGGAACACGTCGGTCACGTGCTCCAGATAGGCGCGGATGTGCTCCTGTCCCGAGAAGGCGCGCGGCCAGTCGGGGTTGGGCGCGAAGGAGAACGAGTACAGATGGGACGGCACGTCACACCGGCACCCCGGGTAGCTGTTGTCCCGCCAGGTGCCACCGACACTGCTCGCCCGCTCCAGGACGACGAAGTCGGTGACACCCTCGCGGCGCAGCCGCACGGCGGCCCCCAGCCCGCCGAACCCGGACCCGACCACCGCGACCCGCACATGCTCGTGTTCGCGCTCGCCCACGCCGACACCTCCACACACCACGAGAACCATGCCAGTGAACACTGGCGCAATGGGAGAGTAGGGCAACGGCGTACTGATGGGTAGGGGGCGGGGCGAGGAAAGTTACCCCTGGTACGCCTTAAGGTGCCCAGGTGGCCGAGAAGCGTGAATACCGCATGGAAGAGCTGGCCCGCCTCGCCGGGATCACGGTGCGCACCCTGCGCTTCTACCGCGAACGCAAACTGATCCCGCCTCCCCGCCGCGAGGGCCGCATCGCCTGGTACGACGACCACCACCTGGCCCGGCTGCGCACGATCACGGCCCTGCTGGAGCGCGGCCACACCCTCAGCGGCATCGCGGAACTGGCGGAGGCCTTCGACCACGGCCGGGACGTCGGCGACCTGCTCGGCGTCGGCGGCCCCACCGAGGAGGAGCCGGTCCACCTCACCCCCGAGGAACTCGCCGACCACTTCGCGGGCGAGGCCACCCCGGAGAACCTCGCCGCCGCCATGGAACTCGGCTACCTCGGCACCGACGGCGGCGAGATCGTCCACATAAGCCGCCGCCTCCTGGACGTCTCCTCGGCCCTGGTCCACGAGGGCATCCCGCTCGCGGAGGTCCTCGACGCGGCCAAACAGGTCCGCACCCACGCCGACGCCCTGGCCGAACTCTTCACCGGCCTGGTCCTCCACCACGCCACCCCCGAGGACCTCCCCCGCCTGCGCCCCCTGGCGCGGAGCGTGGTGGAGGCGGAACTGTCGCTGGCCTTGGACCGGAGGCTGCGCAGGCCCTAGCCGGGCGGCCGGCCTAGCGGTCGTACACGACGGTCACGGGCGCATGGTCGGACCACCGCTCGGCATGCGTGGCGGCCCGCTCCACGAACCCCTTCACCGCGCGCTCGGCGAGCCCCGGGGTGGCACCGTGGTAGTCGATCCTCCATCCTGTGTCGTTATCGAAGGCCCGGCCCCGGTACGACCACCACGAGTACGGTCCCTCGGTGTCCGGGTGGAGCGCCCGGACGACGTCGACGTACCCGCCGTCCGCGAGGTCGAAGACCCGGGTCAGCCACTCCCGCTCCTCCGGCAGGAACCCGGAGTTCTTGGTGTTGCCGCGCCAGTTCTTCAGGTCGGCCTGCTGGTGGGCGATGTTCCAGTCGCCGCAGACGAGCACCTCGCGCCCTTCGGCGGCGGCACGCTCCCGCAGCCCCTTCAGGTAGGTGAGGAACTCGCCCATGAAGCGTTCCTTCTCGTCCTGCCGCTCGGTGCCGACCTCGCCGGAGGGCAGGTACAGCGAGGCCACGGTGACCCCTGGCAGGTCCGCCTCCACATACCGCCCGCTGCCGTCGAACTCGGCGGACCCGAAGCCGATCCGCACCCGGTCGGGCTCGCGGCGGCTGTACAGGGACACCCCGGCCCGCCCCTTGGCGGCGGCCGGCGCGTGCACCACATGCCACCCCTCGGGCGCACGGACGTGCTCCGGCAGCTGCTCCGGCTCGGCCCGCACCTCCTGGAGGCACAGCACATCGGCTTCGGTCTCCGCGAGCCACTCAACGAAGCCCTTCTTCGCGGCGGCACGCAGCCCGTTCACATTCACAGAGGTCACAGTGAGCACCCCGGCACGATACCGGCACACTGGACGAGGTCCAGTTCCGGATCGAATACGGTAGCGGCCATGCACATTCGCCGGGTCCCCTTCGACCATCCCGACGCCATGAAGCTGAACGACCAGGTCCAGGCCGAGTACGCCGTCCGCTACGGCGACGACGGCGACGCCACACCCATGGCCGCCGCGGACTTCGCCCCGCCGAACGGCGTCTACCTGATCGCGTACGACGAGCACGGCACCCCCGTGGCCTCGGGCGGCTGGCGCGCCCAGGACGCCAACGACGAGGGCAACGTCGACGGCGACGCCGAGATCAAGCGCATGTACGTGATCGACGGCATGCGCGGCCGGGGACTCGCCCGCCGCGTCCTGGCCGCCCTGGAGGAGGACGCCCGCACGGCCGGCCGCGTCCGCATGGTCCTGGAGACCGGCACCAAGCAGCCGGAGGCCATAGCCCTGTACACGTCCAGCGGCTATGAGCCGTGCGCCAAGTTCGGCTACTACCGCTTCCACGACGCGAGCCGCTGCTTCGCCAAGGGCCTCTGACACATGTGGTGCTGAAGACACGTCAGAGCCCCGGTCGGGATACCCGACCGGGGCTCTGAGCTGCGTGGACCTGAGGGGATTTGAACCCCTGGCCCCCTCGATGCGAACGAGGTGCGCTACCGGACTGCGCCACAGGCCCTTGCAACGAGTGAAACTTTAGCACCCCGATCGGCCTGCTTGGAAATCCGTTCCGGAGGGGCGGTCACCTGCGGCTTCGCGGGACTACTCGTTGGCGGCGCGAGGGCGCTCCCCGTCCTCGTACTGGTCGAACAGCGGGGTGCGGCCGCGCTCGCGGGCCCGACGGGCGGAGGCCGCCCGACGGGCGTCGGTGCGTCCGTCGCCCTCGCCCGCGTCCTGGGCGGGCGGGTGCGGCTCGGCCTGGTGGTCTTCGGCGCCGGGCTCGTGCTCCGCGTTCGGGGTGACCGTGCTCGACCGGGCCGAGCTCCAGGTGTCGGGGGCGCCGAGGTCCACGTCGCTGGTGGCCCGCGGGGCGACCGGGGCCGTCACGTACGTCGGCAGGGGTACCGGCACCGGATCCCAGCTGTCGCCGCCCTGCCCGGGCCGCCGCTGCCGTTCGCGCTGCTGGTCGACCCACTCCGCGTGGTCGGTCTGCTCGACGAGGGCGCGCCGGTCCGCCGCGAGGGCCGACAGGCCGGGGTCGGTCACCGGCTCGGGTCCCTCCTCCGGTTCGTCGGCCGTGTCCTCGGCCAGGGGGCGCCGCCGGGGCTGGCGCTGCCGCTCCCGGAGGCGCTGGGCCGCGACCTCGGCCATACGGCGGTCCATCTGATAAGCGAAACGGCGGCGCTCCTGGGAGCGCAGGTACGCGATGTACACGCTGAGCATGACCGCGGGCACGCCGGGAGCCCACAGGAAGGCGAGTCCCCCTACCGCGGCGACGACCGCGCCGAGGGTGAAGGCGAGGAACAGCATGGTGGTGGTACGCCGGCGGCGCGCGAGCACCTTCGAGCGCCGGGCTCGCGCCGCGGCCGCCTGGTTCGCCTGCGCCGAGGCGCTGCGCCGGGCGGCGGACACCCGTTCCCGGGGAGGCCCGGAAGCCGCCGCGTTCGGTGCGGGCGAATGGCGGGCCGGGGGCTCGGGGGCCGCCGGACGGGCCGGCTGGCCGGGGGCGGGTGACGGTACGGGTGCCTGGGTCTGCGGGCGGGTTTTGGACACGGCGAAGGCCCGGACGTCCACCGAGTCGGTGGCGTCCAGGTCCTCGGCGTCCTGCTCCCCCTCGTCGGTGGAGCGCGCCCGCAGGTCCTTGGCGTACCGGCGCTCCATTCCCGCCCGTCCGGACAGCAGCCGGATGGCGGTGCTGAAGCGTTCCGTCGGACGGGCCTCGTTCAGCTCGTCCTGCCTACGGAGCCACATCGGCACCAAGTAGGCGGCCCAGGCCCCGACAATGACTGCGTAGATGAGGCCGCTGCTGCTCACGCCTCACACCGTAGAGGGGTTTGCGTGAGGCCATCTGCCAATTGAGCCGGTGTGTCGCACGATCTGGCTGATATTTCGAACTTTTCTTGTGATCGATCCGATCAGCAGACCGCCCAGGCCGGGAATTCATTGCCCTGAGACGGTCACCAGTCGATCAATTTCGAACACTTATTCAATTTCCGGGGTGGTGCCGCATTCCCGGATTACTCTGCGATCGTGCCCGGTGCCAGCGCCTCAGCAACCCGTCCGGCACCTCTTCCGCCGTGAGGGCGAAGACGAGATGGTCGCGCCAGGCCCCGTCGATGTGGAGATATCGCGGCCGCAGACCCTCCTCACGGAATCCGAGTTTCTCCACGACCCGGCGGCTGGGCCCGTTCTCCGGGCGAATGCAGACCTCGACGCGGTGCAGCCCGACGGTGCGGAAACAGTGGTCCGTGACGAGCGCCACCGCCGTCGGCATCACGCCGCGGCCGGCCACCGCCTCGTCCACCCAGTAGCCGACGTGGCCCGAGCACATCGAGCCCCAGGTGATCCCGGCGACCGTCAACTGCCCGACCAGCCGACCCTGGTACTCGATGACGAAGGGCAGCATCCGGCCCGCGTTCGCCTCCGACCTCAGGTGGCGGACCATCTGGCGGAAGGTCGGGCGGTGCGTCATCGGCCCGCCGGGCGTGGGCGGCGGAATCGTCGCCTCCCAGGGGCGCAGCCAGTCACGGTTGCGCCGGTTGACCTCGCGCCATGCCCGCTGGTCGCGCAGCTTTATCGGCCTGAGGACGATGTCGCCGTCCACCAGTTCCACGGGCCAGGATGGGCTGTTCAGCTCGCACCCCCACTGCCGGGTCTGGGGTGGTCGCCGCCCCGGAGCTGCTCGACGGCGTGGACGAGCAGCGGCTCCAGGACGGCAAGGCCGTCCTTCACGCCGCCGCTGGAGCCGGGCAGGTTGACGATCAGCGTGCCGCCCGCCACTCCGGCCAGGCCCCGGGAGAGCGCCGCAGTCGGCACCTTCTCCCGGCCGTACGCCCGGATGGCCTCGGCGATGCCCGGCACCTCGTGGTCGATCACGCGGCGGGTCGCCTCGGGGGTGCGGTCGGTGGGCGAGATGCCCGTGCCGCCGGTGGTGACGATGACGTCGTAGCGGGCGTCGACACCGGCGCGCAGGGCGGCTTCCACCGGGTCGCCGTCGGGGACGACCTGCGGGCCGTCGACCTCGAAGCCGAAGCCCTTCAGCCCGGCCGAGACCAGCGGGCCGCCCTTGTCCTCGTAGATCCCGGCAGCGGCCCGGTTGGATGCCGTGACCACGAGAGCGCGATACGTCATGCCCGGCTCCAGTCGCCCGACTTGCCGCCTGTCTTCTCCTCCACCCGCACGTCTGTGATGACCGCTCCCTTGTCGACCGCCTTGACCATGTCGATCACGGTGAGCGCGGCGACGGAGACCGCGGTGAGGGCCTCCATCTCGACACCCGTGCGGTCCGTCGTCTTCACGGTGGCCAGGATCTCCACGGCGTCGTCCGCGACCGACAGGTCCAGTTTCACACCGGACACCGACAACGGGTGACAGAGCGGGATCAGGTCGGGGGTCCGTTTGGCACCCATGATCCCGGCGATCCGCGCGGTCGCGAGGGCGTCGCCCTTGGGAACGCCCTCGCCGCGCAGCAGCTCGATCACGCGGGGCGAGACGAGGACGCGTCCGCTGGCGCGGGCGGTGCGGGCGGTCACGTCCTTCTCCGACACGTCGACCATGCGGGCGGCGCCGGCCTCGTCGATGTGCGTCAGCCGGTCCTGTGTAGGGCCGTCCTGCGGGGGTGGGTCCTGCGTGCTCATGCTGTGTGGCGCTCCCGGTCCGGGCCCGACGCGGTGCGGCGCACGGGCCTGTTGTGCGCGACACGGTACCCCCAACCAGCGGCTCTCAGCCGAGCAGGACCACCTCCACCTGGGTGCCGGGCTCGACGGATTCGGTGTCCTCGGGGACGGTGATCAGGGCGTCCGCCTGGGCGAGGGCCGCGACCAGGTGGGAGCCGGCGCCGCCGACCGGGGTGACCTTGCCGTCGGCGTACATGCCGCGCAGGAACTGGCGGCGGCCCTTCGGGGAGGTCAGCGCCTTGTCGGCGGTCAGCGTCGCCCGGGTCGTCGGGCGGTGGACGTCCCGCAGGCCCATGAGGGTGCGGATCGCGGGGCGGACGAACAGTTCGAAGGAGACGTACGACGACACCGGATTGCCGGGCAGGGCCAGCAGCGGGGTGTGGTCGGGGCCGATGGAGCCGAAGCCCTGGGGCTTGCCGGGCTGCATGGCGATCTTGCGGAAGTCGATGCCGCTGCCGGCCTCGTCCTCGTCACCGACGTGGGACAGCGCCTCCTTGACCACGTCGTACGCCCCGACGCTCACGCCGCCCGTGGTGACCATCAGGTCGGCACGGACCAGCTGGTCCTCGATGGTGGAGCGCAGGGTCTCGGCGTCGTCGGCGACGGCGCCCACCCGGTAGGCGATGGCGCCGGCGTCACGGGCGGCGGCGGTGAGGGCGAAGCTGTTGGAGTCGTAGATCTGACCGGTGCCCAGTTCCGTGTCCGGCTGGACGAGTTCGCTGCCGGTGGAGAGCACCACCACGCGCGGGCGCGGGCGTACGCGGACGGTGCCGCGGCCGATCGCGGCGAGCAGGCCGATCTGGGGCGGGCCGAGGATCGTGCCGGCCTCGAGGGCCCGGTCGCCGGCCTTCACGTCGCTGCCCTTGGCGCGCACGTGCGCGCGTGCCTCGGCCGGGCGGTACACGTGCACGTGCCCGGTGGCGCCCTCGGGGCCGAGGCTGCGGGCGCGCATGCCGCGCACCGGGCCCTCGCCGAGCCCGCCGTCGGTCCACTCGACGGGCACGACCGTCTCCGCGCCGGGCGGCAGCGGGGCGCCGGTCATGATGCGGGCGGCCTGGCCGGGGCCCACGTGGAGCAGCTCGGCCTGGCCCGCGGCGACGTCCCCGACGACCTCCAGGGCCGCCGGGAACTCCTCGCTCGCGCCCGCCACGTCCGCGACCCGTACCGCGTAGCCGTCCATCGAGCTGTTGTCGAAGGGCGGCAGGGACACCGGCACCGTGATGTCCTCGACGAGGACGCAGCCCTGGGCGTCGAGCAGGTGCAGCTCGATGGGTTCCAGGGGCCGGACGGTGGCGAGGATGTCCTCCAGGTGCTCGTCCACCGACCACAGGGGGTCGGGGCTCGCGTGGTCCTGGCCGGTGACGCGGGGCGCGGCGCTGCTCAACGTGCTACATCTCCTCGGCTACGTAACTGCGAAGCCAGGTCCGGAAGTCCGGGCCCAGGTCTTCACGTTCGCATGCGAGTCGGACAATGGCACGCAGGTAGTCACCGCGGTCGCCGGTGTCATAGCGGCGGCCCTTGAAGACGACGCCGTGCACCGGGCCGCCGATCTTCTCGTCTTCCGCGAGCTGCTGCAGGGCGTCGGTGAGCTGGATCTCGCCGCCGCGGCCCGGCTCGGTCCGGCGCAGTATGTCGAAGATGTGCGGGTCGAGGACGTAGCGGCCGATGATGGCGTAGTTGGACGGGGCGTCGGCCGGGTCGGGCTTCTCGACGAGGCCGCTGATCTGGACGACGTCGCTGTCCTCGGTGGTCTCCACGGCCGCGCAGCCGTAGAGGTGGATCTGCTCCGGGGCGACCTCCATGAGCGCGATGACGCTGCCGCCGCGCTGCTCCTGGACCTCGACCATGCGCTGCAGCAGCGGGTCGCGGGGGTCGATGAGGTCGTCGCCGAGGAGGACCGCGAAGGGCTCTTCGCCCACGTGCGGGGCGGCGCACAGGACGGCGTGGCCGAGGCCCTTGGGGTCGCCCTGGCGGACGTAGTGCATGGTCGCGAGGTCGCTGGACTCCTGCACCTTGGCGAGACGGCCGGCGTCGCCCTTCTTCTGCAGGGCCGACTCCAGCTCGTAGTTGCGGTCGAAGTGGTCCTCGAGGGGGCGCTTGTTGCGGCCTGTCACCATGAGGACGTCGTCGAGACCCGCGGCGACGGCCTCCTCGACCACGTACTGGATCGCGGGCTTGTCCACGACCGGCAGCATCTCCTTGGGGGTGGCTTTGGTGGCCGGGAGGAACCGGGTGCCGAGGCCTGCTGCGGGAATGACAGCCTTGCTGATCCGAGGGTGCTGAGTCATGTGTGCCACCCTATCCGGTGCCTTTGCATGGAATCTGCGGCTCCGGTTCATAGGCGCTCGTATGAGCGTATTGCCATAGTTCGGGAGCAACCATTGAGGCCTATCGCACGTCCGGGCGAGCCTGACAAGCGGAGTTTGCGCCGCGAGATCCTCGCGGTGAGGAACAGGTTGACGGCGGATGACCTGCGGGAAACGTCGGCCGCGCTCGCCGGGCGGGCGCTGGAGCTGTCCGAGTTGGGGCGGGCCGGGACGGTGGCGGCGTACGTCTCGGTGGGGAGTGAACCTGGCACGCTCGCGCTCCTGGACGCCCTGCGCGCCCGGGGCGTGCGCGTGCTGCTGCCCGCCTTGCTGCCCGACAACGACCTGGACTGGGGCGCGTACGAGGGCGAGGGCTCCCTGGCGCGTGTCGAACACGGCGGCAGGATGGCCCTCTTCGAACCCGCGGGCGAGCGCCTCGGGCCGGACGCCGTGACCGACGCCGACGCGGTGCTGCTGCCGGGGCTCGCGGTCGACTCGCGCGGGATGCGGCTCGGGCGGGGCGGCGGCTCGTACGACCGGGTCCTGGCACGGCTGGAACGGGCGGGGACCCATCCGGCCCTGGTGGTGCTGCTGTACGACTCCGAGGTCGTCGCGCGCGTCCCGGAGGAGCCGCACGACCGGCCCGTGCACGCGGTGGTGACACCGTCGGGCGTACGGCGCTTCAGCCAGGAGTCCTGACGCGAAGCGGCCCTCCACGCACGCGTGGAGGGCCGCTCGTCCTACTTGCGTTGGTGGCTCACGGTTCGAGCACCAGCTTGTCGGTCGTGCTCTTCTCGACCGCCTGGTCCGAGAAGGACCACGGCAGCAGTTCACCGTCGGCCCACTTGTCGGTCTGATCGACGTAGTGGGCGCTGTAGGCGTGCCCCGAGGCGCCGGTGAGGTTGATCCACTTCGACTTGTCGAGGTCGCCGAGGTTCACCACCATCCGCATGGACGGCACCCACACCACCCCGTAGCCGCCGGCCGCGTTCCAGCCGGTCGCGTTGACCGTGGCCTCGCCGCCGCCGAGCTCCCAGGGGCCGCGGTTGAGGGCGTACCGGATGAATTCGGGACCCGCGGTGCCGAGGGTCTGGTTGTTCAGGAACAGGCGGTGCAGCCGGCCCCAGCTCCAGGAGTCGATGTCCTTGCCCAGCTTGGCGGTCAGCTCCCAGCGGGCATCGATCATGGCCCGCTTGAACAGCTCGTCGCGGTTGTCGGCGCCGGGGCGGGTGCCCACCTCGGACGTCTTCCACCAGTCGCTGTCCGGCTGGTTCATCAGCTTGCGCACCACCTCGAACCAGCGGTCACCGCCGTCCGGCTGCGCCTGGTCGGGGTCGCGCTGGCCGCACTCGCGGACCTCCTCGGCCTCGTCGGCGGGACCGGTGGTGTTGACCGGCTTGACCCACAGGCACTGGCCCTTGGGCCGCAGCTCCTTGGGCAGCTTGTTACCGAAGGCGAGCTTGAGGATGTTGCGCCAGACCGCGTTGAAGTACGCCGCCGCCGCGGAGTCGGCGTCCTGGGTGTAGTCCCAGCCCTCCAGGAGCTTCTGCGCCTCGCGGACGTCCTTGTTCTCGGGGTCGATCTTCAGCAGCGTGGGCACCAGCAGCCGGGCGATCTCGCTGCTGTTGTCCAGCTGCATCTGGCGCATGTCGTCCGTGGAGACCTTGCCGCCGTCCTTGGTCTTCGACTGGATCAGGTCGGTGATCCGCTGGCTGCGCGCCCCGTAGCCCCAGTCCGCGGTGAGCGTGTACGGGTACTTGTCCGCGTCGATCACGGCCTGGTTGGCGGTGACGATGTAGCCGCGGTCCGGGTTGTACTCGTAGGGCAGCGCGTCCTGCGGGATGTAGCCGGACCAGCGGTACTCGGGGTCCCAGCCGGGCGCCGGGACGGAGCCGGCGTCGCTCTGCGCGCGCATGGGGATCTTCCCCGGCAGCGTGTAGCCGATGTTGTTCTCGCTGTCGGCGTAGATCAGGTTCTGCGAGGGCACCTCGAACTGCGCGGCGGCCTTGCGGAAGTCGGTCCAGTTCTTCGCCTTGTTCATGGCGAAGACGGCGTCCATGGTGGTACCGGGCTGCAGGGCGGTCCAGCGCAGCGCTACTCCGTAGCCGTCGCCTCGGTCGGGTGCGGCGGTGTCGACGGTGGCCTTCTTGCCGACCTTCACGAGTTCGTCGGAGCGATCCGAGAGCAGGGGCATCCCGTCCTCGGTCTGCCGTACGACGATCTTCTTGGACTCGCCCCCGGCGACCTTGATGGTCTCCTCACGCGTCTCGAAGGGCTTGACCTTGCCGTCGTACAGGTAGCCGTCGCCGGTGATCTTCTCCAGGTAGAGGTCCGTGACGTCGACGCCGGAGTTGGTCATGCCCCAGGCGATGTCCTGGTTGTGGCCGATTATCACGCCGGGCATGCCGGCGAAGGTGTAGCCGCTGACGTCGTACTGGCACGCGCTGGAGACGCTGCGGCAGTGCAGGCCCATCTGGTACCAGACGGAGGGCAGGGAGGGCGACAGGTGCGGGTCGTTGGCCAGCAGTGGCTTGCCGGTGATGGTGTACTTCCCGCCGACGACCCAGGAGTTGGAACCGATACCGTCGCCGTTCACGCCGACGGCCGGCGGGAGGTCGTCCAGGACCCGGGTCAGGCCGCCGAGCTGGCTGTCCAGGTCCCCGGTGCCCGAGGCGCCGGAGGCGGTGCCGCTCGTGCCGGACGTGCCGGACCCCGTGCCCGCGGCGCCGGTGGAGGCACCGCCGGTTCCGTTCGTCCCGGACGTGCCGGACGTGCCGTTCGTCCCGGACGTGCCGTTCGTCCCGGACGTGCCGTTCGTCCCGGACGTGCCGGACGTGCCGGACGTGCCGCCCTGCTCGAACGCCCCCGCCAGCTCGCTGTACTGGCCCTCCTGGACGATCGCCTTGTTCCGGCTGTACGGGTACCGCGGGTACAGGTCGGCGATCTGCTTCGGGCCGAGGCGGCTGGTGAGCAGGGCGCGGTCGATCTCGTCCTGCATGTTGCCGCGCAGGTCCCAGGCCATGGCCTTCAGCCAGGAGATCGAGTCGACCGGGGTCCACGCCTGCGGCTTGTAGTCGTTGGTGAAGCCCAGGGCCGCGTACTCGAGGGAGACGTCCTCGCCGTCCTTGCCCTGGAGGTAGGAGTTGACTCCCTTGGCGTACGCCTGGAGGTACTTCTTCGTGGCGGCCGACAGCTTGGTGTCGTACTCCTGCTCGGCGACCCGGTCCCAGCCGAGGGTGCGCAGGAACTCGTCGTTGTCGACCTGGCTCTTGCCGAACATCTCCGACAGCCGCCCGGAGGCCATGTGACGGCGGACGTCCATCTCGTAGAACCGGTCCTGCGCCTGGACGTAGCCCTGCGCCATGAACAGGTCCGCGTCGGAGGAGGCGTAGATCTGCGGGATGCCGTAGTTGTCGCGTTTGACCTCGACGGGACCCGACAGGCCCTTCAGCGTGAGGGTGCCCTTGGTCTGCGGGAAGGAGGCTCGGACGGTACTGATGGACCAGTACGACCCATAGGCCACGCCCCCGATGAGGGCCAGCACCAGGACGAGCACGATAAGGCGGGCTTTACGCCCCTTTCTCCTGCCGGACTTGCCGGGCTGCTGACCCGTGGAGGCGGTGGTGTTGGGGGGCATCGCTGTCCTTGCTGTCCTAACGCGAGCGGCAGGTTCGGCTGTGCTTTTAACTGAGCGCTGGAGCAACGATAGGCGCAGGGCCTTGCGCCCCTTGACGCGGAGTCGGGAACCGGCACGGACTGACGTTCGATCTTGCCTCCGCAAGCGTCAAGAAATCGTCAAGAGTTAGGTAAGGTAACGAAGTAGTTGGCGCGATGCGCCACAGCTTCATGTGCGATGTACGTGAGCCCACGCGCGCGTGCGTGCGGGCCAGGGAAGGATTCGGCCGCTGACTGTCCACCACCTCAACCAGCTCCTGCTCGTCTGCTCGCTCGTCCTGCTCGTCGCCGTCGCAGCGGTACGGATCTCCTCGCGCAGCGGGCTCCCCAGCCTGCTCGTGTACCTGGGCATCGGCGTCGCGATGGGCCAGGACGGCATCGGGGACATCCACTTCGACAACGCCGAACTGACCCAGGTCATCGGGTACGCGGCCCTGGTCGTGATCCTGGCCGAGGGTGGCCTGGGCACGAAGTGGAAGGAGATCAAACCGGCTCTGCCGGCCGCCTCCGTGCTGGCGCTGGCGGGCGTGGCGGTGAGCGTCGGGGTCACGGCCTCGGCCGCTCACTACCTGGTCGGGCTGGAGTGGCGGCAGGCGCTCATCATCGGGGCGGTCGTCTCCTCGACCGACGCGGCGGCCGTGTTCTCCGTGCTGCGCAAGATCCCGCTGCCCGCGCGCGTGACGGGAACACTGGAGGCGGAGTCCGGCTTCAACGACGCGCCCGTCGTCATCCTCGTGGTGTCCCTGTCCACGGCCGGACCGGTCGACCACTGGTACGTGCTCCTGGGCGTGATCCTGCTGGAGCTGGCCATCGGCGCGGCCATCGGGCTCGCGGTGGGCTGGCTGGGCTCCCTGGGCCTCAGGCACGTGGCGCTGCCCGCCTCCGGCCTCTACCCGATCGCCGTCATGGCGATCGCCGTGGTGGCGTACGCGGCGGGCGCGCTGGCCCACGGCAGCGGCTTCCTCGCGGTGTATCTCGCCGCGATGGTCATGGGCAACGCGCGACTGCCGCACTGGCCGGCCACGCGCGGGTTCGCCGACGGGCTGGGCTGGATGGCCCAGATCGGCATGTTCGTCCTGCTCGGCCTGCTGGTCACCCCGCACGATCTGGGCGACGACATCGTGCCCGCACTGGTCATCGGGCTGGTGCTGACGATGGTGGCGCGCCCGCTGAGTGTGATGTTCTGCCTGTCGCCGTTCCGGGTGCCGTGGCAGGAGCAGGCCCTGATGTCCTGGGCGGGCCTGCGCGGGGCCGTGCCCATCATTCTGGCGACGATCCCCATGGTGGCGGGCCTGGACGCCAGCCGCCGGATCTTCAACATGGTCTTCATCCTGGTCGTCGTCTACACCCTCGTCCAGGGACCGACGCTGCCCTGGCTGGGCCGCAAGCTGCACCTCGGCGACGGTTCGGAGGCCGCCGACCTCGGCATCGAGTCGGCCCCACTGGAGCGGCTGCGCGGGCACCTGCTGTCCGTGGCGATCCCCGGCGGATCGAAGATGCACGGCGTGGAGGTGGCCGAGCTGCGGCTGCCGCACGGCGCGGCCGTGACGCTCATCGTGCGTGGGGGTGAGTCCTTCGTTCCCCTGCCGACGACGATATTGCAGCGAGGGGACGAGCTCCTCGTGGTCGCCACGGACCCCGTCCGGGACGCGACCGAGAGCCGGCTGCGGGCCGTGGGGTACGGCGGCAAGCTGGCGGGCTGGCTGGGGACGGACGGTGCGAGCCGCTGAGGGGTGTTTTGCACCGTTTGGGAATGGCAGGGCAGGCAGGCCCATGGTGCTCACTTTCACAGGCAGGCACCCTTTGATCCCTGTACGATGAAGGCGTTACTCAGATCGAACCAACTCTGCCTGACGCAGAGCTGGCGCGACCGTATGGCGGTCGGGACACCCCTCCTCACCGGGCCCCGGCATCTACCGCAGTTCCGCGCAAGAGGACAGCTCTCGGCGCCGCCCGCTACGGGGCCGCGCTACCAGGCGGCAGAAAGGCACGGGCCGTGGCGTCCACGGTCACCTCGAAGGCGTCGGAGAACCCGACGTCTTCCGCCCGCCCGGGATACGGCCGGCTGCTGCGCACCCGCGGCGCCTGGACGTTCCTGCTCCCCGGCTTCGCGGCACGTCAGCCGTTCGCGATGCTGACCATCTCCATCGTGCTGCTGGTGCAGCACACCACCGGCTCGTACGGAGCGGCGGGTGCCGTCGCGGCCGCCACCGGTGTCTCCATGGCCCTGTTCGCCCCCTACAGCGGCCGCCTCGCCGACCGCTACGGGCAGCGCACCGTACTGATCCCCGGAGTGCTGCTGCACGCGCTGTCCGGGCTGACGCTCACGGCGCTCGCGCTGCTGGACGCGCCGCTGTGGGCGGTGTTCGTGGCGGCCGTCCCGACCGGTGCCTCGGTGCCGCAGGTCGGTCCGATGGTGCGGGCCCGCTGGGGCGTGAAGCTCAAGGACTCACCGCTGATGACCACCGCGGCGGCCTTCGAGTCCGTCACCGACGAACTGACCTTCGTGGTCGGACCCCTGCTGGCCACCGCCCTGTGCACGGCCGTCGACCCGGCCGCCGGACTCGTCACGGAGGCCTCGCTGACCCTGATCGGCGGCCTGCTGTTCGCCGCGCAGAAGAGCACTCAGCCCTCGGTCGCCGCCGGCGGGCACGCGCGCGTGGAGCACGCTTCGGCACTGCGCGTCCCAGGGGTGCGCGTGCTGATCGTGACCTTCCTGGGCATCGGCACCGTCTTCGGCGGCATGCAGGTCTCACTGGCCGCGTACACCGAGTCGATCGGCGAACCGGGCCTGAACGGAGTCCTCTACGGCGTCTTCGCCGCGGGCAACATGCTCTCCGGCGTGGTCTGCGGCGCGATCGCCTGGAAGGCGGCCCCCCAGCGGCGCCTGGTCATCGCCTACACGGCGCTCGCCCTCACCGCGTCGGGCCTGTGGGCCGCCCACTCGGTGCTGGTCCTCGCCGGCCTCGGCCTGCTGGTCGGCATGTGCATCGCGCCCGCCCTGATCACCGGCTACACCCTGGTCGACAGCCTGGTGCCGGCCGGCGCCCGCACCGAGGCCTTCACCTGGCTGACCGGGGCGGTCGCGCTCGGCCAGGCCGCCGCCGTCACGGCCGCCGGACAGCTCGAGGACCGCTTCTGGACGGGCGCCGGTTTCCTGGTGCCGATGGGCGGCACGGTGCTGGCCCTGGTGACCCTCCTGGCACTGCGGTCCCGGCTGGTGGCACGAGCCGGCGGCCGGACCGTCGCACGTGGCGTGGGTCACCGCGTGCCGGTGGCAGTGGACTGAGCGGCCGGAATACGTCACTATGGATCGTCGTTAGCACTCATCGAGTGAGAGTGCCAGGAGGAAGACAGTGCCGACCTACCAGTACCAGTGCACCGAGTGCGGCGAGGGCCTCGAGGCGGTGCAGAAGTTCACCGACGACGCGCTCACCGAGTGCCCCGGCTGCCAGGGCCGCCTGAAGAAGGTGTTCTCGGCCGTCGGCATTGTCTTCAAGGGCTCCGGCTTCTACCGGAACGACAGCCGCGGCTCCTCGTCGAGCAGCTCCCCGGCGGCGAAGTCGTCCGGCTCCGGCTCTTCGGGCTCGTCGTCCTCCGACTCCGGCTCGTCGACCTCCGGTTCGACCTCCTCGTCGAGCGCCGGCAGCTCCTCCAGCAGCAGCACCACCGCCGCCTGAGGCCTGATTCTTACGGGACCCTGTCGCCTCCGGGCGACGGGGTCCTCGGCGTCTGCGCGTGCGGTTAGGGTGCGGGCATGGCGAACAAGGCGAACGTGACGGACCAGGCAGGCGCCGGGATCGGCGTGATCGGCGGCTCGGGGTTCTACTCCTTCCTCGACGACGTGACCGAGATCCAGGTCGACACCCCGTACGGGCCGCCCAGCGACTCCCTGTTCCTCGGTGAGGTCGCCGGCCGACGGGTCGCCTTCCTGCCCCGGCACGGACGGGGCCACCACCTTCCGCCGCACCGGATCAACTACCGGGCCAACCTGTGGGCGCTGCGCTCGGTCGGCGTGCGCCAGGTCCTCGCCCCGTGCGCCGTGGGCGGCCTGCGCCCCGAGTACGGGCCGGGCACACTGCTGGTGCCGGACCAGCTGGTCGACCGCACGAAGTCCCGCGCCGGCACCTACTTCGACGGGCTGCCGCTGCCCGACGGCTCCCTGCCGAACGTGGTGCATGTGTCGCTGGCCGACCCCTACTGCCCCACCGGTCGCGCGGTCGCGCTGAAGGCGGCGCGCGGCCGGGACTGGGAGCCGGTGGACGGCGGCACGCTGGCCGTGGTCGAGGGGCCGCGCTTCTCGACGCGTGCGGAATCGTTGTGGCACCAGGCACAGGGCTGGTCGGTGGTGGGCATGACCGGCCACCCCGAGGCGGCGCTCGCCCGTGAACTGGAGCTCTGCTACACGTCCCTGACCCTCGTCACCGACCTCGACGCGGGTGCCGAGACCGGTGAGGGCGTCTCGCACGACGAGGTGCTGCGGGTGTTCGCCGCGAATGTGGATCGGCTGCGGGGGGTGCTGTTCGACGCGGTGGCCGGGCTGCCCGGGGAGGGCGAGCGGGACTGTCTGTGTGTGAGTGCGCTGGGTGGGATGGATCCGGGGTTCGCGCTGCCGTAGGGGTCGGGCGGCCGGGCGGGGGCCGTGGGGTGGCGGCGGCCACGGTGGCGGCGGCCACGGTGGTGGTGACCCGGGCGGAACGTGCGGTTCGGGTGAGGGAGTTGTCCACAGGCCGGCGGTGGGTCCACAGGCCGGAGCGGGCGGTGGCGCGAGGCCTCATCGTGGGGAGCGCAAGCCGGTCCCTCGTCGCAGGTGGTGGTCTCCGTGTCCCTCTCTCGTTCCTCGGTCGTGTCCTCGTCTCCCTCCTGGTCGCTCGCCTCGTGCCCGCCCGGCGCCGAGGTGCCCGCGACCCGTGAGGTGCCGCGGTTCGACCCGGTACGCGTGCGCGGCGGCAACCGCTCCGGCCGGCTCGTCCGGCACCGGCGGCGGGCCGTGGCCGTCGGGCTCGCGGTCACCGCGACGGCACTCGTGGCGGCGGGACCGCGCGATGCCGACGGGGCTCGTGGTCATCCCCGGGCGCGGCCTCCCGTGCACACGGCCTCGGCGCCCGGGGAGCAGGCCGCGCACCCACGCCGTGCCACCGGGTCGGTGACGGCCCCGGTCCGGATCGCCGACGCGGCCGCGGTGCGGCTGCTGCGGCCCGGCGACCGGGTCGACGTCATCGCCGCCGAGGAGACGGGGCCGGGCGGTGAGGCCCGGACGGTCGCGCGCGGTGCCAGGGTGACGAAGGTGCCGGAGCCGGTGGAGGGCGCGGGCGACAGCGGGGCGCTGGTCGTGCTGTCGGTACCGCGGGCCACCGCCGCGCGGCTGGCCGGGGCGGGTGTCACCGGACGGTTGGCGCTGACGCTGTGGTGACGCGCGCGGTCCCGTCAAGTCCTTCATCAGAGGGACCCAGGTCCTCGGTTCGGCCCAACGGTGCCGTAGGTTGCGGAGCGTTTTGTTCCACAAGCTGCTCGTACGAGGAGAGGCCCCCAGGTGAGCGAGAAGAAGGATCCGAGTGTCTGGGAGGGCTTCAAGGCCTTCCTGATGCGCGGGAACGTCGTCGATCTGGCGGTGGCGGTGGTGATCGGTGCTGCCTTCACCAACATCGTCAACGCCGTGGTGAAGGGGATCATCAATCCGGTCGTCGGCGCCATCGGGACCAAGAACCTCGACCACTACAGCTCGTGCCTGAGCTCGACCTGCGAGAACGAGCAGGGCATCCAGATCCTGTGGGGTTCCGTTCTCGGTGCCGCCCTGAGCTTCGTGATCACCGCGGCGGTCGTCTACTTCCTGATGGTCCTGCCCATGGCGAAGTACCTGGCCCGGCAGGAGGCCCGCCGGAAGGCGAAGGAAGGCGCGCAGGAGGTCATGGAGGTGACCGAACTGGAGGTGCTGAAGGAGATCCGGGACGCGCTGATCGCCCAGCGCGGCTCGGGCCACGACCGGCAGTAACGGCACCGCCGGCAACGGCCTGGGCGGCTCGGAAGGCCGCCCGGCCGGTTCAGAGGTGGTGGGGCGGCTTCTCGTCCAGGAAGCGCTTGAGGTCCGCCGCACTGCCGCCGGAGTCGGTGCGCTCACCCCAGCCACGGTCGGTGTCGTCCGAGGACTGCTGGTCGAGCGGGTCGTCGAAGACCAGCGCGGGCTTCGGCTCGCGCGGCTCGGGGCCGGGGACGGTACTCATGCAACCAGGGTACGGTCACGGAGAAAATCCCAGCGCCTTCTGCTGTGCTGGGACGCATGACGTCCAGCCCCGCTCCCCCGCCCGTCCCCTCCGACGTGCCCGGCGGCGGCCGGGGACCGCTGCGCAGGCTTCGGGCCCGTGGCCGCGACGAGGCACACCGGACGACTTCGCCGCTGGAGCTCTTCTTCGACCTGTGCTTCGTCGTGGCCGTCGCCCAAGCGGGCATCGAGCTGGTGCACTCCGTCGCCGAGGGACACGCGGGCGAGGGGGTCCTCGACTACGCCATGGTGTTCTTCGCCCTGTGGTGGGCGTGGATGAACTTCACCTGGTTCGCCTCGGCGTACGACAACGACGACGTCCTCTACCGGGTCGTCACGCTGGTGCAGATCGCGGGTGTGCTGGTCCTCGCGGCGGGGGTCTCGCGGGCGTTCCAGGAGCACGAGTACCTCGTGGTCTGGCTGGGCTACGTGATCATGCGGGTGGCCCTGGCGGCGCAGTGGCTGCGGGCGGCCGCATCCACCGAGGGCCCGGAGCGCACGACGGCCCTGCGCTACGCCGGCGGCGTGCTGGCGTGCCAGGCCGGCTGGCTGGGGCTGCTGTTCCTGCCCGAGGGGGCCCGGCCCTGGTGGTTCCTGGTGATGGCGCTGCTGGAGATGTGCGTGCCGCCCTTCGCGGAGAGGGGCCACAGCACGTCCTGGCACCCCCGCCACATCGCGGAGCGGTACGGGCTGTTCACCATCATCGTGCTCGGCGAGACGATCGCGGCGGCCACGATCGCGGTGAAGTCCGGTATCGACGAGAACGACGCCCTGGGCGAGCTCCTCCCCATCGCGGCGGGCGGGCTGCTGGTCGTCTTCGCCGCGTGGTGGATCTACTTCGCGGTCCCCGTCCACGGTCATCTGCGGTCCAACCGGCAGGCGTTCCTGTGGGGCTACGGCCACTACCTGGTGTTCGCCTCGGCGGCGGCGATCGGGGCCGGGCTGGAGGTGGCGGTGGAGCAGACGACCGGCAAGGCGCACCTCTCGACGCTGGCGGCGTCGTCGGCGGTGACGCTTCCGACGGCCCTGTACCTGCTCACCGTGTGGGCCCTGCACTCGCGCCATTTCAAGCGGGGCATCACCCGGCAGCTGGTGCTGCCGACGACGGCCCTGCTGGTGATCTGCTGCACGTTCCTGGGGCACTGGGCGGTGTTCGCGGCGGGTGTCGTCTGCGCGCTGTCGGTAGCGGCCGGAGAGACCCTGGCCGCGCGGCCGGCCGTGAGGAAGGGCGGGTCGGCGACGGGGGCCGGGTGAGGGGACTCGAGATCCGGTCCGCACGACCGTCGACAGGCTGACGCGGCGCCCACCGGCTCGGTGCCCCCGCCGGAGCCCGCGGCTGGACGAGACTGTGCCCCATGACAGTTGACGCACTGACGGATGTCCCCGGCCTGCGAGTGGGGCACGCGACACGCATCGGCGGCGGTTGGCTCACCGGCACCACGGTCGTGCTCGCCCCGGAGGGCGGAGCCGTGGCCGCTGTGGACGTACGGGGCGGCGGGCCCGGCACCAAGGAGACGGACGCGCTGGATCCGCGCAACGTGGTGCGGAAGGTGGAGGCGGTCGTACTGACCGGCGGCAGCGCGTACGGGCTCGACGCCGCGTCGGGGGTGATGGCCTGGCTGGAGGAACGGGGGCGCGGGATCCGTGTCGGGGCGGACCCGGCGCATGTCGTGCCGGTCGTGCCCGCCGCCTGTGTCTTCGACCTGGGACGGGGCGGCGACTTCCGGGCCCGGCCGGACGCGGCGACCGGCCGGGCCGCGGTCGAGGCCGCCGCGGCGAGCGAGTTCGGTGCGGCGGTGCCCGAGGGGTGCGTGGGCGCGGGCACGGGAGCGGTGACCGGGGTGATGAAGGGTGGCATCGGCGGCGCGAGCACGGTGCTCGGCTCGGGGATCACGGTGGCCGCGCTGGCGGTGGCCAACGCGGCGGGATCGACGGTGGATCCGGAAACGGGGGTGCTGTACGGGGAGTTGTTCCAGGGACGGGTGGAGTACCCGCAGGCGGAGGTCCACGCGGCTGCGCAGCGGCGTCTGGCGGAGACGGCCGCGAGGAGTGCGCCGCCGCCGCTCAACACCACGCTCGCGGTGGTCGCCACGGACGCGGATCTGTCCAAGGCGCAGGCACAGAAGCTGGCCGGCACGGCGCACGACGGCGTCGCCCGCGCGGTGCGTCCGGTGCATCTCCTCAACGACGGGGACACGGTGTTCGCGCTGGCGACGGGGGACCGCGCCCTGGACGAGGTGAACCCGCTCGCCCTGAACGAGATCCTCGCGGCGGGCGCGGACATGGTGACGCGCGCGATCGTCCGGGCCGTACGGGCCGCGGAGACGGTGGACGGTCCGGGCGGGGCGTGGCCGTCGTACGGGGAGTTGTACGCGGGCCGCTGAACAGGCCTGCGGCGCTCGGCACATCCACAGCGGAGCCGGAATTTGTCGCGGTTCTGTCACGTGACGGCCTTCATGGGGAACGGACGGAACCCGACCGGCTCCCCGGCCCCTCTTCCCTGACGTACTGGAGCGGATCACGCGACATCACACGAACTGGGAGCAGCCCGTGACAACGCCGAACATTTCAGCGCGGCGCACTCTGGGGGCCTGTGCCGCCCTGATGGTCGGCGCCCTGACGCTCACCGCCTGCGGTGGCAGCGCCAACGCCAAGGACGACGAGAAGGGCGGCGAGGGCGGCCCCAAGACGTCCGTCGCGAAGATCGCCATCTCGGCGGAGGACGGTTCGACCGGCGCGTCCATCAACACGACCGGCGTGAAGGTCAGCGACGGGAAGCTGACCGACGTGAAGATGACGGTGGCGGGCAGCGGGCAGGCCGTCGCGGGCTCGGTCTCCTCCGACGGCAAGGTCTGGAAGCCGAAGGAGCAGCTGGAGCGCGGGACGAAGTACCGGATATCGGCGACCGCCCGGGACACGGACGGCCGGACGGCCGCGGCCAACTCGATCTTCACGACGGTGACGTCGTCGAACAGCTTCATCGGGACGTACTCGCCGGACAACGGGACGACGGTCGGTGTGGGCATGCCGGTGTCGTTCACCTTCGACAAGGCCATCACCGACCGCAAGGCCGTGCAGTCGCACATCACGGTCACCTCCAGCAGCGGGCAGAAGGTCGTCGGGCACTGGTTCAACGGGCAGCGGCTCGACTTCCGGCCGCAGGAGTACTGGAAGGCCGGCTCCAAGGTCACGATGAACATCGACCTGGACGGGGTCGAGGGAGCGAACGGCGTCTACGGCGTGCAGAAGAAGACGGTCACCTTCACGGTCGGCCGTTCCCAGGTCTCCACGGTCGACGCCGGCACCCAGACCATGACGGTCGTCCGGAACGGCAAGACCGTCAAGACGGTCCCGATCTCGGCGGGCAGCGCGCAGCACACCACGTACAACGGGCAGATGGTGATCTCGGAGAAGTTCGTCCAGACCCGGATGAACAGCCGGACGGTCGGCCTTGGCGGTGAGTACGACATCCCGGACGTGCCGCACGCGATGCGTCTGACGACGTCGGGCACGTTCATCCACGGCAACTACTGGTACAGCAAGGGCAACCCGCCCTTCGGCCGCCAGGGCACCAGCCACGGCTGCGTCGGTCTCGCCGACGTCCGGGGCGCGGGAGGCAGCACGCCCGCCAAGTGGTTCTACGACAACTCCCTCATCGGGGACGTGGTGATCGTGAAGAACTCCCCGGACAAGACGGTGGCGCCGGACAACGGGCTCAACGGCTGGAACATGGCGTGGAGCCAGTGGGTCTCGGGCAGCGCTTCCTGACCCCCTGAAAGACCACCCCAACTGGCGTTTCTGACGGATCGAACGGGCCGCGCGGGAACTTCTCGCGCGGCCCGCGCGTTTTCCCGGACGTACGTTTTCTCGGTTCCCGGACATGATGTCCGGCCGAGGGGCTACGGTATGCACCCACAAGGTGACATGCAGCAACGCCGGGAGAAACCTTGAGCGTTCCGTACGAGACCGCAGCGTACGAACCCCACGACTCGCCCGAGTCTCCGGAGGAGCACCTCGCGCGACTCCTCGGCCGCGCGCTGAACTCCTTCGAGCTACCGGACGAGACGATAAGGCGTCTGGACTGCGCGCTGGCGCACGACGGTTCGCTGCACTCCGCGCATCACAGCGCCGGCCTGCACCGGGAGACGTACCGGCACACGTGGCTGCTCACCGACGGCTCGGCGCTCACGCTCTGGGAGCTCGTCCACAACACCGCGCCGGGCAGCGAACCGCATCACGAGGTGTACGTCGACGAGGAGGAGCTGCGCGCCGCCACCGCGCGGCTGCCGCTGCCGCCGGACACCGCGGACTTCGAACTGCCGGTGACGGTGCAGCTGTCCCCGGTCCCCGCGCCCCGGCACGCCTACGCCGCGGAGGACTCGGCGGACCACGCACGCCGCTTACTGCGCCGGGCGGAGAACTCGGACCGGCCGGGCGCGGACACGGCGGCCCTGCTGGCCACGGCGTCCGGGCACCAGATCACCCAGGCCTTCGGCCGGCCGTGCCGGGCGGGCCGGGCGGGACTGGGCTTCTCGCTCTACGAGCACGCGTTCCTGCTGCGCGACGGCGAGGAGGTCTCCCTCTGGGAGGTCGAGCACACGGCGACGCCGGACGGGCGGCACATGTGCGAGGTGTACAACAGCGAGGACGCGGCGCGCGAGGCGATGGAGCGGCGGGCGGCGCAGCTCTCGTCATAGCGCCCCACCCCTCTCCTCACTCGGATATACAACCCCTTCCGCTGGAATCCCTTCACCCTTTTCACCGCCCATTCACAAGATCATGTACATGATACGGTGATCCAGCTTTGTGACACGGGCACTGCGACGCATTAAAGACCGACCACTGATCCGCGCCGCAGAAGAACAAGGGTTGCCCGGGGGAAGGAAACTGTGCACATATCAAACAACGCATCCGAGAGGCTGTCGCTTCATCGATGGGTGATCGCGCTTTTCGCGGTCGTCGTAGCGCTCACCCTCGCCGTGGGCCAGGCGACCCCAGCCCATGCCGCCTCGACGAAGCGCGTCTGCGCACCGTCCGGCAAGTGCGTCAAGGTCAAGACGTCCCAGTACTGCTATCCCGCCAAGCAGGGGTGCGGAAAGCAGATGTACCGCGATGCACGCCCCGGCGAGTACTGCTCTTCCTCGGTCGGTTGCGTCACCTATAAGGGGAAGAACTACTTCTTCACCGGCGGTCCGAAACTGACGGCCAAGCAGCAGACCCAGGCGCGGAAATGTGCTGCCTCTCTGGGTGTCTCCTGGCTCGGCGCGCTCGGAATCGGTGGCGGGCCGGTCGGCGTGACCGTACTCGGTGTGGCCGTGTCCCTGTGGGGATGCAGCTGATATTCCGCCCGGTGCATTTCTGGCCCGCGTGACGACGGCGGCCCGCACACCCTCCCTCGAGGG